>NZ_JBHVQI010000008.1:0-146703 GCF_042886835.1 Paenarthrobacter sp. NPDC057981
GCCGCCGTCGTGCGTTTATCCTTGCCGCTTAGGCGCTGAGCGCCACCACGAGGACGGGTGCGCTGGTAGGGGCGCGCGATCCGCCTGCCGGTTCAACCGTTATGGCTACCGACGAGGCCGAAGACAAGCCCTTCACCACGGCCGGTTTGGACAGGGTCTGGGCGTCCATGGTGCCTTGCGGAACCGGTGCTGAGCCGTCCTTGGGCAGCGTCCACAGCTGGTAGACCTTACCCTCCGGGGCGGGCGCAACGCCGTCCATCAGGACCACGAACGAATCCTTGGCCGAGGACGCGGAGATTGTGGCAGTGCCGCCGCCGGGGACGGAGGCCGACTGCTTCTGCACGTCCTGGGCCTGGAGAACCTGGTTGACGGGATCGTTCTGCTCCGCGACGTAGGCACCCACGCCAATGCCACCAAGGGCAATGACGGCTGCCGCTGCGGCGCCGATGATCCAGCGGCGCGCGCCGGACTGCCGACGCTCTGCGCGTTTGGCGCTGGCCGCCGCGAGCTCGTCGACGGCGGCAGCCTCCGCCGCCGGGGCGGCCGATTCTGCTGCATCCGGGGTGGCCGTCTCCGTGGCAATGCGTTCCATGATGTTGTCGAAAAGGCCTGCCGGAGGTTCCTCCGCGGCGGTGAAGCTCACGGCCAATGTCTCGCGGGCCTCGCGCACCCGCTCAAGGAATTCGGGACCTTCAGGAGCGTCCTTGACGTAATGGTCGATCAAGGCGCGTTCTTCGTCACTGAGCGCGTCCAAGGCGTAGATTTCTGCCAGCTCAAGGATCCGGCCCTCTGCCAGATCTGTGGCGATGTCGTTGGCAAACATTCTGCGGATGAAGCCTCCACCGGTGTTTTCGGTCATGTCAGCCCACCCCCAGGCAGGTCTTCAGGCGCAGCAGGCCATCGCGGATGCGCGACTTGATGGTTGGGACTGCGGCGCCAAGGTGTTCAGCCACTTCACGGTAGGTGAGGCCACCGTAGTAGGCCAGGCGGACGGATTCACGCTGAGTCTCCGTCAGGGTACCGAGGCAACGGCTCACTGCCTCGGCCTCCAGGTTGGTATCTGCTTCCTCCGCCACGAGGTCCCGGTCCAGGTCCTGGCTCGCGGCACCGTACTTGGCTTCCCGGTCGGTTGCTGCCTGCACGGCCCGGACGCGGTCAATGGCCCGGCGATGTGCAATGGTCATGAGCCAAGCCAAGGGAGTTCCCGCTGAGCGGTCGAAGTTTGCTGCGCCTTGCCAGACCTGGATGTAGACCTCCTGGGTGGCATCCTCACTGAGATCCGGATCAATTAGTACGCGCCTGGCCATGCCAAAGACGCGCCGGGAGGTCAGGGCGTAGAATTCGGCAAACGCCTGCTGGTCTCCTGCTGCCATGAGTTCCAGCAGGCTGGTCAACTGCGTGTTGAGGTCGCTGGCAGTGCCGGTGGCTTCGAAGACCGGGGGGCCGGGGTTGTTGGGGGTGTCCATTACTGTCCAGCATATGTTGTCCCGTTTGAAACCGTCAGCACTGTGGGGCGAGGTCGCAAGCGCGGCGGAATGGCCGCGTGTTGTCGTGGCCCTTGTCTGCAACGCGCTCACGGAGGCTCCCTCCAAGAATGTCCTGTGCGGGGTTGTCCCTGCATAAGTCATTCGGTGCTGCGGCCGCCGTGGATGGGTTACAGTTTGGCGCCGGCGAACCCGTTCTGCCGCCAGGCTTCGAACACTGCGATCGAAGCGGCATTTGCGAGGTTGAGCGAGCGCAGGGATGGCCTCATGGGGAGGCGAACGCGTGCGGTGACGTGCGGATCCTGCTTCAGCCACTGGGGAAGGCCCACGGATTCCGGTCCGAACATCAGGACATCGCCTGGGCGGTATTCGACGTCCGTGTAGGACGTCTCGCCGTCGGAGGTGTAGGCAAAGACCCTTTCCGGTTGCAGGGCTTCCCAGGCAGCCTCGATGTCTTTGTGCACCGTCACCACGGCGAGGTCGTGATAGTCAAGGCCGGCCCGGCGAAGCTTGGCGTCGGAGAAATCGAAACCAAGGGGCTCCACCAGGTGAAGCTCGGCGCCCGTGATGGCGGCGAGGCGGATGGCGTTGCCGGTATTGCCCGGGATTTCTGGAGTGTGGAAAAGGATGCGGAACACTGTCCCATCTTAGTCAGCCGCGTGTTGGGCCTCCGACCAGGACCGCGGAAGTTAGTGCATACCCCGAAGGAGCCGTGCCAGCACCGGGACCACCACTGTGTTGGGCGCTGGCCCTGAACTAAGGAATTGCTTCAAGCCCCGGACAAGCCCGGCTCCATTAACGATCTCAACGGCGCCGCCGGCATTGCCCTTTCCGTACTGGTCGATGACGGGTTCATGCAGGTTGCCGTCCGGTCCGTGCAGGACTACCCAGCCGGTGACGTTCAGCTCCGGGAAGATCTCCTGCATGTGGCGGACAATGTGGGCCAATTGCGGGGGAGCGACCGAACGGCCGCCATGGCGCAGCGAATGGCCATCCCAGGCGTACGCGCCCTTGGGCAGCAGCATGGAACCGACCAAAGCCAGCCTGTAACCGGACAGGACCGCGTGGTCGATGTGGTTGTTGTCCGACGGCGAGCGCAGGCCGTTGATCAGCCGGGCAGCCGGTATGGCTGGAAGGATCTGGCGGCTGATGAGTTGGACTGTGCGCATTTCGCGTTGGATCCGGGCCTCGGCCCCGAAGATTCCGCGTTTGCGGGGAAGTCCATGGACTTGCATGGCCGCCTCCGCCTTCGGGATCAGCGGCACTTCGTTGGGGTCGTCAAAAGCAGGAACGTAGACCGGCGGATCCCCGGCGGTGTTGCGTTGCGTTTGCGGTCGCTTGACGTTGGTTGTCGCTGACGGTGGCGGCGCGGCCGCTCCAGTGTAGTCGCCTGGGCGCGCCTGGGTGCGTCCGGTGGCTCCGGCGGCGTACCGGCGGTCGTATTCGGCCCGGCGCTGGGGGTCGATGAGTGTCTCGTACGCGAGGGTCACGCGCCGGAACATCTCGGCCTCGCCGCCATGATCGGGGTGTGCTTTCCGGGCAGCCTTGCGGTAGGCCACTTTGATCTCCTTGTCCGTCGCGGTGACGGCGACACGGAGAACCTGATAGTGCGAACTGCTGCCCTCGGCCAAGCACGGGCCCTTCTCTAAAATGACGGCCGCCCCTATCAGGGCGGTATTGGTAAGTTTATCCAGCCACTATGTGAACGCAGGCACCCGGGCACGTGGTTCCCGACTGGCATAATTCGGGCTGTGAATCCTCCGGAACATCCACGGGCCCTCCACCCGCAGGGCAAGATGCTGCTGGCCATCAACCCTGCGGCCTCGTTCGGCCGTTCCTCGGGAGTGGGGGACAGGGCCGCCGCGTATTTTCGCGCCGTGGGCCGGGTCGTCGTCGTCCTTGAAACTGATGACTATGTATCGCTTGAGGTGCTGGTGCGGGAGGCATTGTCCGCCGGTACGGAGGTGGACGCGCTGGTGGTGGTCGGTGGTGACGGCATGGTCCATTTGGGTGTGAATGCGCTCGCCGGACTGCAGGTACCGCTTGGCATCATCCCCACTGGGACAGGCAACGATTTTGCGAGGCTGTTGGCTTTGCCGTTGAACAGGCCAGCTGAAGCCTGTCAGCGGATTCTCGACGCATTAGACACAGGCGGGCGGAGGATCGACGTCGGCAGGGTCAGGGCGGCCGGGCGGACCAGCCACTTTGCAGGGGTGCTGTCAGCTGGATTCGATGCCGCTGTGAACGAGCGGGCCAACTCGTGGCGTTGGCCGCGGGGGAAAAGCCGTTACAACCTGGCGACGCTGCGGGAGCTTGGTTCTTTTCGGCGTACTGAATACACGGTGGTTGCCGACGACCTGCGGTGGAACCAGGGCGCGCTGCTGATTTCAGTCGCGAACGGGCAATCAATCGGTGGTGGCATGCGGATCACCCCGGACGCGTCGCCGGATGACGGGTGGCTCGATCTGTTTGTGGTGAAGCCGTTGTCGCGGTTGAGGTTCCTGTCCATCTTTCCCAAGGTCTTCGCGGGAAAGCACACCGGCAGGCCGGAGGTAGAGATCCGACGGGTCCGCACTGTGCGGTTGGAAGCGGAGGGCGTGGTGGCCTACGCCGATGGTGAACGCATTGCACCCCTTCCTGTGGATGTCGATGTCCTGCCACTGGCTCTTCGGGTGCTCGCATAGGTGCTTCGCCTGGCCCGAGGTCCAGTTGCGTGCCGCTAGACTCAGTCCCGGCAGGCGGCAGAACACGAAGTGGGGAGTAGCAGGTGGCGTGCAGTGTTCGACGGCGGTTGGCAGGGGCCGCTGCCTTGGGAACCGTCGGTGTCTTGCTGGCTGCCTGCAGCGTGAACGTTCCTGACCCGACGGCGCCCAAGCCCTCGCCGTCGGAATCAACTCTTTCCACCCCAACGATTACGCCTGGGCATGATGCTGACGCCGTGGCTGCGAAGGACCTGCCGTTGGCGGCCGGTGGCACGTTGGCTTCTGGCGATCCCGTGACAGTAGCCGGCAAATTGGAAGAAGTGCCGGGCTGGTCCTTGGTGCACTCCGGTTTACAGGGCGAGATCCTGTACAGGAAAACGGACGGGTGCTCCCTCGCTGCCCGTGTCAGCGTAAATCAGGGTCCGCTGGTTGTCACAGGTGATGATGCTGCATCTACCAAGGCACTCTTTCATTACCTGAATACGGGAATCGATGTGGAGGCGCTGAAGCCGGCTTCATTGCCGTGGGGCCAGGACTCGGACAAGCCCCGGCACAGCGTGGAGTTCTTGTCCCTGGAGTCTTCCGCTGCTTCGGGCAGCAAGCCTGTGGTGGTGTTTGCCAGGCTGTTCAGTGCTCCCGCGTCCTCGGTCTATATTTCCTTGGCTTGCCCGAGTGACACTGCCCTTGCCGCTGCCCGGGCTGATGTCCAAGCGAAACTCGCGGTGATTCCGCCCTCCTAGGTGGGACCGCCGGCGCTGATCGAGGCTATTTCCCGTGTGCCGTGGCCAGCCGGTTCAGGGCCAGCGCGGCCACCAGGAGGCCGAAGTCCCGCAGGGCAACGTCGTAGTAGGAGCCCAAGACCAGCAGATTGACGATGATGCCCAGCAGCCATGCAGCCACAACCAGGGAACCCCATCGTGGCCGTAGCGCTACGGTGATCCCGGCGATGATCTCTACGACTCCCACCCCATACATGAATGTTTGAGCGGAGACCGGGATAACGGTGGTTGCCAGCGGGGCCAGATAGTTGGTCCAGTCGGTAAGGACGTTGGTGAACTTGTCCAGGCCAAACGCTACCGGCGCTACGGTGAACATTGTCCTGAGCAGGGTATAGGCCTGCCGTGAAGGTCCCTGCAGGGTGGAAGTCTGCGCTGGGGCTGCTGCTGTGTACATGGCTTTCCCTTCTAAAAGTAGGTTCCATAATTTTAGAACTTGGTTATCTACTAAAGCAATGAATCTTGATTTTAGAGATATCCTGTGGGCATGAGCGCATCCGGTCTTGCATGGACCCGACGAATTACGGCAGTGGCTGCATTGGGGGATGAACACCGCCGCCGGCTATTTGAATACGTCCTGGCGGCCGGGGAACCTGTGGGGCGTGATGAGGCCGCGGCTGCCATGGACCTTCCGCGCAGCACGGCATCCTTCCACCTGGACCGCTTGGTCCGGGAGGGCATCCTGAGGGTGGAATTCAGGAAGCCCGCTCACAAGGCCGGCCCCGGCTCAGGCCGGCCGGCGAAGCTCTACAGCCCCGATGTCCAGGAAGTGGCCGCCTCCGTCCCCGAACGGAACTACGACCTCGCCGGCCACCTCCTGGCAGAGGCAATATCGCGCTCCACAGCGGAGGGCATCCCGGTGGCTACGGCCTTGGTTGAGGTTGCCCGTGGCAAGGGGCGGGAGTCCGGAAAACCCGGGGACCTCCCTGGCGCATTGCGGGATCTCGGGTACGAGCCGTCGGCAGATGACTCGGGAGGATACCGCCTGCGCAACTGTCCATTCCACCGTTTGTCGCAAGACCATGAGGACGTCATCTGCACCATGAACGGAGCTTTCCTCTCGGGCGTGGCTTCGGCGTCCGGGCTGCCGGAGGATTGCGTGGTGCCTGACCCGGGTGCGGGACATTGCTGTGCGCGGATCGGCGCTGTGCAGGAGATCACTGAGTCCTGAACCTCGGGCGTCGGTAGAATGGCAAGGTGCCTGTATACCTTGACCACGCCGCTACAACGCCACTCTCGGCCACAGCGCTTGCCGTCATGACACGCGAGTTGGCCAAGACCGGAAACCCGTCATCGCTGCACGGCGCCGGCCGGCGCGCTCGGCGTGCCGTTGAGGACGCCCGCGAAACCCTGGCCGCCGCTGCAGGCGCCCACCCCTCCGAGGTCATCTTCACTTCAGGTGGAACGGAAGCTGACAACCTGGCCGTCAAGGGTCTTTACTGGGCCCGCCGCGACGAAAACCCACGGCGGAACCGGATACTCTGTTCCGCCGTCGAGCATCATGCGGTCATGGACACCGTCGAATGGCTCGAGCGCCACGAAGGCGCGGACGTCACCTGGCTTCCGGTGGACAGCGAAGGTGCTGTCCGGCTCGACGTCGTTGAAGCCGAGATTGCGCGCGATCCCGAGGCGATCGCCCTGATAACAGTGATGTGGGCCAACAACGAGGTCGGCACAATCCAGCCCGTGACAGAGATCGTGGAACTGGCCAAGCCGCACGGCATTCCGGTCCACTCCGATGCCGTGCAGGCCTTCGGGTCCGTACCTGTCGATTTCCGTGCCTCCGGCCTCGCTGCCATGTCCGTTTCCGGGCACAAGCTCGGCGGTCCCGTGGGCGTTGGTGCGCTCTTCCTCGGCCGGGCGGTCAAGCTGACCCCCGTCCAGCACGGCGGCGGACAGGAACGGGATGTCCGCTCCGGAACGTTGGATACGCCTGCCGTTGCAGCGTTCGCGGCAGCCGCGGAAGCTGTCACTGCGAAGCTGCCCGAGGAGCGGGAAAGACTGACCGCCTTGCGTGAACAGCTGATCAGTGGAGTCCTTGAAGAGGTTCCTGATGCTGTGCTGCGGGGAGCCCGGGGTGAGCGGCGGCTTCCCGGCAACGCGCACTTCACCTTCGGCGGCTGTGAAGGGGACTCCCTGCTGTTCGTGCTGGACCTGGCCGGCGTCGAATCATCAACCGGCTCGGCGTGTACGGCGGGAGTGCCGCGGCCATCGCACGTCCTGCTCGCGATGGGACTTGATGAGGACACTGCCCGTGGCGCCCAGCGCTTTACTCTTGGGCACACTTCCACCCAGGCTGACGTCGATGCCCTCCTGAAGGCGCTTCCGGACGCCTGTGCCAGGGCGCGGCAAGCCGGTATGGCAGGGCATGAATCCTCCATCCAGACGGCGGCAACTGTTGCCCGGCGGGGTGTCGCGTAGCCTGCCGCTAGGGCTGGTTGGCCTCTGGCAGCAGTTCGTCCAGAGGCAGGTCAGGATCCGTGAGGCGGCCGACATCCACGGCGACGCGACCGGAAATGAGCGCCTTGATGGGTTTCTGGACGCGCCGCTGATTGATGCTCATCCCGGCAACTACGCTGTTTTGCTGTAGCCAAAAGGCGATGAAGCTGCCCTCCTCCATGGAGCCGCGGATCACTGGCGGTGCGCCTGACGCCAAAGACGGGTAGCCGGAATACTCCATGCTGACGGTGAATTGGTCCGTGTAGAAGTACGGCACCACATCCAACACAGCGTCCTGCCCCAGCATGGACTTGGCGGCCACTTTTCCGCCGTTGAGCGCATTGGCCCAGTGTTCGCTGCGATGGTGTTCGCCGGTGAAGGGGTGCAAAGCGTTGGCTGCATCCCCTGCCGCCAAGACATCCGGGGCGCTGGTGCGCAGGCCCGCATCCACCAGGATTCCGTTGCGCAGTTCCAGACCGGCAGCCTCTGCGAGCGCCGTATCCGGGACAACGCCCACTGCGATGATCACGACGTCGGCGGGCAGGGTTTCGCCGGAATCGGTACGGACCGCTGTCGCCCGCCCCTCCCGGCCTTCGATGGCGGCCGCGCTCGCAGGCAGGCGGAAGCTGACGCCCTGTTCTTCGTGCACCTGCCGGAAGTAGTTGCCGAGCTCGGGTCCGATGGCAGCACCCAGCGGGATATCCTCGAGGCCGAGGAGCGTCACGTCGTTTCCATAGGTGCGGGCAGCGGCCGCGAGTTCCATGCCAATCCAGCCCGATCCGACCATGACCACCTTGCGGCCCCCGTCGGCCAGGAGAGACCTCAGTTTCAGGCTGTCCTCGAAAGTCCGGAAGGTCGTGACACCGTCGAGCTCCGCCCCGGGCAGGGGAATCCTGCGGGGCTGGGCTCCCGTGGCAAGCAGCAGTTTGCCGTACTGAAGCGTCCGGTCGTCGGCCAGCGTGACGGTGTGGCTGCCGGGATCGAATCCGGTGGCCGTGACGCCAAGGAGGAGTTCGACGTCGTTCTCCCGGTACCAATCCCCGGGGACCACCTCCACGGATTCTTCGTCGGCTTTTCCGAGGAGGAACTCCTTGGAGAGAGGAGGGCGGATGTAGGGGGTCCGCGCTTCGGCAGCCAGCAGCGTGAGCGCTCCTGCGTAACCCTCGGTCCGGAGGGTCTTCGCCGCGGTGGCGCCTGCCAGTCCACCGCCGACAATGACGATTGCTTCGTGTGCCATGTCCACTCGATTCTAAAAGCAATATCTTTGACTTTAGAAGCCTTCGGTGGGTCCGTCAAGGGGATTTCCCGCGGGCGTGGTACTGCACGCTAGAATGGATGGGCGACCCGCGGCCATCAGCAGCCGATGGGTGCCAATCCCTTCCTACAGAAAGCCAGCATGCGAGTACTTGCAGCAATGAGCGGCGGAGTGGACTCCGCTGTTGCCGCCGCCCGGGCCGTCGAGGCCGGGCACGACGTCGTGGGGGTCCACCTCGCGCTGTCCCGCATGCCGGGCACCCTGCGCACCGGAAGCCGGGGTTGCTGCACCATCGAGGACTCCCGCGATGCGTGGCGTGCCTGCGACGTCCTCGGAATTCCCTATTACGTGTGGGACTTCTCCGAGCGCTTCAAGGAAGACGTCGTCCAGGACTTCATCGACGAATACGCCGCCGGACGGACGCCCAACCCCTGCATGCGCTGCAACGAGCGCATCAAGTTTGCCGCCTTGCTCGAAAAGGCCATTGCGCTTGGCTTCGACGCCGTCTGCACAGGGCACTACGCCAAGGTGATCGAAGACGCCGACGGTAACCCTGAACTGCACCGCGCTGCCGACTGGGCCAAGGACCAGAGCTACGTTCTGGGCGTCCTGACCCACGAGCAGCTCAAGCACTCCATGTTCCCGCTGGCGGACACGCCGTCCAAGGCCGAGGTCCGCGCAGAGGCCGAGCGGCGTGGCCTGTCAGTGGCGAACAAGCCTGACAGCCACGACATCTGCTTCATCTCCGACGGCGATACCCGGGGTTGGCTGGCAGAAAAGATCGAAATGACCACCGGCGACATCGTCGATGAGACCGGCGCCAAGGTCGGCGAGCACCCGGGAGCCAACGCCTTCACTGTGGGGCAGCGGCGTGGCCTCAAGCTGGGAACTCCTGCCGCCGATGGCAAGCCCCGGTTCGTCCTTGAGATCCGCCCGAAGGAAAACAAAGTGGTCGTGGGTCCCGAATCACTCCTGGCGATCGATGAGATCCGCGGCATCAAGGTTTCCTGGGCCGGTCTGCCCATCTCCGAAGTTGCCACCGGTGAAGAATTCGATTGCCACGCCCAGGTCCGTGCCCACGGCGATCCCGTCCCGGCAGTCGCCCGCGTCGAAGCCGTCGAGGACGAGTCGGGCGTGGAACGGGCACAGCTGGTGGTTACCCTGAAGGATCCGTTGCGCGGTGTGGCCCCCGGCCAGACCGTCGTCCTCTACCAGGGCAGCCGGGTTTTGGGGCAGGCAACCATCGACGCCGCGCGCTCACTTCAGCGAGCAGCCCTCTAGGAGCCATTGCCTCTGTCATCTGCCCCCTCCATACTGGGCTAAGCAGCGCTTCCGCTGCGGCGTGTGGGGTCCGCACTCGGGATGGCGATGACTGTGGCATTTCCAAAGAAGGGCCCGGGCGACATCAAAGCCGGGCAGATGGTCTCGGTGACGATCCTCGCTGAAGGCCCAATCGGCGCAGGCGGGGAACTGCCCCTGACGGCGCAGGTCCGCATACCAGTGGAACGGTTGCGACGCGGTCCCACCGGCCACCGCTACGCGATCCACATCCGGAAATGGCGGGGCACCACTGTCTCTCCAGTAACCCTGACGCAGCCGGGCGATCCCTGGCAGTTGATTTCCGAACCTCCGCCCGCCGGACTGCGCGAACTCCTGGACGACACCCGTTTCCTGGCCCAACACGTCTACGGCGTGGCCATGAGCACCTTGGACATCTTCGAATCCACGCTCGGCCGGCGCATGCCGTGGAATCCCGAGGGGCGGGTAGTGCTCAAAGCCCGAGACCTCGTGACAGCCACCGATACCGGATACGAGCGCGGAACCAACATCATCCGCTTCGGTTCGGTGGACCGCATGGGGTACAAGGTTCCCACGGCCTTGTACCGTGACATCGTTGCCCATGAGGTGACCCACGCGATCCTGGATGGATACCGACCGGCGTGGGCGGACCAGATGGCCACCATGGAACAACTGGCAATGCATGAGGCATTGGCCGACATCGTGGCAATCCTCTCTGTGTTCTCGTCCAAGGATGTCGTCTACCGCCAACTCCAAGCCGCAGCCAAGGGCTCGGGGCCCGGGCAGTCCACCGATGACGCCGTCTTGATGCGTTCCCTTTTCGATTTCGCCCGGGACCTCTTCGCCCGCGGGCCGTTGCGCGAACCGTTCGTCGGTGCCGTGCCCGCGGGGTGGCAAGTGTTGCCTGAGCCTCATGCGCGCGGTGCCGTGGTGGTAGGCGCGGTGCTCCGCTCTGTTCAACGCTTATGGTCCGAACGGAACGCCCGTTACGGGCAAGGCCGCAGTTTGCAGCAGCTCGCTGAGTCTGGCTCGATCGTGGCTACCAGGATCCTCAGGATGGTGATCCGCGGACTGTCCTACATGCCGCCAGTGGACGTTTCCTGGCGTGATCTCCTGAGGGGCATCATCGCTGCCGACCTCGATATGGTGCCCGACGACGTCCACGGCTACCGCGAAACTCTCCAAGAGGAGTTTTCCGCCATTGGCATCCGCCGGGTCTCACTGAACAACATCAGCGGCGTGGACTACTACCAAGGCCTTCGCTACCCCATCCGCCTCTCGGCGCTGGGATCGGACCCCCAGGAAGTGCAGCGCTTCGTTTGGGAGAACCCCCGGCTCCTGGAAGCGGCCCGCTTGGAGCGGCGCACGCCACTGAGCTCAACCCGGGTCCGCACCTCCGAGCGTGTCTCGCCGGACGGGTTCATCATTTCCGAGATCGGAGCGTCCTTCATCCAGACTGTGCGGATGAGCCGAAGGGAAGCGTATGTGCGCCTCGGGGTGAAAACCGGGAGGGACTACATTGACGTCCGCGGGGGAGGACTGTTGAGGTTCGACGCCGGTGGTCGCCTGGTCTACGCCGCGCTCAAGCCAGTGATGGACAGGGGCCGCCAGGGCCAGCTGTTCGGTTCGGATGAACACCACGAAGCCGAAGAGGCTGCCTCATCGGGGGTGCGCAACAAATTCCATGGCACGGGAGATTAGCCGGGATGTACTCAAGCTCCCCAGGCGGCCTTGCGGGCAGTCCTTGACGCCTCCAGCTGCGCTACTTGGTCGAAGCCGCCGGCCTTGAGCCCCTTGCTCACTTGCTTGAGAATATCGGCGCGCCCCAGGGTTCCATCACTGCGCAGGCTCTTGACCAGGTTGTAGGTAAACGCGCCGTTGTAGCGGCCATCCATCAGGGCATCGGCCGCGGTTTGGTCCGATCTGCAAGCGGCCATGAGGACCGGAGTCGACAACTTGGCTGTTTTCACCAGGTCGCGCAATGTTCGTGTTTCCAAGTCCTCGTGGGCCATGACCGCTCGCGGCGTTGGCGCCGGGAGGAAACGCGGACGGCGCCCTGGAATCAGGTCCAGGGACTTTAAACCGGTCCCGCTGTGGCAGGTATCAAGCACCACGTCCATCAGGACTCCATCGGGAAGCCGGGCGAACACCGCTGCCAATTCGTCGTCGGAAATGACCGTGCCGGCATCCCAAGCGTCACCGGAATTGTTGATGTCGTAGCAGGCGAACGCCTCATCGAGGCTGTCCTCTTCGTCCCCGTTGGTGTCGGGAACCTGTGTGCCGTGGCTTGAGAAGGTGAAGACGAGCTGTTGGACAGTGCCGGCAACAGCAGCGTCCACCAAGGAATTGATTTCGGCCAGAACTGCCTTCTTGGTGGCCTTGGCATCCCTCAACACGGTGATCTGCGACGCCGGGAAACCGTAGCTGTCCCCGAGCAGGGCCGCCAGGTCCTCGGCATCGTTAACGCAGCCTTGGAGCCAACTGGACTGTGGAAGGTACTTGAATTTGTTGATCCCCACACACAGGGCTGCCTTGTCCATGAGCCTGACTTTCGACGTGTGTTCCAGCGGTTGAGCACCCGGAATACACCATATTCCCGACGCACCCTTCCGGCAATGCTCCTGCACTCCCCAAGGGAAGCTACTGGAAAGTAAATTTTGTGTCTCAAATCACCGAATTGGGGGTTCGGGGGCTTCGAAGTCTGGTTGAATCGAGGCACTAAGAGTGTGCTCCGTCACAAATATCCCACGGCGGAGCACCTAATCCATCGAACAGAAGGTTCACCAGATGGCACTGAACAAGAAGGCCCTGCATGGCGTTATCGCGCTGGCGGGCATCTCCGCAATCGCCTTAACGGCATGCACGGGCCCCTCCGGCGGCGGATCCTCGTCCGCTCCGGCTGCCGCAGGCCCCGTTGCCTACGGCACAACGGACAAGGTCACGTCGTTGGACCCGGCAGGCTCCTACGACAACGGTTCATTCATGGTGATGAATCAGATCTACTCGTTCCTCCTCAACTCCAAGCCCGGCAGCGCGGAACCGGTACCGGACCTTGCCGAATCGTCGTCGTTCACGGCCCCCTCCGAATACACGGTCAAGCTCAAATCCGGGCTCAAATGGGCCAACGGCCACACCCTTGATTCCAAGGACGTGAAGTTCTCCTTTGACCGCCAGGTAGCCATCAACGACCCCGCCGGTCCGGCATCCCTGCTGACGAACATCGAGAGCGTCAGCGCCCCCGATGCCACCACCGTGGTGTTCAAGCTCAAGAACGCCAATGACCAGACGTTCAGCCAGATCCTCAGCAGCCCTGCCGCCCCGATCGTCGATGACGAAGTCTTCCCGGCAGACAAGATCCTTTCCGATGACGAGATCATCAAGGCGAACGCCTTCTACGGCCAGTACACCATTGACAGCTACAAGAAGAACGAGCTCATCAGCTTCAAGGCTTTCGCCGATTACAAGGGCGTTCTGGGAAAGCCTGCCAATGATGCCGCCACCATCAAGTACTACGCCAGCCCCACCAACCTGAAGCTGGAAATCCAGCAGGGTGCCATCGACGTCGCCTTCCGCAGCCTGAGTGCCACGGACATCGATGACCTCCGCAAGGATTCCAAAGTCAAGGTGCTGACCGGTCCCGGTGGCGAGATCCGCTACATCACCTTCAACTTTGACACCATGCCCTTTGGAACCAAGGCCGCGGGCGCGGACCCGGCCAAGGCGTTGGCAGTCCGCCAGGCCGTGGCCAACCTCGTGGACCGCCAGGCCATCGCCGACCAGGTGTACAAGGGCACGTACCTGCCCCTGTACTCCAACGTCCCCAACGGCTTCCTCGGGGCCAATGAGTCCTTCAAGGACGCCTACGGTGATGCCGGCAAGCCGAGCGTGGACAAGGCCAAGAAGGTTCTCTCTGATGCCGGAATCACTGACAAGGTTGCCCTGAACCTGCAGTACAACCCGGACCACTACGGTGGATCCTCCGGTGACGAGTACGCCATGATCAAAGAGCAGCTGGAAAAGTCCGGCCTCTTCACGGTGAACCTGCAGTCAACCGAATGGGTCACCTACAGCAAGGCAAGCCGTGCGGACGAGTACCCGGTGTTCCAGTTTGGTTGGTTCCCGGACTTCAGCGATGCCGACAACTACCTCACACCGTTCTTCCCCGAGGGCGGCTTCCTCAAGAACCACTACAACAACCCGACGGTCAACGACCTCATCTCCAAGCAGCTGACCGAAGCCGACAAGACCAAGCGTGAATCGGACATCAAGGACGTCCAGAACGCGCTGGCCAAGGACATCTCCACCTTGCCCCTGCTTCAGGGCGCCCAGGTGGCCGTCGTCGGAAGCGGCGTGAACGGCGTCGACAAGACGCTGGACCCGTCCTTCAAGTTCCGTCTCGGAACAGTGTCCAAGTAACAGATGTCCACGTAACCACGGACTCTGCGATGGGGGAGGCGGGCCACTGATCCAGTGTCCCGCCTCCCTTGCTGACCACCATCGTGGCCGGCACACATCAGCCAAGCCCGCGCAATCCATGGGCAGGAAATACAGGTAACAATGACAACAGTTATAGAAGTACCCGAGGCTGAGCCCGGGATACTTGCTCCCAAGAGCAAATCCAAAGGCGGGGGAGGCCTCGGCAGGTACATCGTGATCAGGTTCTTCCTGATCATCCCCACCGTCTTCATCCTGGTCACGCTTGTGTTCTTCCTGATGAGGGTCATCGGCGACCCCATCACGGCGGCACAAGGCGGCCGGCTTCCCCCGGATGTCCTCGCCCAAAGAATTCACGACGCCGGTTATGACCGGCCGGTTCTGGTGCAGTATTTCGAATATCTTGGCCAGCTGATCACCGGCAACTTCGGCACCACCATTACGGACCGACGGCCTGTGACCGAAGTCTTCACCACCTTCGGTGCGGCCACCCTGGAACTGAGCCTCAACGCCGTCGTTGTGGCCCTTATGGTGGGTATCCCTCTGGGCCTCATCGCCGCCTACCGCCGCGACAAAGCTGCGGATGCATCGCTGCGTTTCTTTGCCATCCTTTGCTACGCCACCCCGCCGTTCTTCTCGGGCCTCCTGCTGAAGCTCACGTTCTCCACCTGGCTGGGCTGGTTGCCTGTCGCCGGCCGGGCGTCCACCCGGACTGAACTTGCCATGGGCAGCCTCGCAGCGCCGTCGGGCATCTACTGGCTGGACGCCCTGCGCAGCGGCAACATGACCGCTTTCGGCGACATTGTTGCCCATGCCATCCTCCCCGCAGCGACCCTGGGCCTCCTCACAGCAGGTGTATTCCTGCGCCTGGTCCGGACCAACGTCATCGGCACCCTCGGCAAGGACTACGTCGAGGCCGGCAGGTCCAGGGGCGTGAGCGAGTTCCGACTCGTGACCAAGCACGCCTACAAGCCGGCACTCATCCCCGTCATCACGGTCATGGGCCTGCAAATTGCTCTCATGCTCGGTGGTGCGGTGCTGACGGAGACAACCTTCGAATGGAAGGGGCTGGGCTACCAGATGGTGCAGTACCTGAACGCCCGCGACTTCGTTGCCGTACAGGGCATCGTGGTCCTGCTGGCCATCATCGTGGCCGTCACCAACTTCATCGTGGACATCATCGCCGCGCTCATCGACCCCCGAGTGAGGTACTGACCATGAGCACCCCAACACTCACCGCGCCCAAGCAGCCGCTGTTCTTCCGGCTCCCGGTGATCTCACACCTGAGGAAAAGCGTCGGCCTCCAGCGGGGCATGCTGATTGTGGGCGTCGTCCTGAGCGGACTGTTCATTCTCACGAGCATCTTTGCGCCATTGCTGGCACCTTACGGCTATTCCCAGCTCAGCGACGCCTCAGGATCCTTCCCCACACAGGAACCGCCCGGCGGCAAGCATCTGCTCGGCACCACCGTCGGCGGCTACGACGTCCTGTCGCGGGTTATCTGGGGTTCCCAGACCGCGGTGACCGTCATTGTGGTCTCCGTTGCGATGTCTTTGTTCCTCGGCGTGGCCCTGGGCCTGCTCAGCGGGTACTTCGGCGGATGGCTCGACCGGATCCTGGTTGTTGTTGCCGATGCCATCTATGCCTTCCCCACCCTGCTCCTGGCGATTGTCATCTCCATTGTCATCAGCCGCGGACAATCCAGCTTCTGGGGCGGTATTTTCGCCTGTGCGTTCTCCATCACCGTGGTCTTCGTGCCGCAATACTTCCGGGTGATCCGCGCAGAGACGATCAGGCTCAAGGCGGAGCCGTTCGTTGAATCCGCCAAGGTGCTTGGCGCATCCAGCATGCGAATCATTGCCCGCCACATTTTCAAGAACGCGACCCGGACCCTGCCGCTCATGTTCACCCTCAATGCCTCTGAAGCGATCCTCACGCTGGCAGGCCTGGGCTTCCTGGGCTTCGGCATCGAGCCCACCTCTGCCGCGGAATGGGGTTTCGACCTCAACAAAGCGCTGGCAGACACGTCCTCGGGTATCTGGTGGACCGGCGTCTTCCCCGGTATCGCGATAGTACTCACGGTCCTGGGTCTCACGCTGGTAGGCGAGAGCATCAATGACCTTAACGACCCCCGGATCCGCGGACGCAAGCGTGCAGGCGGAGCCGCTGGCACTCCGGCATCACCAGGAACGCCGGCCGCACCGGCAGAGGCAGGTAAGCCATGACCACCAACCTTGGACATGTTTCGGACCAGGCCCCCACAGGGCAGCCGGTCCTCACCATCGACCGGCTCCAGGTCACCTTCGCCACGGACGGCGGAGATGTCCACGCCGTCAAGGACGTGAGCCTGGAGGTGAACCCAGGCGAGGTAGTTGCGATCGTGGGGGAGTCCGGTTCCGGCAAGACGGTCACGGCAAAGACCATCCTCGGCTTGCTCCCGGAAACAGCCATCAGCTCAGGTGCCGTGGTGATCAAGGGAAACAACGTGATCAGCGTCAGTAAGTCAACGTTGCGCTCCATTCGCGGCCGGGACGTCGCCATGGTCTTCCAGGAGCCGTCCACCGCATTGAACCCCGTTTTTACCGTCGGCTGGCAGATTGCCGAAGGCATCAGGGCCCACGCCAGCGATGGCCGGCGGATCTCGGCCAAGGAAGCAAAACAGCGCGCCACCGAGGCCCTGCGCAAAGTCGGCATCCCCGACCCCGAAACCCGGGTCAACTACTACCCGCACCAGTTCTCCGGTGGGCAGAAACAACGCGTGGTGATTGCTGCAGCGCTCGCCTTGGATCCGGGCCTGATCGTTGCCGACGAGCCCACCACCGCCCTTGACGTCACAGTCCAGGCCGAGATCCTCCAGCTGCTGCGGGACCTCAGGGACAACTACGGCACCTCCATCGTGCTCATCACCCACAACATGGGCGTGGTAGCCGACCTCGCGGACCGGGTTGTGGTGATGTACCAGGGCGACGTGGTGGAAGAAGCCCCCGCCAGGGTGCTCTTCGCTGAACCGCGACAGGAGTACACACGCAAGCTCCTCGCAGCAGTGCCCCACCTGGGCCGCCACTCTGCCTCAGAAGGTGCCCGCGGCAGGTTGCACCAGGACGGCAAAGTGCTGGTGGAAGCCAAAAACCTCACCATCGAATATCCGGGCCGCTTCGGCAGTCACGGATTCAAAGCCGTGGACAACGTCAGTTTCACGATTTCCGAGAACGAGGTCTTTGGTCTGGTGGGAGAGTCGGGCTCCGGCAAGTCCACCATCGGACGGGCCATTGCCGGTTTGAACCGGACAACTGGCGGAAGCCTCAAGGTCCTTGGCTACGAGATGCTCGACTTCAAGGAACGCACGTTCCGGCCCTTGCGTAAGGAGATCGGTTTCGTTTTCCAGGATCCCGCAGCGTCCTTCAACCCACACCTGACCATCGGTGAGTGCGTCGCCGAGCCGCTGATGATCCATACCAAACCTGGCGCGGCTGAGGCACGGAAGAAGGTTGGTGAGCTGCTTGAGTCAGTCCAGTTGCCGGCGTCGTACGCGCAGCGCTACCCGCACGAGCTCTCCGGCGGGCAGCGTCAGCGGGCCTCCCTCGCGCGGTCCCTGGCGCTGAATCCCCGGCTGCTCATCGCCGACGAACCGACATCCGCGCTCGATGTATCGGTGCAGGCCAAAGTCCTGGACCTGTTCAAGGACATCCAGGAGCAGTTCGGCTTCGCGGCCCTTTTCATCAGCCACGACCTCGCGGTGGTGGACATGCTGTCCCACTGGGTAGGTGTCCTCTACAAGGGACATCTGGTGGAGCAAGGGATTGGCAACCAGGTGATGGGTTCGCCGCAGCACGACTACACCAAGCGGCTGATCGCCTCCTTGCCGGTTCCGGACCCGGAAGAACAAGCACGACGGCGGGAAGCGCACCGCTCGCTTCTGGGCAGCTGAATTCCGAGCCCACATTGGGAAGGCACGCCCCTACACGGGCGTGCCTTCCTGCATACACGGGGACGTCACTCGGAGATGATGGCGATGTTGAACATCTTTCCCTGCGGCTGCTGCACGAAAATCCGCAACCACAACGGCAACCACATCTCCATTGCCCTGGCGGCATCCAGCCTGCCGAGGTCCCTGATGCGTTCTGGTTCCCAACCGAATTCCTGCAATACGGCCGAAACGGTGGATTTGGCGCCGGCATCGTTGCCTGCCATGAAGATGTCGTGCGGGGCCGGGAGCCGCCCTGGGTCCACCATCACTGGAGCCGTCACCGTGTTCAGCGACTTCACCACCTGGACCCCGGGGTAGGTCCGCTGGATGGTCTCGGCGATGCTGTCCGTATTGCAGACCGTCAAGGAGGGTGGGAAGCCGCTCGAGCCGTCCAGTGGATTGGAGACATCCAGGAGGACTTTGCCGTTGAGGTTCTCTGCACCAGCCTCGGCAAGGACAGCAAGGCTCACCGTACCCGGCGTGGCATTGATGACCAGGGTGGCTGCGGAGCATGCTTCGGCAAAGGACCCGGCGTGCCCAAGAGGGCCTGCCTCTTCCGCCCACTGGGTTGCCTTCGGATTACCGGATTCCCGGGACCCCATGGTCACCTCATGGCCCAGTGATACCAGCTTGCCCGCCAAGGCATGGCCCACCATTCCCGTACCCAGAACCGCGATTTTCATGAAAGCTCCTTTGCCGAAACTGCAATGATGCTGCCATTGTGCTCCGGTTCAGACGCGGAAAACACTGCGTCGCACACCATAGACTGGGATGCATGACCGAGCAGAACAACGCCCTTCCCCATGATGCCGATTCCTTCAACCCGGCCGCCAGCTCCCTGGCCGGCCACGTTGACCGCACAGTCATGGATGAGCTGTTGTCCATCCGGTCCAGCATCGACAACATTGATGCGACCCTGGTGTTCCTGCTCGCGGAGCGTTTCAAGGCCACCCAGAAAGTGGGTGTGCTCAAGGCAACCCACAAACTGCCGGCAGGGGATCCCGGCCGCGAGGCTGCGCAGATTGCCCGGCTTCGCCGTCTTGCGGAGGACGCCCACCTGGATCCGGCCTTCGCCGAGAAATTCCTGAACTTCATCATCAGTGAAGTGATCCGCCACCATGAGGCAATCGCCGAGGATCACCAGATTTCCAGCCAGCAGGCCTGATCCATGTCCTTGGTGAGTGAGCTGCGCGCAAGCGCGACTGCCTTGGGGCCATGGCCGGGCAATGATCCCGCCGAGGCCATCCGGACGATCCGGGGCGAACTTGGGGATCCCCACCTTCCTTTCCTCCCGGAGCTCCCGGCCCGTGGAGTGGGTTCGGACGCCGCAGGCCGAACGGGTTCGCTGTTGGTGGATCTCGACATCGATGTCCAGCCCTACGGTTGGCGCTTGGTGGACCGGCCGGGCAAGGA
Organism: Paenarthrobacter sp. NPDC057981; assembly: GCF_042886835.1. Taxonomy (NCBI): domain Bacteria; kingdom Bacillati; phylum Actinomycetota; class Actinomycetes; order Micrococcales; family Micrococcaceae; genus Paenarthrobacter; species Paenarthrobacter sp. NPDC057981. The sequence goes on from NZ_JBHVQI010000008.1 coordinate 19,770, forward strand.
TTCGCGCCGTGCCTCTTCGGCACTGGCCACAGACATCAACATCCTGGCCGATGTCGCTGGGGCCGAAGACGTGTCCGCGACTGAGCTTAAACTTCAGCTGATGGGACCGCTGACCCTCGCCGCAAGCCTTCACCTGCACAACGGTGAACGTGCTCTCCTTGACTATGGGGCCAGGCGGGACGTTGCGGAGTCGTTGGCAGCGGGCGTGGCCGAACACCTTCGGAAGGTCTCAGCCGCTGTTCCCGAAGCACGGATAGTGGTCCAGGTGGACGAACCGGATATCGCTGCGGTGATGGCAGGAACCATTCCGACGGCGAGCGGTTACCGGACGCTTCGATCCGTTCGGGGCGAGGAAGTCACGGGAGCTTGGCGGCTGGTGATCGACGCACTGAAGGCCGCGGGCGCCGTCGAAACCGTCATCTCCGTCCCTGAAATCGAAGCCCCGATCGATCGCATCCTCGCCGCCGGCGCCGATGGTATCGCGGTGCCGCTCAGGGCGCTGACCACCCGTCAATGGGAGCAGCTGGCCGGTGCCGTGGAGAGCGGCAAGCGGCTATGGACCGGCGCCTTGTCCACCGAGGATCCTGGGGCCGTGCTTCCCAGAACCGCTGCGATAGTGGAAAGCATCTGGAAGCCATGGCGCCAGCTCGGCCTTCAGGCGTCGGGCCTCTCAGGGCTCCGGGTCACGCCGTCCACCGGACTTGAGGGCTTTACCCCTGCGGCGGCGAAGTCTGTGCTGACAAAACTGACCCATGTCGCCGACGGCCTGGACCAATTGGCTCAGGGCTAGCAGGGGCGGCCCAACCGCCGCAGGACCAAGGGCAGGGCGCTAGATCCGCTGTTCCCAGCGGTCCGGCTCGGCATAGCGAGGAAGCTCAGTTCCCGGTGCGGCGCCCGGAAGGTACGGTGCAAGCCGGTAGTCGAATCGTCCGGCATAGACCAGCACCAGTCCGATCTGAGGCTGGATGACTTTGACCTGGATGCGGTGCTTGCCCTCAGCGGCGTCCCACCATTGTTCGGCATAGGCCCTGGCATCCAGTGCTGCCGGCAGGGGGATGCGCAGCGGGCCCAGGAACAAGCGGCTTGCCTGCGAAACACCGCGAAGCCGGCCCTCGGCAGTGACGCTGACATCGAGGTCCGTGACCAGACGGCGGTATCGGCCAACATGGTCCACCAGCCGCGCCCGCCCACCATGGTTGTCCTCTGGCGCCAAGATGGCGCTGGTGGTGTCGTGGAACAGCCTGGTGCGGCTGGGGAAGTAGATCTCCCGCCTGGCCGTCAGCGCCGGACGGCCAAAAGGATCGACATGGGCGTGGTTTTCGATTCGGAAGGGAATTCCCTCACCGTATTCCGGAAAGAAGGCCTCTTCGCTCCCTGTGAGGGCAAGCAGCGGCCGTAGCCATTTCTGGCGGCAGCCCACCACATCGAAGACTCCTTGACCGATTCCATAGGTCCCGGAACCGGCCGCCAGGGAAAAGTAGTCCTGGAGCTCCGGTGCCAGCTTGCCGAAGTGCTTACCGAGGGCCAGCTGGTAAATGGGGATATTCATGGACATCCTTTCTGAACGCGGGAACTAGAGGCGGCCGGCTGCCTTGAGCCGGATATAGGTATCAGCCAGCAGGGGTGGAACCTCCAGCGGCTCGGCGTCCACCACTTCGGCTCCCAGCTGCCGGAGCTGGGCAGTGACGGCGGCGCGCTCAAGAAGTGCACGCTCAGCCGCGGCAGCCCGGAAGACCTGGCTGGCCGTGGTCCGTTCGGCCTTCATCGCCGCAAGCAGGGGGTCTCGGACCGAAACCACAATCACCACGTGCTGGCGGGACAATTGCGCCACTGTGGGGAGGAGGCCCTCTTCCGGGGCACCGCCGTCGAGCGCTGTCAACAGCACCACCAGCGAGCGGTGCGCCGAGACGGCGCGGACCTGCCCGGGGATCTGCTGCCAGTCCAGCTCAATGAGTTCGGCCTCCAATGGAGCCATGGCCTGGACAAGTTGGCCCAGAAGGTTGCCTTTCGACGCCGATTCCACCCGGGCACGCAACCGGCGGTCGTAGGCGAGGAAGTCGACGCGGTCGCCGCCGCGTTCGGCCAACACCGCGAGCAACAACGCAGCCTCGATTCCGGTATCCAGCCGCGGTTCGTCCTCGATCCGGGCGGCCGCAGTGCGGGAGGTATCAAGCACGATGACCACGCGACGGTCGCGTTCGGGGCGCCAGGTCCGGACGACGACGGAGGTGCGGCGGGCCGTCGCGCGCCAATCGATGGACCGGACGTCATCGCCCCTGACGTAATCGCGCAAGGAGTCGAACTCGGTGCCCGCACCACGGATCTGCACTGCAGCCTTGCCATCCAGCTCCCTGAGCTTCCGGAGCTTGGAGGGAAGGTGCCGTTTTGAGTGAAAGGGAGGCAGAACCCGCAGGTGTCCAGGGAGAAGCCGTGTGCGCTGCCTGGCCGCCAATCCCAAGGGGCCCAGGGACCGGATGGTCACGTGCGGGCTTTCCAGGTCTCCGCGCCTGCGGGGTATCAGCGTCACCGGCATCCGGCGGCGCTCACCGGAGGGCACAGCTAATCGTTGAACAGCATTGGTGGCCCCGGACGATGGCTGCCATGCATCCCTGATGACGGCGTTCAGATTCCGTCCGGTAGCGTTGGTCACCGTTAATACGGACTCCGCGGTGCCCGACAAACTGACATTTCCCGGTTGCTGGCGTTCGACGAGGAGCTTTGCGGGGGAGGCCGCCAGCACAAGATCCAAGACCAGGGCAAGCAACAGGACCACGCACACCAACAGGACGGTGAGCCAGGCCGGAAACATCACCAGTGGCACCAATCCGGCGAGGGCAAGCGCTACGAAGCGGCCCGTGATGGCCATTCAGGCCCCCTTGACCGAGCGGACTGGGATCACCGCGGCACCGGAACCGAGGCGAGGATGCTCCCGAGGACATCGTCCACGTGGATGCCGTCCATCTGGGCTTCAGGCCGCAGGCCCACCCTGTGCCGGAGGCACGGAAGTGACAACGCCTTGACGTCGTCAGGGGTGACGAAGGTCCTGCCAGAGAGCCAGGCCCAGGCCTTGGCCGTGTTGAGCAGCGCGGTGGCGCCACGGGGGGAGACGCCAAGCTGGAATGACGGTGCGGACCGTGTCGCCCGGACGATGTCGACGATGTATCCCAGGAGTTCGGGAGCCACGGCAACCTGTGCCACAGCCGCCTGTGCGGTTGAGAGGTCCGAAGCCCCCGCTACAGGCCGAACACCAGCTGCTGGCAGGTCCTTGGGATCGAATCCGTTGGCGTGGCGCCGGATGACCTCGATCTCCTCTGTGCGCCCGGGAAGCGGCATGGTCAGTTTGAGGAGGAACCGGTCAAGCTGTGCCTCGGGCAGGGGATAGGTGCCTTCGTACTCCACCGGGTTCTGCGTTGCCGCCACGATGAAGGGAACCGGCAGGGGACGGGAAACACCGTCTACGGAAACCTGCCGCTCTTCCATGGCTTCCAGCAGCGAGGCCTGGGTCTTTGGAGGTGTCCGGTTGATTTCGTCCGCCAGCATGATGTTGGTGAAGACGGGGCCTTCGCGGAACGTGAATTCGAACGAGTGCGAGTCATAGACCAAGGACCCGGTGACGTCACCCGGCATAAGGTCGGGAGTGAACTGCACCCGCTTGGTGTCCAAGCTCAGGGCCTTGGACAAGGCCCTCACCAGGAGCGTTTTGGCCACACCCGGGACGCCTTCCAGGAGCACATGCCCGCCACAGAGCAGGGCGATCAGCATCCCCGTGACCGTAGGATCCTGGCCAACCACGGCCTTGGCCACTTCGGCACGGACGTTCAGGAGCGACTGGCGTGCCGGGTCCTCGGCACGCCGGTAGCCGGTGTCGGCGCCGGCCGCTGCGCTGTGCTGTTGGTGGTGGTGTTGTTCCGGCTGGTTTTGTGGGATTGGCATCGCTCCACCCGTGTACTGGCTGTTGCTGTCCGTGTAGCTGTTCGGCTGGCTGCTCATCGGTTCTTCGCCTCCTCTTCCATTCGTTCAAGTTCTTGTGCCCATTGCACCAGTTGTCCTTCGGTCCCCGGCATGAAGTCGACCAGGACGGACCGCACTTCAGGCCCCGTGCGTTCCAGGCGCCGGGCGCACGCGTCCACCACAGCATCCGCGGTGGCGTCCGCTCCGAGGTTGAAATGGCGTGCCAAGCGGCTCAGGGTACCTGCCCTCAAGTTGCCGGCTGCCCGGTTGACAGCCCGTGCGTCCTGGTACAACCTGGCCCGTCCCTCAGCCGTCTCGGCCGCTTTGACCACAACCGGGAGAGGTTCGAACACCAACGGTCCCATACGGCGTCCGCGCCAGAGGATCGCCAGCACCGTCACTGCGCCCAGCCATGGCCCGGCGTACGCCAACCAGGTCGGGGCCAGTTCGCTGAGCGTTGGAGCCTTGTCTGTTGCGGCAACATCTTTGACCCCGGGCAGGTACCAGATTAGATCCGGGTTGTTCCCCAGGGTCCGCAGAGCCAAAGCGGCGTTCCCCTGCAGGGCAAGGTGCTCGTTGTCCACGATGTCCGTGCTTCCGAGGACGATGACCCGGCCGTCGGCCGAGGCCGCATACAAACCCGTCCCCTCGGCGGGACCGGAATAGCACACCTGGGGTCCCGAAAAGACGGATCCCTGCGCCGAGATGGGCCCTGCCGCCATCGCATCCTCCACGGAACAGGCAGCCTCGACGACGGTCTGGTCTCCCGGAATCACTCCACCGGGCGTGAAACCGGGTCCGAGTCCGTTGAGGGTCTTGAGCCGGGGCTTGACCACCACTGCGCGGTCGGCGGCGGCAGCCAGTTCCTCCACCCGGGACCGGTCCAGGTATCCGCGGGGATCGTAGAGCAGGACCGTGGCCCGGTCGTTGTCCGTCAACGCTGACATGGTCTGGTCAAAGGAATCCGTGGTGGTCAGGTTCACTCCGTGCCGTCCCAGGATTTCCGCCGCAGCCATGGCACCATCCGGGGCCGGGTTCCGGGCGGATAAGGTCCGGGGATCCGCGGTTCCGGACATATTGGTTACGGCAAGATAGGTCACCAAAGCCACCAGCACGGCTCCGAGAGCTATCCAGGTGAGGTGCTTCCGGAACCAGTTGGAGAAACCCGGCTCGGTGGAGCCCCCGGCCTGATCCGGCTCCAAGGGAAGGGGAGCCTCGTTGGCAGTCATCGTCATCGCGGCACCGCGAATCCCGGGTCGACGGACCCGGCGAAGTCAGGCTTCATCCCCAGCAGCTCGGCATCGAGGTCGCGTAGGGACCCGTAGTCTGCGCGCGTCGCATTCTGTTCCCCGTAACGTACGGCATCGAAGAGGCGCGCCGCGTCGACCAGCCGCTGCTGCGCTGCGCCGAACACCTGCCCCAGTTGTGCCGCCGCTTCGTCGGCGGTCCTGCCGGCGCGGACAGCGATGATGTCGCGCTCTTCAGCCGACCGGACCACAGCGCGGAAGTGGTCGACGACGGCGGCCGCCCAGTCGCCGTCGTCGGCAGCTGTTGACGCGCGCGTCCGGTAACCGTCGGCATTCATAGTGCTCTCGGCGCCGTAGATGTCCTCCTGCCGCGATGCCCGGCGGGCGTTCAGGCGGGGCCGGACCACGACAACGGCCACGACGATGAGTGCCACGGCCAGGATGACTATCAGGGGCAGGGCAAAGTTGGTGTCGGCGCCTGTGCCGTCTCCTTCCAGCGAGGACAACCAGTCAAGGAAATTCCGCCACAGTTGCTCCAGCCATCCGGGTGTGGCGTCAGGATACTGGGGCTTCGAGAGTTCTTCGATGGCCCATCGCCGGGCTTCCTCACGGTCCGGGGTCACAGGCGGTTCCATGGATAGCAGGGGAATGATGACCTCGGCGGAGATTGCGGTCATGCTGGCGGCGCGGCGGTGCCCGGCTGGACCGACGGCCCACCCGGTACTCCGTCAGGGTTGGCGCCCGTTTCCATCATCCGCATCAGTTGGACGTCGAGGCCCTCGCGGCGCATACGCAGGTCCATGTAGATCAGAGCGGAGACCGACGACTGGAAGGCGAACGTCACCGACCCCACCAGCGCTTGTATTGCGGTGGAAACGATCGTGCTGACCATCAGCATGGATGCCGTGGTTTCCTCATCGGGGTGGGGAGACACGGTCTCGCCGATGAAACCGATGGCCAGGGACGCCGGAATCTGCACAATCTGGGCAATGATCCCCAGCATGATGGCCACGACGAGGGTGATCCCGAAGATGCGCCACCAGTTGTTCCGGGTCAGTCGCCATGAACGGAGGAGGCCGTCGTAAACGCCCGTGTGTTCCACGACGATGACCGCGGGCGCAAGCATGAGTTTCAGGCCGATCCACACAAAGACAATCACTGATCCAAGACCCAGGGGAAGCATGATCAGCACGGCGCCGGGTCCCATGGCCGTAATCAACAACACGGCGATGCCTACTACTGCGGCCACCGCAAGCAGCCCGCCGAAGGTCAGCAGCCCTGCAACGCCCAACAGGGGCAGGATCCTTTTCCCTGCGAGCCTCCACATCTGTTTGAAACCCGTCCGCCGGTTGAGGACGGAACGCGCAACCGGGACTGCCAACACCCCCTGAAGCACGGATCCCAGGAGGCCGATCAGGACGGAGGCGCCCATCGCCCCCGCGGCCAGGGCGATGAAAGGACCCATCGCCTGGTCGAATTCCGCCCTGGTTTCAACGGATTCAAACGAGACCGTCAGCTGGAACATCAGGAACGTGATGACGCCGATAATCGCTGCTCCCAGCGCCTGCACGATCAAGGCAGAGCCAAACATCGACGCAGCGTTGCGGCGAATGGTCTGGAAGGAGCCGTCCAGGATTTCGCCGAACTGCAACGGCCGCAAGGGGATGACTCCAGGCTTGGGAGGAGCAATGTACTGTGGCTGGCCGTACGGCGCGCCTGCCGGCCATCCGGGGGTTCCCGCGGGCCATCCTGCCCCACTTGCCGGCCATCCGGGCGCTGGTTGGGCTTGCGGGCCCTGCCCGGGTCCCTGCGGAGGTGGCCATGCCGATGGTCCGCCCCACTGTGGCTGGTTTCCCCATGCCGGTTGGCCGCCCCACTGCGGCTGGTTTCCCCATGCCGGTTGGCCGCCGGGTGGCGGATTATGGCCGTGCTCAGGCTGTGACACGTTTCCTCCCCATGAGGTCCTGTCCGCCGACATTCGACGTCCCCCATGCGGACCTTCGCACCCAGCCTATAGTCCCGCCGTCGTCCCTCATAGCCCGCCGCACGGCTGGCGTTCGCGGGCGCGTCCGTGAAGTGCAGTACGGTGGAATTGCCCCTTGGGTGCGCCATGCCGTGCGCGGCGCCCAGCAGGACAAAGACTTGGTGATAAGGGAATATATAACTATGAAGGCACGCATTCTGGTAGTTGACGACGACGAAGCACTTGCAGAGATGATTGGCATCGTCCTGCGCAATGATGGCTTCGAGCCGGTGTTCTGCGCAGATGGCGGCCAAGCTCTTGAGGTGTTCCGCTCGTCCAAGCCGGACCTGGTGCTCCTGGACCTCATGTTGCCAGGTTCTGACGGTATCGAGGTATGCCGCCAGATCCGGGGGGAATCGGATGTCCCCATCGTCATGCTCACCGCGAAGTCGGATACTTCGGACGTTGTCAGGGGACTCGAGTCCGGCGCGGATGACTACGTGCCCAAGCCTTTCAAACCAGCCGAACTCGTTGCCCGTGTCCGGGCGCGGCTCCGCCCGGGCGAACAGAAGGCCCCCGAAACCCTGCGCATCGCGGATGTGACCATCGACGTCGCCGGGCACCTGGTGACCCGCGGCGGCGAGCGTATCTCGCTGACGCCCCTCGAGTTCGACCTCTTGGTGGCTTTGGCACGCAAGCCGTGGCAGGTTTTCACCCGCGAATTGCTCCTTGAACAGGTGTGGGGATACCGGCACGCCGCTGACACGCGTCTGGTCAATGTGCACGTCCAGCGTCTGCGCTCCAAGATTGAACGCGATCCTGAGGCGCCCGAGGTCGTTTTGACGGTGCGTGGTGTCGGATATAAAGCAGGTTCCTGAGTCTCCGGCCGGAGAAGCCGGCAAGCAGGGCAGCGGCACGGGGCCACTAGGTACAGAGACGGACGGCGTCGGCACCGACACCGTTGAACAGTCCGGCGCGCCCGCCCAGTCCGACACCGCCGAACCACCTCCGCCGCGTAAAGCCCGTGACCTGCGGTGGTTCCTCACGCGTGCCCGGATCTGGACCCGGCGTGGGCTGATCCTGATTCTTCGGGTCTCCCGACTCATTTCCATCGGCGTGCGCCAGATAAGGCCGGGCCTGCGCTTCCTGTGGCGTTCGATCCTTCGCCGCTGGCGGCGGTCCCTTGAATTCCGCACCGTCCTGACCACCCTGCTCCTTGCGGTGACATCGTTTGCCATTGTTGGCGCTTACCTGTCCAACCAGATCGCCAACAACCTGTTCCAGGAACGGCTCGCCCAGGCAGAGTCCGAGTCGAGGTACAACGTCAAACAGGTTCAGGACACGTTCGACGGCGCGCAGGTCACCGACCAGTCCAGCGTCATCACCCTCGTGTACGACACTTTGACGGCGGTGGAGGGCCGTGGCTCGGTCATCCAGCGAAGATATGTCTTCGAAGCCGCGCCGGAACAGACCAAGCCCCGCAACCGATGGGTGGAGTCGAGAGCCTCGGACCAGTTGACCATCCGGGTGATTCCTCCGGATCTCCGCAAAGCCGTTCAAGAAGGCGGCAAGCAGCAATTCTGGGCTCCCACCCAATTCCCCGTGGGCAACGAGGACCGCCCCGGGATCGCGGTGGGAAACAAAGTGACCTTCAACGGCACTGTCTATGAGCTGTACCTGATTTATGACCTCAACACCGCGCAGCAGACGTTGGACGAGATCCAGAACGTCTTGTGGGCCGGCGGGGCGGCCCTCGTCCTGATGATCGGTGCGATTGCCTGGTACGTGACCCGGAACGTCGTCAGTCCGGTGAGCCATGCCGCCGTCGTGTCCGAGAAGCTGGCCGCCGGGCAGTTGCAGGAACGGATGGTGGTCAAGGGTGAAGACGAGGTAGCCAGGCTGGGGGCATCCTTCAACCACATGGCCGCCAGCCTCCAGGAACAGATCACCCAGTTGGCCACGTTGTCGCAGATGCAGCAACGGTTTGTTTCCGATGTGTCCCACGAACTGCGTACTCCGCTGACCACTGTGAGGATGGCCGCCGAGGTTCTGTTCGACGCCCGTGATGAGTTCGATCCCATGAACAAGAGATCGGCGGAGCTGCTCTACTACCAGGTTGAGCGTTTCCAGTCCTTATTGTCGGACCTGCTGGAGATTTCCCGGTTCGACGCCGGAGCAGCGGTGCTCGACGCCGAACCGCAGGACATCTTCCAGGTAGTGGCCCATGTCATGGAAGGTGCGGCACCCGTGGCCGAGGAGTACGGTTCGGAAGTCCGCCTCAACGCCAGGCAAAAAAGCATCATCGTGGAGATGGATTCGAGGAGGATCGAGCGGATCCTCCGCAATCTGTTGCTCAACGCCCTTGAACACGGCGAGGGCAAGCCGATCCATATTTCCGTCGCGGCCAACCACGACGCCGTGGCCGTCTGCGTCCGGGACCACGGTATCGGGATGAGCCAGGCTGAAGCCGCCCGGGTGTTCGACCGCTTCTGGCGTGCGGACCCTGCCCGGGCCCGGACCACCGGTGGCAGCGGCCTGGGCTTGTCCATCGCGGCCGAGGACACCAAACTGCACAACGGCTGGCTTCAGGCGTGGGGCCGCAAAGGTTCGGGATCCAACTTCCGGTTGACCCTGCCCCTTCGCCAAGGAGAGACCATCGCCAAGTCCCCGCTTCAACTCGAACCCGCAGACATAGAATTTCCCGGCTCCACGAGCGAACGCCAAGTATTGGTTCTCGGCACGGAGACTGCGAGCACCCTACCCGGTTCCCAGCGCAAGAACGATGAAGCCACTGCCACGGATCATGAAGCGGGGGACAAGCCATGACCAGGCCCGGACCCCGGAACCGGAGGGTGATCGTGGCGCTGCTTGCGGTGCTTATGCTCCTCCTGTCCTCCTGTGCTCAGATTCCCCGTTCCGGCCCGGTGGGCAAGAGCAAGGACGAAGGCGCAGGAAACCCCAACGCGCCGGTCTTCTTTCCGGCCGCGCCTCGGGCAGGATCCAGTCCTGAGTCAATCATTGAGGACTTCTACATGGCCGGCAGCGGCTACGAGGACGACTATCCGGTGGCGCGCCAGTACTTGACGCAAGCACAGTCCGTCACATGGAAACCGGATAAGAGGGCACTCGTTTTCCGCTCGGCGGAAGTGGTGAAATCCTCCGTGGAAGATGAGTACCTCTACGTCCTCGACCTCGCCTACTCCGTGGATGCCGACGGCGTAGCAACCCAGTATCCGCCGGGCACCAAGGAGACCATCCCGCTGACGCTTGAACAGGTGGAAGGGGAATGGCGGATCTCCAAAGTCCCGGACGGAACAGCCATTCCGGAAGAAACCTTCAAAGTAATCTACGGGGCGTACCCCATCTACTTCTACGACCCGACCTTCACGTTCGCCGTGCCCGACTACCGCTGGTTCATCAAGAAAAATACGGTCAAATCCATGACCAGCGCCCTGCTTGCCGGCCCTGCGCCCTACCTTCGTGGCGCGGTTGTAAGTGCCTTTCCGTCGGGCATGAAGCTCGCCCGAGAATCGGTGCCGGTGGTCTCTGGCGCAGCCCAGGTGGATCTGTCGGCCAAGGAATTGTTTGATGCATCCGCCGAGGACAGGCAAAGAATTCAGAACCAGCTGGCGCTGACCTTCCGGAGCCAGCCGGATGTCATCAACGTGCAACTGCGCGCCGACCAGGACCTGGTCCGGGTGGAGGACAACGGAACAGTCCTGCCACCCGTGGTGGACAAGACAGTTCCTGCCCACCAGATCGCAGTGAACAACGGGGAGTTGGTCCGCTACGAAAACAACCGGATCACGCCCCTGCCCGACATCCAGTCGGTTGCCGGGCTTGGGCCGCATTCGCCTGCTGAGTCACCCGCTTCCCAGACCGCTGCTTTCCTGAACGGCGACAAGACCACCCTCTACTCGATCGAGCCGGGTCAAGCGGCCCGCCCGCTGACTACCAGGAGTACCCTTACTGGTCCGTCCTTCAGTCCGCAGGACTGGGTTTGGACAGCTGGTCCCGGGGCCAACGGGGCGGCCGAGGTGGTGGCCTACAAACCGACAGGCATCGCACCGGGAACAACCATTCCCAACGTCACCATCACCCCGCCCTGGCTTTCAGGCCGCACCGTGAAGGACTTCAGGGTCTCCAGGGAAGGGACCAGGGCGTTGGTTATTTCCGAATCCGCCGGAAAATCCACGGTTCAGATCACCGGCATCGTCCGTAATCCCGATGGTGTGCCCAAAGATCTCACCGCTCCCATCACCCTGCTGACCACCGGAGCGGCGAACCAGGGAGTCTGGGTTAATGCGTCCACGGTGGCGGTGATGGCTGGTTCGGCAACATCCACCGTAGTCCCTGAGCTGTTGTCCCTGGCCTCGGGTGAGGCCCAGCAGCTCGCGCCGTGGGATGGCCTGACCAGCATCAGCGCCGGCAATGGGCCGGAGCAGATCTACGGGCAGTCCGAGGCCGGAGTCTTCCAGCGCGTTGGAAACGGTTGGGAGCTGCAACTGAAAGGCCCCACGGAACCGGCTTTCCCTGGCTGACATTGCTCCCCGGCAGGCTATCGCCCGGCCATTGAGCCAGGCAGGATGGTGTTGACGGGATATCCACATGGGACGCAGCGTGGGTTTTTTCGTCCGAAACATCCGGGCAGGCTGGCTTCATGATCGATCCACCCAGAACTGGTGTCATGGGCCGGCAGCGAAACGGCCGGGGGAGGGATCCGGACCTCGCTGCCCCGGATCCCGTCCGCGTGCTGCGCCGTGGAAGGGACCGTAGCCGGCTTGGACGGTTGGTGACTGTGTTGGAAGGGACGCTGCAAGACTTCCGGGCCGTCCTGGTTCCCGTCGAATGCATCTGTTGCGGGGCCGAAGACGCAGTACTGTGCGGTGATTGCGCCAAGCGCGTACGCCGGATCTGTGCCCAGCCATTCCGGGCAGAGCACCAATCGCCTGCTCTGGTCATGGTGGACGGCGCGACCGGAATCGGGGTTGTTGCCGCAGGACCCTACCGCGACGAGCTGGCGCAATGCCTGCTTTCCTTCAAGCACTTTGGCCAATGGCGCGTAGGCGGTGTTTTGGCAAGCTGCCTGGGCAGGGCTTTGGGAGCGGCGCTCGGCCATCAGGACAACTTTTGCCTTGTGCCTGTCCCGACCAGCGGCAGGGCGTACCGAAAGCGGGGATTCAGCCCGGTGCACCTGATCCTGCTCATCGTGCGTTTACGCCGGATCGAGCCGCAGCACCGGCATCTCGATGTATTGGAAAAGGTGCCGGCCCCCCTGTCCCGAAAAGGCAGCATGACGCCGTTGCCGGCATTGGTGCAAAGGATTGCCGACGTCGTGCCTGGCCGCGGAGGCTCACGTTCGGCATCCGGACAAAAAGGGCTTGGGCGGGGTGAACGCGCCCGTAAGGTCAGGGGATCCATGCGGGTCAAGCCTGGACGGGCGGGGCAGATCAGGGGCGTCCGCTGCATCCTTGTGGACGATGTCCTTACCACTGGAGCAACTCTTGCGGAGGCAGCGCGGGCTGTGGAGGCGGCCGGGGGTGTGGTGTGCGGAGCGGTTGTCCTGGCGGCCACGAGGCCACCAGCCTACGCCTCCATGACAGCACCCTGCGACCAGCCATCAAGTCATTAAGACTCAATCAAAAAATAAGTGGCCAAAGGATGAATAACGCGTGGCGATGAACTAACGTCGGTTGTGGGTACCAAGAAAAGATGTACCTGTCGATAGCGGCTCGGAAAGGGGCTCGACTGTCCGTCAGACCAGCCCCCAACAGTGCCGTTGTCGTGTCACCTGAGTTATTTGGAGGGCACCATGGAGTTCATGATCAGCGGACGAAATCTGACTGTTTCAGACCGCTTTCGCGAATATGCTGGCGAGAAAATCTCAAAGATTGAATCGCTGGGGGACAAGGTCCAGCGGGTAGACGCCAAGGTTTCCAAGGAAACCAATCCCCGGCAAACGCCGGGCGAGCTCACCGTCGAAGTGACCGTCCTGGGCCGTGGCCCCGTTATCCGTGCCGAGGCCACAGCCGCTGACAAATTCGCTGCCTTCGATCTTGCGTACAACAAGTTGCTTGAGCGGCTTCGTCGCGCAAAGGACCGGAAGAAGGTGCACCACGGCCGCCACACCCCCAAGGCCGTTCGGGAAGCTACCGCAACCCTTGAACCTGCAAGCACCAACGCGCCTCTTTACGTCGAGGCCAGCAACCACCAGGAAGCCAACGGGCAAGCCGAAGAACGTTCGCCCTATGAGATCGAGAACGACATCCCGGCCGGAGATTCACCGGTCCTGATCCGTCGTAAGGTGTTTCCCGCGGCATCCCTGACACTGGATGACGCCGTGGACAACATGGAACTGGTGGGACACAACTTCTACTTGTTCCTGGACAAGGAAACCAACGCACCGTCGGTTGTTTACCGGCGCAGCGGCTGGACCTATGGTGTGATCAGCCTCGATTCCACGTGTGAGCCTGGCGAAGAAGCCGTCGAGGAAAAGATCATCGCCTATCGCTCCGACGATCAGGCCGCCAACGCCAAATAAGGCCTGTATCTGACGAAGGGATCCCAATGACCGCTTCGCTGAGCCTCTCGCAGGCACGGCGGATCGCATTGGCAGCTCAAGGATTAGCCAAAGTCCGGCCCACCGGCCCCGTGACGCCACGGGCGGTGGGCCGGACTTTTGACCGATTGCAGCTTGTCCAGATCGATTCTGTAAATGTGGTGGCGCGAAGCCACTTTCTTCCGTTCTTTTCCCGGCTGGGAAACTACGATCCCGGCATTCTTTCCTCCATGGCCAGCCGGAAGCCCCGCAGGATGATGGAGTACTGGGCGCACGAAGCCAGCTTTATCCGCCCGCAGCACTTCGCTGATTTGCTCTTGTGGCAGAAGCGCGCATGGGTTGGGGCGCATCGCCTGGATCCCGGTGTCCGCCGCGACATGGAAGACCGGATACTGTCGGCGTTGGCTGCTGGGCCTCCTTTGACGGCGGCGGAACTCACCGCGAAGCTGGGGCATGCCCCCACGGCAGAGCGGGACAACTGGGGCTGGAACTGGAACATCGTCAAGAGGGTTCTGGAACACCTGTTTGAAGAAGGCCGCGTTTCAGCTGCTTCGCGGACATCGCAGTTCGAACGCAAATACACCCTCACCTCCCGGGTGGTTCCGGCCGGTACGGAGGCTGCCGTGGACGCCGTCGAAGCCCTTGACCGACTTATCGACGCGGCAGCCCAGGCCCATGGCATCGGCACAGTCCGGTGTTTTTCCGACTACTTCCGGACGCCTGTCAAGGCTGGAGCCGAGTCTGTTCGAAGGCTTGTAGCTGCCGGCGTCCTGGAACCGGTATCAGTTCGAGGATGGGATCGGGAGATTTTCAGGCATGCCGGCGCAAAGCTTCCCCGGAAGGCCGAAGGGCGGGCGCTGCTGAGCCCCTTTGACTCCCTCGTCTTTGAGCGTCGCCGCCTTGAGGAGCTTTTCGGCTTCCACTACAGGATTGAAATCTATACGCCCGCTGCCAAACGCCGCTTCGGATACTACGTGCTGCCATTCCTGCTGGGGGAGCGCATTGTGGCCAGAGTCGACTTGAAGGCCGACCGGACCACCGGCCAGTTGCTGGTGCGTTCTGCGTACGGTGAGCTCAGCGCTCCGGCGGATACCGCCGTCGAGCTTGCAGCCGAACTCGAGCTCATGGCAACCTGGCTTGGCCTGCGGGAGGTGGTGGTATGGCCGGCAGGGGATCTTGCCGGCGATCTTGCGGAGGCTCTTGCCGGACAAACCGTAAGTCCCACAGCGGAACCGCAAAACGCCAGTCCGCTCAGAGGTGAACCCGGACACGCCTCGTTGGTCTCTCCCGTAGACTGAAACAGCCAGAATTCGGCAGCATGAGACTGGGAGCACTTTCACGTGGCATCACTAATCGAAAAACTTCTCCGCACGGGTGACAAAAAGACCCTCAAGCAACTGCGGAACTATGCCGATTCCATCAATGCCCTGGAAGAGTCGTTCAAGTCCTTCACGGACGCCGAACTGCGCGCTGAGACAGACCGCCTCCGGTCCCGGCACCAGGACGACGGCGAATCGCTCGATGCCTTGCTTCCCGAAGCCTTCGCTGCCGTGCGCGAAGCGTCCTCCCGGACCCTGGGAATGCGCCACTTCGACGTGCAGCTGATGGGTGGCGCGGCACTCCACCTTGGCAACATCGCCGAAATGAAGACCGGTGAAGGCAAGACCCTTGTCGCGACGGCGCCCGCATACCTGAACGCGCTCACCGGCAAGGGCGTCCACGTGGTCACGGTGAACGACTACCTCGCCGAGTACCAGTCCGAACTTATGGGCCGCGTTTACCGCTTCCTTGGCTTGACCAGCGGCTGCATCCTGGCAAACCAGGACCCCGCCGTGCGTCGTGAACAGTACGCAGCCGATATCACCTATGGCACAAACAACGAATTCGGCTTCGACTACCTCCGCGACAACATGGCCTGGGATGCCAGCGAGCTCGTCCAGCGCGGACACAACTTCGCAATTGTGGATGAAGTCGACTCGATCCTTATCGACGAGGCCAGGACCCCGCTCATCATCTCCGGGCCTGCCCAGGGTGACACCAACCGCTGGTACAGCGAGTTCGCCAAGGTGGTCCTTCGACTCCAGCCTGATGTCGATTATGAAGTGGATGAGAAGAAGCGAACCGTCGGTGTCCTCGAAGCCGGAATCGAAAAGGTGGAGGACTACCTAGGCATCCAGAACCTCTACGAATCCGCGAATACACCGCTCATTGGTTTCCTGAACAACGCCATCAAGGCCAAGGAACTGTTCAAGCGGGACAAGGACTATGTCATCCTCGACGGCGAGGTCCTGATCGTTGATGAGCACACCGGCCGCATTCTTGCCGGTCGCCGCTACAACGAAGGCATGCACCAGGCCATCGAGGCCAAGGAAAATGTTGAGATCAAGGCTGAGAACCAGACGCTGGCCACGGTAACGCTGCAGAACTACTTCCGCATGTACTCCAAGCTCTCCGGCATGACCGGTACAGCCGAGACCGAGGCCGCCGAGTTCATGAGCACGTACAAGCTCGGCGTGGTTCCCATCCCCACCAACCGCGACATGCAGCGCATCGACCAGTCAGACCTTGTGTACAAGAACGAGGTCGTGAAGTTCGACGCCGTCGTGGAAGACATTGCAGAGCGGCATGAAGCGGGCCAACCTGTACTGGTCGGCACGACGAGCGTTGAGAAGAGCGAATATCTCTCCAAGCTCTTGGCCAAGGAGGGTATCCGCCACGAAGTTCTGAACGCGAAGAACCACGCGCGTGAAGCGTCCATCGTTGCCCAGGCCGGCCGAAAAGGCGCCGTGACTGTTGCCACCAACATGGCCGGCCGTGGAACTGACATCATGCTCGGCGGCAACGCGGAATTCACAGCCATCGCCGAACTCGCAAAGCGCGGACTCGATCCGGAAGAGAATTCCGAAGAGTACGAGGCCGCATGGCCCGAGGCACTCGCCGCAGCCAAGCAGGCTGTCAAGGATGAACACGAAGAAGTACTGAACCTGGGCGGTCTCTACGTCCTGGGCACGGAGCGACACGAGTCCCGCCGGATCGACAACCAGTTGCGCGGCCGCTCCGGACGCCAGGGCGACCCCGGTGAATCCCGCTTCTACCTCTCCCTGACAGATGACCTCATGCGGTTGTTCAATTCAGGGGCAGCTGAACGGCTCATGAACAGCTCGGTGCCGGACGACGTAGCACTTGAGTCAAAGCTTGTTTCCCGTGCTATCGCCTCGGCGCAGGGACAGGTGGAGGCGCGGAACGCCGAACAGCGCAAAAACGTCCTCAAATACGACGATGTCCTGAACCGGCAGCGTGAAGCCATCTACGGCGACCGCCGTCGGATCCTTGAAGGTGACGACCTCCACGAGAAGGTCCAATACTTCCTCGAAGACACCATCAACGCCCTCATCGATGCTGCAACGGCAGAGGGCAATGGCGACGATTGGGACTTCAACCAGCTGTGGACCAACCTGAAGACCCTGTACCCGGCGACTGTCACACCTGAAGAAATCATCGAAGAAGCAGGCGGCAAGTCCCGGATCACCGCTGACTTCCTGCGAGAAGAAATCCTTTCCGATGCCCGTCTCGTCTACCAGGCCCGCGAAGAAGCCATTGGCTCCGAAAGCATGCGGGAACTCGAGCGGCGCGTTGTCCTGTCAGTCCTTGGACGCAAGTGGCAGGAGCACCTTTACGAGATGGACTACCTCAAGGAGGGTATCGGTCTCCGGGCAATGGCACAGCGCGACCCCCTGGTTGAATACCAGCGTGAGGGCTTTGTCATGTTCCAGAGCATGATGGAGGCCATCCGGGAAGAAAGCATCGGGTTCCTGTACAACCTCGAGGTGGAAGTGACGCCGGCCGAAGACGTCGTCGTGCCGGATGATTCTGCCGCAGGGGGACACGCGGAGCATCATGATCCCCAGATTCGGGCCGCTGGGCTGCAGGCACCGGAGAAGCCGGCTCAGCTGCAATACACTGCGCCCGGCGAGGACGGCGCTACGCAGACCCGGATAGAGGGTCGTGGATCAGGTCGTTCCGGAAACCCGGCCAAGGCTGCAAGCCAGGAGCAGCGCAAACCCGCCAAGAAGAAGCGCCGTTAGCCTGGATCCGGCACTCAGCCGGTAGTCATCGCCAACAAAGGGGGGCGATCCCGAGGACGCAATGTTCCCCAGGGATCGCCCCCTTTGACATATTTGGGTGGTGGACATTGGTCGGCGAAGCAACCTACCCGATCTCCAGTGCCGTAACGCGCCACGCGCCATCGTTTCGTTCAAGCCTCATGGCGACGGCCCGGCAGCGGCCTTCCTCCGCGACAACGATGCTTGCTTCGCAAATTGATTCACTGATGGAACAGGCGCGCACCGATCGGACCATCGGGCTAAGGTGTGGCTGTGGAGTCCCTTTGCTTCGCGCTGCATGTTTGCGTGTCAGGGCAGCCCGGTGCTGAAGGGCCAAATAGCAGTCCGGGTCCAATGAACCCGATAGTTGAACGAGCGGACGAGTACCGGCAAGCACTTCGACGGCGGCTTGGGCAATACTCCGAGCCACCAATCGGATGTCTGTATCTCCGGCGCCACCTTTGGCGCCGGAGGAAGCGGTGGCTCGTAAAACTCTTTGACGGGTGTCTGGCCGGCCTGCAGTAACAACGGACATGGTCATACCTCTGGCATTCACTACTTGAGCGAAAGCGCGGGGAACGCTCATGCTCGGGTGGCTTCTGCTGGGATGACGTTGGGTTTGGGATGGGAGGCGCGGTTCCGCCCCTGAGTGGGCGGTTCTTAATTCACGGAAGTCCGGATTCGGCCTTGCGTTGTTTCGCGGGCAGGCGCTATGCGGGTTCTGGAGGTTGAAGGATCTGCCCCGGAACGAGCACGGAGGGATCGGCCCCAATGATTGAGCGGTTCGCGGCGTACCACTTTGGCCAGGCAACGGCTACATCCACGTCAGTCGAAAAAGGTGCAAGCCTCGCCGCGGCAATTGACCATAGCGTGTCGCCGGCTTTCACCTCGACGCTCGTCTCACTTGCTGTTGGGGCTTCCCTGGAGCCGGGCCGGCTGAGCAAGCCGGGAACAACCAATGGAGGATTGGGCCTCCAGCTTGGATCGGGCGCGTTTTCCGTCGAATTCCCGCCGTCGACGATGGCCAGCGGGGAGCCGGCTCCGTTGCCGGAGGCCGGAGTGATGGCGCCGGAGAGGGTGCTGCTGTGGGTCGACGTGGGAAACCACTCCGGGTTTGGTGCAGCGTCTGCGTGCGCCAAACCACCGCCAAGAAGATTGATGCCGAGGACGGCTACGGCGAGCCTGACCATAAAGGCGGGGCTGTATTTGGAGAGGGCTGCAGCTCCCTTACCGGCCCCACTCTTATGCAGGAGCGCTGCCAGAAATGCCACCACCAGGGAAAGGGCCCACCAGGCAACAATCGCGGTTCCGGTGGCACTGGCCGTAAATCCGGCAAGCACGTCGAACGAGAAACTCTGATTGTGCCGCTGGGCGTTGTCCCACTGGGCGACCAGGATGTTGCCTATCAAGGCCAGGAGAAGCCCCAGCCCCAAAGTCATCACAGCCAGTCCAGTGTCTCTACGCAAGGATCGTGCCATTCAAAGCCCCCAAGCTTCGTTTGATGCAGTTTGATGTAATTTGATCAACCTCGGAATCCATTCTCAACATAATTTCACGCGCCTGTCCAATCGCGAGGCAAGCCCGCAGGGCAGGATTGGTCTTGGCTCCGTTATGCAGCCTAGTCTGACCACATGAGATGGGACTCTCTCTTCAACGATTTGGAAGCACAATTTTCGGCAGAACGCTCCCTGGAGAAGGAAGCAGAGATCACCGAGCGGGCCAGGGTAGAGCTGGCCGGTATCGAGCTCACCGATCGGTTGCGCGCTGTTGGTGCTGGTCGGGTAAAAGTTGTCCTGTCGAGCGGAGCCGCACTTCTCGGAAGCATCAGTCACATGGGAAACGAGTGGTTCGTCCTGGACGAAGGTGTCCGGCAGTGGGTGATTCCCTTCCCGTCGGTCATCACCTATCAAGGGTTGGGGCGGTTGGCAATGAAGGCTACTCCGCGGCTTGTGAAACCGTTGGGCTTTGCCGCGGCTTTGAGGGCGCTGGCCCGGGACCGTGCCTCGGTGATTGTGCATGTACGGGCACAGGTGCCGCAAAGCTTTGAAATAAGGGGAGTCATCGACCGTGTAGGTCGGGACCACTTCGATGTTGCTGTGGTGCAAGAGGGCGAAGTGCGACGGGCGGGTAATGTCGCCAGTGTTGTGGCCATCCCCTTCGGGGCACTTGTGGCCGTCAGTTCAGCCAGCAGCCCGGACTTTTAGGCGCGGCGCTGCCCCGATCAGCGTGACTTGGACTTGGACTCTTCAATCATTCGGCTCGCTTCTGCGTATCGGTCCTGAATGTACTGCTCAAGCATCGTTTCTTCGATACGCCACTGCCCGCGGCCACCCACCTGGATCGCCTTGAGCTCGCCACTGCGGACCAAGGCATACGCCTGCGGGGAATTGATCTGGAGTTGTTCGGCGACATCGGCCAATGTCAGGAATCGGGGCATGGCTCCATATTGCCACTCATATAGGCATTTGGTGTAGTTATCCACAGTTCCGTCCTCTTTGCGGCTGAACGCTTTGGTTGGACATGGCCTGACGGTAAGAATAAGGAGGCAGGTCCGCCGACCATGCCTCTAGCCAAACCCGGGGGAGTAGAACACATGGGCCCGAGCGTAAGTCCTGCCGCCGCACGAATCAGCAAGCCCTCGTGGAGGGATCCCAGGCTGTTGGTAGGTATCTTGCTGGTGTTCCTGTCCGTGGCAGGAGTGGTGGCGCTGCTTGGAAATGCCGACAAGACGACACAGGTTTATGCCGCGAGGGAAGACATCGCTGTGGGCCAAATGGTGACGGCTGAAGACCTTTCCATCGTCAAAGTGCGGTTGGATGAGGTGGAGGCCGGCTATGTATCGGTTGAAGATGGTCTGTCCGCAGGAAAAGTCGCACTGCAGCGGGTGGCCAGGAACCAGTTGCTTCCACGCGAAAGCCTCGGCAATGCCGATGCTTTGAAAAGGAAACCGGTGGCCATCTCCATGGATCAGGAGCTGCCTACCCAAGCTGTTCCCGGTGCCCGGGTGGATGTTTGGATTGCCATGCCGGGAACGGGCACGGCCTACGACAATCCACAGCTGCTGTTACCTGGTGCGGAAATTTCGGAGATCACTCACGGCGCTACCACTCTCGGAGCATCAAAAACCACAAGCGTGCTCGTCCTCGTCACGGACGCTCAAATGCCAAAACTGCTGGGAGCCCAAGCCAACAAGGCCAAAGTTTCCGTGGTCTGGAACCCGGCGGGGCTCGCCTCATGAGCATCCCGGTCGTAACGGTCGGTGCTGCACATGAAGCCGTAGTTGATGGCTTGGAACGCCTGCACGGTCCGGTAACCGTTGTGCGCCGGTGTTCCGAACTCACCGAGCTGCTGGCTGCCTGCCAGAGTGGGCTGGCGCTCGCAGCCATCGTCGGTGACGGCTCAGAAGAACTGACCACTACGCTGGTGGACAGGCTGGGCGCTGTGGGGGTCTCCGTTGTTGCCTTGACGGACAGCCCGGGCGAGGCCAGACGGCTCCGTTCCATTGGGGTAGTCGCTGCTTCTGCGGATATCGAACCAGTGCTACTCGCGGCCGAGATTTCCGAGGCCGTGGAACGCGCAAGCCGGTACGGTCGGGCAGACGGTCCTCGCAGCACGGGTTTTGCCGATCCCGGCGTGGATTCTCCCTGGGTGCAGCACCCGGAGGAGGCCTTGGGAGAGCCGGGTGTATCAGGACGGATATTTGCTGTGTGGGGACCGGCGGGCGCCCCTGGCCGGACCTTGCTGGCCGTGAACATGGCCGCGGAGCTCGCTGCCGATGGCCAGTCGGTCATATTGGTTGATGCCGACAGCTACGGCGCGAGTGTTTCGGCGATGCTGGGGCTTCTGGACGAATCGGCCGGGTTGGCCCACGCCTGCAGGCTTGCCGACCAAGGACTGCTCGATGTCGAGGCCCTGACGGCCGCGGCGAGTGAGGTCTTCACGAAGGCGGGTTCCTTTCACGTATTGACCGGTACCACGCGGGCCGATCGTTGGACCGAACTGAGGGCCGCGGCTCTGACCCTCGTGCTGGAGAGGGCCCGGCAGCTGGCGGACGTCGTGGTGATTGACACTGGCTTCTGCCTCGAAGCTGACGAGGAGCTCAGCTTTGACACGTTGGCTCCCCGGCGAAATGCATCCACCCTTCGCAGCCTGGAGTTGGCCGATGTTGTATTCGCTGTGGGATCCGCGGACGCTATTGGGGTGCCGCGGCTCGTGCGGGGATTGGCTGAACTCGAAGTGGTTGTTCCGCAAGCATCGCCGAGGGTAGTGCTTAATAAGGTCAAACGCTCCACCGTTGGTTACTCTCCGGAGCTGCAATTGGATGATGCCTGGAACCGCTATGGGCCGGGCATCGGCATCGAGGCGTACATTCCGTCGGACCCGGAAGCTTGCGATGCAGCACTGCTGTCAGGCTCCGTCCTTCTGGAATGTGCACCAGAATCGGACATTCGACGCGCCATCGCCGGACTGGTATGTGCTCCTGTCCATCAAAAACGTCATTCCTTTGGACGAAGTGTCAGAGCTCTTCGTCGTCTTAAGCGCTAGGCTCGGCATGTGGGCTGCAGAGTCGCAGCAATCAACTTGTGATGGAGGCGTTTGTCGATGTCGTCAGGATCCAGCGTGGAGGATCGGTCCGATGCAGCAGTTGTCCGTGAAGGGTTCTTCGGTGACTACTACGAGCACCTCGCAGAGGAGGACGCCCGGGCCTACTCCCCGGAACTGCTGATATCCAGGGCCGCCAAACACAAGGCGGTTGCCCAGTCGCGACGACCCGGCAATGCCTTGGTCGAAATTGGCAGCGAGTCTGACCGGAACGTTGTTTACATTGTTACGGACGACATGCCTTTCCTGGTTGACTCGGTCAACGCCGAGCTCGTGCGCCAGAATTGCGCCATCCGCATGGTCATGCACCCATTGTTCGTCGTCACCCGGGACCGGGTCACTGGCGAAATGAGCAGCGTTTCCCGCGTTCCTTCCACTGTCGGAATTTCCAGCGGTGACACCGCTGCCCTGCCCAGCATCGCCCATCTTCTGGGCGACGGGGACAACGCATCACACATGGAGTCATGGATTGCGGTCGAAATCGACCGCGTCAGCGATGACACGCGTGAACAGTTGGTCGAGGGCCTGCACCGCGTGCTCGGAGACGTAAGGGCCGCCGTCGAGGACTGGCCGAAAATGCGCAGCAAGGCGCTGGAGCTGGCCGAAGCACTGGGGGGAGTCTCCCATCCGGAGCAAATTGCTGAACTGCGCCAGGCGCAGGACCTTCTCCGATGGCTGGACAATGGGAACTTCACCTTCCTGGGGTACCGCGAATACGACCTCGTGAATGAAGACGGCGAAGACGTTCTCCAGCTTCGTGAGGACAGCGGCCTGGGGCTCTTGCGCGCCGGGGACACCACCCGTCAGGTCCAACACCTGACAGACGCCGGACGGAAGAAGGCGAGGGAGAAGCGTGCCCTGGTCATCACCAAGGCGAATTCCCGTTCGACAGTCCACCGGCCGGCGTACCTTGATTACATTGGCGTCAAGAGCTTCGACGCCCAGGGCAACGTCAATGGCGAACGCCGTTTCATTGGACTGTTTGCGACGAGCGCCTACACCGGCTCTGTACGCAGCATCCCCATTGTTCGTGACAAAGTCGATGCAGTACTGCGCAATGCCGGGTTCCCGATCGATTCACACTCCGGCAAAGACCTCCTGGGCATCCTCGAGACCTATCCCAGGGACGAACTGTTCCAGATAGAGATACCGGACCTGGCCGCGACTGCCATGGGAATCCAACGACTGCAGGAGCGCCGCAGGACGAAGCTGTTCCTGCGGCCGGACATTTATGGCCGCTTCATGTCCGCAGTCGTCTACCTGCCCCGCGACCGCTATACCACCAGCGTCCGGCTCAGGATCGAGCAGGAACTCCGGGAAACGTTCCAGGCCGAGACCATCGACTACGAGGCCCGGATAACGGAATCCGCGCTTGCCCGTGTTTTCTTCCGGATCAGGCTTCCACGCACCGCTGAGCTCGCTGAAGTCAATGCGAAGGAACTCGAACACCGACT
Organism: Paenarthrobacter sp. NPDC057981; assembly: GCF_042886835.1. Taxonomy (NCBI): domain Bacteria; kingdom Bacillati; phylum Actinomycetota; class Actinomycetes; order Micrococcales; family Micrococcaceae; genus Paenarthrobacter; species Paenarthrobacter sp. NPDC057981. Next base: position 43,649 of record NZ_JBHVQI010000008.1, read on the forward strand.
GATGCGGGCGTCGAGGTCCTGGAGCGAGGGCATCACCGAGGTCCTCCGCGAGCACCACCCGGCCGAAAGTGCAGATGCTCTGTCGGCCCTCTGGGCCGAAGCGTTCCCCGCCGGATACCGCGTGGATTACGAAGTCGAAGACGCCCTGCAGGACATCGAACGTTTCGAGAAGTACGGTGCCCAGGCGGAGCGGACCGGCGAGCCCATCAGGAACGTCAGGCCCGGCGTCCACGTATATCTGCCCGAAGGCGCCGGTGAAGCACTGGAAGAGGATGCCCGCGTCAAGCTTTACCTGATGGAGCCAAAGAGCCTCAGCCAGATTCTTCCCTACTTCCACAACCTCGGCTTGGAAGTGCTGGACGAGCGGCCCTTCGAAATCGAAACCGCTGATCACCGCGACTTCTTCCTCTACGACCTCGGGTTGAAGTACCCCACAGGAGTCGACCCCCTTGCCACCGGAAGTCTCTTGGCCGATTCCTTCGGTGCTGCGGTAACCGGTGCCGTGGAGTCGGACAACTTCGACCGGTTGGTGCTCCGCGAAGGCATGCACTGGCGTCAGGTAGTTGTGCTTCGGGCGTACGCCAAGTACATGCGCCAAATGGGAAACACGAATTCCTTCGGCTTCATCGCCGATACCCTCCTGGGCAACCCGGATGTGGCACGTGGACTCATTGAGCTCTTCTCGGCACGGTTCGACCCATCCGTGGCGGACGATGTCCGCGATGAACGCCAGGATGCAGCGCGGACCTCCCTTGCCGAGGCTGTGGAGCAGGTTGCCACCTTGGACGCGGACCGTGTCCTGCGTACCTTCATCAACCTCATTGAATCCACCCTTCGGACCAACTACTTCCAGAACAAGGAATACCTCAGCTTTAAGCTGGACCCGACCTCCATAGAGGGACTGCCGTTCCCGCGCCCGATGTTCGAAATCTGGGTCTACTCGCCACGCGTCGAGGGCGTACACCTTCGCTTCGGCAAGGTGGCCCGCGGCGGTCTTCGCTGGTCGGACCGGAGGGAGGATTTCCGAACCGAGATTCTCGGGCTGGTCAAGGCCCAGACAGTCAAGAACGCCGTCATCGTTCCGACGGGCGCCAAAGGCGGCTTCTTCGCCAAGAAACTGCCGAATCCCGCAGTGGACCGCGCCGCATGGATGGCGGAAGGCATCGAAAGTTACAAGACGTTCATCCGGGGCCTGCTGGACATCACCGATAACCTCGTGACGTCGAGCGACGGCGAAAGGCTCGTCCCGCCGTCGGACGTCGTTCGTCACGACGGCGACGATTCCTACCTTGTGGTTGCGGCCGATAAAGGCACCGCAACCTTCTCGGATACAGCAAACGGGCTGGCGGCAGAGTACGGCTTCTGGCTGGGCGACGCCTTCGCTTCCGGCGGTTCGGTGGGTTACGACCACAAAGCGATGGGCATTACGGCCCGCGGAGCCTGGGAATCGGTTAAGCGTCACTTCAGCGAGCTTGATCTGGACACCCAGACCGAAGAGTTCACCGTCGTCGGCGTGGGCGATATGTCAGGCGACGTCTTCGGAAACGGCATGCTGCTCTCACGGCACATCCGCTTGGTGGCGGCCTTCGACCACCGCCACATCTTCCTCGATCCGACACCTGATGCTGCAGTGTCCTTTGCTGAGCGGCAGCGTCTCTTTGAGCTGCCCCGCTCTTCATGGGACGACTACGACCGTTCGCTCATCAGCGAGGGCGGCGGAGTTTATGCCCGCCAGGCCAAGACCATCCCTGTTTCGGAACAGGTACGGAAGTCCCTGGGACTGCCCGACGGCATAACACAACTCAGCCCGCCGGAACTGCTGCGGGCGATCCTGCTGGCACCGGCGGACCTCCTTTACAACGGCGGCATCGGCACCTATGTCAAGGCCAGCACGGAAACCCATGCTGCTGTGGGGGACAAGGCCAACGACGCCATTCGTGTTGACGGGCGTGACCTGCGGGTCAAGGTTGTCGGTGAGGGCGGAAACCTTGGTTTGACCCAGCGGGGACGTATTGAGGCCGCTTTGCAGGGCGTGATCCTCAACACCGACGCCATTGACAACTCTGCGGGTGTGGATTGCTCGGACCATGAAGTCAACATCAAGATCTTCGTGGATCGGATGGTGGCGGCAGGCAAGCTTCAGGAGACTGAACGGGCTGCCTTCCTGGCCGACATGACCGACGAAGTAGGCCGCTTGGTACTTCAGGACAACATCGACCAGAACATCCTGCTGCTCAACGACCGGACACGGGTCGCCGAGTGGAGCCCCAGCTACGAGCGGCTCATGGACTGGCTGGAGAAGTCCGCCGACCTCAAGCGGGACCTTGAAGCGTTGCCGACCACCGACACCCTTCGTGCCCGCCTGGAACAAGGTCAAGGCCTGACGTCGCCCGAACTGGCCGTCCTTTCGGCCTACGCGAAAATTGAGCTCAGTACTGCGCTGCGCGACAGCAACCTGGCTGATGATCCCTGGTTCTCGGACACGATCCGCAACTACTTCCCGAAGCAGTTGCGCGAGAAGTTCGACGCCGATTTGGACACCCACCCGCTGCGGCGCGAGATCATCGCAACCGTGGTGGCCAACGACATCATCAACCTCGGTGGCATCACATTCGCGTTCAGGGCCATTGAGGAAACCTCGGCCAACGAGGTCGCGGTAGCGAAGGCGTTCGTAGCTTTGCGCGAAATCTACGACCTCGACCCCATGGTAGCGGAGCTGAACGCGCTGCCGGCATCCTTCCCGACCGAACACTGGAGCGAAATCCACCTGGACATCAGGCGACTGCTTGACCGGGCCGTGCGTTGGGTACTGGGGCAAGGAATTGCCTCGCAGCCCATCGCCAGCGTCGTGGATGCGTTCAAGCCAATGATGGCGCCGTTGCGCGCCAAGCTTTTGGACTACCTGCGTGGAGAAGACAAGGTCCGCATCAGCGGCTGGCTCGACAAGGCGCTGGGATGGGACCTTCCCGAACACCTTGCCCGCAGGTGGGCCGAGCTCTTCGAAAGCTATGCCCTTCTGGACATCGCGCGGATTGCCCAGACAGGCAAGGAGAGCGTTGAGAACGTGGCCCACGTGTATTACACGGTGTTCAACCGCTTCCACGTGGATTCGCTGCTGGAGCGCATCAGTTCACTGCCGCGCGATGACCGCTGGCAGGCGCTGGCCCGCGCAGCCCTTCGGGATGACCTGTACTCAACAGTTGCCGACATGACTACTTCGGTCCTTGAAGCAACGGAGTCCAACGCATCCGCGGAAGACCGGTTGAAGGACTGGGAGGAGCTGAACGCCGAGCAACTGGGCAGGGCGAAGACCATGTTCGACGAGGTCAACGCGCTCGAGGCCGACGACATGGCCTCACTGTCGGTAGCATTAAGGCTCTTGAGGTCAATCGTCCGACGCTAGGAAGTTCTCCGCGTCGCAAATGGAGGTGCAGTGGCAATCTTTACAGACCCCATCAGGGAACATGCTGATTTCGGGCCTGGAGATGCCGAATGGCTGCACCTCCTGGTTGGCGACTGGCAAATGGTCGCGGATCTGGCTTTCGCGGACCTGGCTCTTTGGTTTCCGCACCCCGAGTTTGGCTACATAGCCCTCGCCCACGTCCGTCCGTCGACATCGCATACGGTGTTCCACGCGGACTTCGTGGGCGAGGGCATTCGCTCGGACCTTCGTCCACTGGTGGAGAAGGCCTGGAACAGCAGAGCCATCGAACGCTCCAGCGAGACCAGTTGGAGCAGCGAGATGGCTCTGCGGGTTGAAGCAGTGCCCATGGTGCGCAACGGAAGAACTCTCGCCGTCGTTACCTCACACATGGACCTCTCCAGCTCCCGCATGCCCTCGAGGCTGGAACTGACCTATCGGCAGTGTGCCTACGATCTCCTCCGCATGGGCACGCTCGGGCTCTGGCCCGACTTCGCTTCCCCGACGGGCTCGCGCCGGGGCGCGCCCCGCGTCGGTGATGGGCTGATCCGGCTCGACGCGGACGGCATAGTCCAGTACGCCAGTCCCAACGGGGTTTCCGCGTTCCGCAGGCTCGGCGAAGTGGAGTCCCTGGAGGGCCGGTCGCTTGCCGAGGTCACTGCGGGTCTGCTGAAAGACCGACGGATGGTGGACGAGACATTGCCCCTGGTAGTGACCGGCCGCATGCCTTGGCGAAGCGAGATTGAATCGAGGGGCGTCAGCCTTTCCTTGCGTGCCATCCCGCTGCGCGACGAACAACATCGATTCGGCGCCTTGGTGCTGTGCCGCGACGTCTCCGAACTCAGGCGTCGGGAGATGGAACTTGTCACCAAGGACGCCACGATCCGCGAGATCCACCACCGGGTCAAGAACAACCTGCAAACGGTGGCCGCCCTGCTGCGTATGCAGTCCCGGCGAATGGTCAGCGATGAGGCGAAGCAGGGCCTCGAACAAGCGATGCGGCGCGTGGCAACAATTGCACTGGTGCATGAAACCCTGTCCCAAGGCCTGACCCAGAGTGTTGATTTCGACGAGTTGATCGGGCGTCAGTTCCGGCTTTCCGCGGAAGTGGCATCGCCATCCCAACAGGTAAGAACTGAACGTTCAGGCCTGTTCGGGGAATTGCCCAGTGATTTTGCGACCCCGCTGGCCTTGGTCATCAATGAACTCGTTACCAATGCCGTTGAGCACGGACTTGAGGGCCGCACAGGCACTGTGTGGCTGGTGGCGGACCGCGCCGAGGGGGACGGCAAGGACGAATTCCTGACCGTAACGATCGCCGACGACGGCGTGGGGCTGCCGGATGGGCAATACGCCGAAGGTTTGGGCTTGCAGATTGTCCGAACCCTCGTCACCAGCGAACTCGGGGGAACCATTCAGTGGAGCCCGAGGGAAGGCGGCGGGACAGCCGTGCAGATCGTACTGAATCTCGCACGCGCATAGCGCGCCTGCACTGCCGGGGTTAAAAAGCAGAGGCCGCGGACCGGATGGTCCGCGGCCTCTTTCGCCTCTGCTTCTTAGGAGGCGCGACGTGCGCGTGCTGCGCGACGCTTGAGGGCACGCCGTTCGTCTTCACTCATTCCGCCCCAAACGCCTGCATCCTGGCCGGACTCCAATGCCCACTGCAGGCACGTGTCCACGACGGGGCAGCGGCGGCAAACGCTCTTGGCTTCCTCGATCTGGAGAAGTGCGGGTCCCGTGTTGCCGACTGGGAAGAAGAGCTCCGGGTCCTTGTCGAGGCAGGCTGCGCGATTACGCCAATCCATGCTGATCAGTCACTCCATTCGTGAGAACTAGAAAGGCCTTTTGTGAAAACATTCACGAGAGGCTCCAAAGGAAAGGGGCCCGCATGGGCCCCCTTGGTCGTCTGAGTCAAGCGTTTCATGTTAACGCCTTGTAAACAAGGGGTGTTAGTGGTCGAAATGCTCGGAATCCGTGAGCGATGCATCACATCAGCCGCCAGTGCCCTCACTGCTAGATGACTATGTCCGGTAGTGTGCCAGTGTGTCAAGACCTCCTGTAAACCCTGCCCAGCCACACTCCGGCCCTGATGGAAATGACGATTCCGACCGCCCAGGTCCGGGCAACGTCGGGACGTCGCGACCTCGCGGGATAGTCATTATTTCCATCGTCGTTGCCCTCGAAGCCACAGCCTTGCTCGCTGCTGCCGCTTGGTACGGATTTGAACTCCTTACAGGTGCTCCCGTACTGACTTTTTGGGGAGCCGTCTTTACCTTGGTCCTGCTCCTGGCTTTCTCGGCCTGGCTGTTCGCGGTAGGGCATTTCCTATTCCGGGGCTTCCGATGGACGCGCGCGGCTGCTTTGGTGGCCCAACTGTTCGTCCTCACCATTGGTTTCCCCACGATGACAGGCGGCCTTGTACTCCCTGGGCTGGCCATGATCTTTCCGGCACTGGCCGCGATCATCTTCCTCTTCCAGCGGGATGTCATCTCCTTTGCTTCGCGGACGGGTGGCAGTAACGGCGCCCTGTGACCCCCTTGCTCCCGTGACGCCGCAGTTGCTGTCACTCCCGTGTCGGAAATCCAGCGGAAAGTACCCCTTGAAAGGGAATTGCTTCTCCTCGGTCAATGATGAAGCCCCTGCCCGGACGGCGGCCGGGGTCAGCGGAGAGCCGTACGCCCAGCAGCTCCCCATCAAGAGGGCTTCCGTGCGCCAGCAGCAAACCCATTCCTGACGCCTGCACTTCTTTGACCAAAGGAAGGTGGTGCAGGGCTGGACCGGGCGTGGCCGTCAGGATGATGCCGGCGACCTGGCCGGCCAAGGCGTCAAGAGCCCGTCGGCCCGTGGCGTCCAAGGACTCGACGTCGTCCACCAACAGGACACTTTGCGGGTTGAGGGTTCCGTCGGCTGCCGCCGATGCCTTTGAAGCCCAGAAGGCTCCCGCAGCTGACCCGTCCGGAGGGAAAAGCCAGTGTATCTGCGGGTTCAAACTCACCAGCGACCAAAGAATGGTGGTCTTGCCGGATCTTGGGCTGCCCAGCACGATGCTGACGCCTCTTGTCTTCAGGGGGAATGCCGCCGGCGAAGCGTCGTCCCCCGCAACCCCGATCCACAATGGCTCAGGGGCCTGCGGATCGAGCTTCAATTCTCCGTGGGGCGCAACGTCAGCCGATGCACCGCCGCGTTCCGTTCCCGCGCTGGGTGCCCCGCCGACGCAGGTGTCACCTCCAGCGCCCTGGAGCGTCGGCACTGGGGCTTTTCCGGAAGGTGCGGCCGCTTCTTTGCGGCTAAGGAAATCTTCATGTGTCAGCAACAGGGGGAGCGGGCGTAAACGAAACGGCGGTTCAGCTGCAATGCGCTTGCCGAACGGCCAGGTACCGGCTGCAGGTGCCTCCCTGAACTGCGCCGTCGCCGGCCGGGATTCGACAATGTTTCCCGAAACGAAAGCGCGACCCGGGGCGGCTTCCATCTCAGGCAAACGAGGCCAGTGGAAACGCGACTCCTCAGTGGTGCCCAGGGGGAAGTATGCGCGGTTTGATATGGCCGCGAACAAGCGCGAGCTGACCAGTTCCCGTTCACCTGAGATCAACAACGTGATCCCCAAGGGGACTCCGTCCCTGGCGATTTCGTGGAGCATGCCCTCCGCCCACTCGTAGGGGCCGCCTCTCAGCGCCGACATCCATGAACACCAGCCAGCGACAATCAGCACAAGCGGCGAACGGCCATCAGGCAGATCCGGGGCTGCGCGCCTCGTCTCCAACTCGGCTGCCACCCGCGACAGGATCCGTGCCGCGAAGCCAAGTTGGTCCAAGCCTGCGTAAGCCCCGATTCCTTGACCAGCTTCGACGTTGCCCAGCAGCCGGTTCGCGTCCAGTATGTACAGGCAGGGTTGGGGTGCTTGGGTTGCCAGCATGGCGGCTACAGCCCGGAAGCTATGGTTCATGCCGCTGGAAGGGCCGCCGACCATTGCAAGATGTCCGTGCTTGGCCGGCGACCAGTACAAGCAGTCCACACGCTGCAGGGTGGGTTTGTCGAGGAGCGCAATGGGTCCCACTCGCCACGGCTCTGCAACGCTATCGGGCATCCCCGGTGGTTTATCCACGAGCGCAAGCCTGTCGTCCCAAGGGATGCGCTGCGGCAGCGGGGCGGCGATGGGACTCCGGGGCGAGGGCATGCCCAGGTAGCCCCAGGCTTCACCTATGACAGACACGAGCTGTCCGATGCCCGTCTCCGTGTGGTTATCAACTGTCTCCGTTCGGGATACCCCACGCAAAGCACCCGCGCTAGCCGGGGATTCACTGAGTGCTTGGGCAGTGGACTGAACCACTGGTCGAAGGGGGTCAACAGTGCCGCCTGCCACTTCTGCAGAGCTTGAAGGTACGGTGTCCGGATACAGGAAACTCAAAGACGCTGCCTGGAACTCCTGAGGCTCCTTGGCTGCCGTAGCAAGGAAACCCCGGCCCGGGACATCAACGCCTATGGACGCAGCATCCTTGGAATTGATGATGTCCACGGATTCCATTTCCGACTGGACCCGAAGGGAGATGCTGGAGGTGACGTTGGCCCGGATGTCGGCGGTCAGCGCCCCCTGCGGTCTCTGCGTGGCCATCACCAGATGAATTCCCAACGAACGACCTATAGTGGCGATGCGCATGAGCTCGCGAATGGCCGCCGGTTCCTCGTCCACAAGAATCCGAAACTCATCAATCACAAGTATCAGGTGCGCCAGCCCGACGCCTTCGGTACCAACTGATTCTTGGTAGTCAGCAAGATCCGCTGCCCCCTCCATAGCAAAGAGCCTCTCCCGGTACTTGACCTCCCCCCGCAACGACTCCAGTGCCCGATCAATGTTCTGATGGCCGAGGTCCGTCAGCAGGCCCACACAGTGCGGCAGCCCGGCCAAAGGACCCAAGCCGGACCCGCCCTTGAAATCCAGGAAAAGAAACGTCGCCTGCTCAGGCGGGACCGTCAGTGCGATGGACGCAACGAGTGTCCTGAGGAGTTCCGACTTTCCTGAACCGGTGGTACCTGCAACCAGGAGGTGGGGACCGTCGCGCTTGAAGCTGAAGGTGAGCGGTCCATCGTGGCCTTCTCCCAGCACGGCTGTCACGCCGTCCTTCCAGGAGGCGGAGCGCCACCGGTTAAGGACCCGGCGGTGACCGTACGGCAGTAGCGCGGCCAAGGAAGATCTACGCGGAAGGTCGCCTTCGCGGCGGCGCTCCGCCGTACTGGCTGCAGCGGCGACGGTACGGCAGAAGCGGTCGAAAACATCGGCTGGGACGAGGTCGGGCACGAAGTCCAGGCGCTCGCCGCCGGACTCGAAGGATGCAGCTGTTCCGGAGGGCTCGATGGTGATGGTGCCCGCTGATGCTCCAGCTGCGCCCTGGCAATGCAGTACTTGCCATCCGGCACGAAGGGCGCCCTGCACAGTTTTCTGCAGGGCCTCATCATCATGGAGCGCCCGGCTTCCCAACACCACGAGCCTCCCATGAGGGTTATGCCTGAGCTTGTTCAGAGTCTCCAGGGCAGCCGTCGTGTTTGAAGCGAGCGTCACCCGGGGGAGGAACCTGGCGCTCAGGGGGAGCCTGCCGGTCGGTCCCAGGATAAGGACCGGAGCGTCGGCGGAACCAGGGAAACTGGCGAGCTGCATGAGCATGAATCGAAGCATGGCTTCCACGTGCCCCTCATCTCCGAGGATCGCTACGCTCCGATGCTCCGGATCCAGGGTCACGGGGCACAGGCCGAGCCGCGGCGGAGTGAAGTGCGGATCCTCCGGAACCACGCGGATATTCGCTGAGGATTCGGTGGTGCCCAAGCGTAACCAGACCGCGTGGTTCTCCAGTCGTGGTGTCGCTTTGGAATCGGGCTCCGGAGTTGAACCAGCCCCACCGGTTTCGAATCCGTGGGCAGCGGGATCCTTGACGAAGGCGGCGAGCATGATCTCCGCGGCGGAGGGGGCACACCGGCGACGCCTGCTGGCATCGTCCTCGACCGCACCATCAAGGGCCCGCCGGTAATGCTGCCTGCCCTGCCTGCCCCGCATCAACGGAAGAAGTACACCGAGCGCCGATAGGGAAGTAAAGGCCAAATACATCCACATGCCGGTGGCCGCAGCGAGGCCTACGCCTGCAAGCAACGGCAGGCCGGCCGCTAGGGCAATGGTTGCACGACCCCCGTAGGTTCTTGTGCCGGGCACCGCAACAGGTTCTTTCACCGAACGGCCCGCATCCGTTGCAAGTACGGGAAAGTCGGTGGTGTCAGAGGAGAGGCTGAACGATGTTCGACCACAAACGATTGAGGAACGGGAGTTGACCAACGAGCGGCGGGTGGGGCGTCCGTCAACATAAACCGGATTCGATGCCGAGACGGCAGCTATCTCAAGATGTTTCCCCGACACCTCCAGCACTGCGTGGTGCCTCGACATTGTTGGATCTTCTATTGAAATGTCTGCAGCAGCCCTGCCGATACCGTGCTGCCCCCGCGGAATCCCGAAGACGGAACCTGCACCAGGGCCGGTATGGACCAACAACATCAATGGCAACGGTGGGTCGGGGGTCTTTGCCGGCGGTATCAAACCGTCCACCAGAACAGCTCCTGACACCAGGGGCGGCAACCCGACAGTTAGCGTCGCAAGATCCTCCATGCCAACTCTGAGCGGGCCGGTATCGCGGGCTGCCTTGAGCAGAGAAGCCAGGTGGGACCCAGGCGTCCCGGGCGCCACGGCGATGGATAGTTCCTCCGCTCCTGCGGGTGCGGAGGCAGTGGGACTGCGAACCAGTGTGCACTCCAATGTCATGCTTTGTCCTCCCTTTCCACACCATCGTTATGGAGGACCGAAGCGGACGGCAGCCTCGTTTGGGCTGTATGTGGACAACTTCGGCACCGCCATGGCAGATCCGGCCCTTGACGCCGCGGCTTTGTGTCTCGGCTAAGATGAAACTCGTTGTCGCGTGTGCTCAATGAGGAAGGACCTTCACCGGTGATAGTGGTTGCTGAGAGCGCCGATGTTTCAGACGAGGCGGTAATTGGTGATGGATCAAAGATCTGGCATCTGGCCCAAGTCCGCGAGCAGGCCGAATTAGGCGTCAATTGCATCGTCGGACGCGGGGCCTACATCGGCTCCGGAGTCAAGATGGGGGACAACTGCAAAGTCCAGAACTATGCACTTGTTTACGAGCCCGCGGAACTGGAGGCAGGGGTTTTCATCGGCCCCGCCGTAGTCCTGACGAACGACACCTACCCCCGGGCGGTTGCCCCGGACGGAACGTTGAAGAGTGCCCATGACTGGGAGCCCGTGGGCGTCACCATCCGTGAAGGCGCATCCATTGGAGCCCGCGCTGTATGCGTTGCTCCCGTCACTATTGGCCGGTGGGCCACCGTGGCAGCAGGCGCCGTTGTGGCCAAGGACGTTCCGGACTTTGCTTTGATGGTCGGAGTGCCGGCCAAGCGCCATGGTTGGGTCGGCAAGGCCGGTTTCCCGCTGCAGCGCAGCGGCGAAAACTGGGTATGCCCGGAAACCGGCGCCACATATGTTGAACAGAACGAGACCCTTCGAGAGGTAGAGGCATGAGCCCCGAATTCATTCCCCCCGCCAAGCCCATCATCGGTGATGATGAGCGCAAGGCAGTAGAGGCTGTTCTGGCCTCCGGCCAACTTGCACAGGGTTCGGAGGTTGCGTCCTTTGAACAGGAATTCTCGCAGGTCCTCCTTGACGGCCGGGCGGCTGTGGCAGTCAACTCCGGAACGTCCGGCTTGCACCTCGGGCTCCTTGCCGCAGGCATTGGTCCCGGCGACGAAGTCATTGTTCCGTCATTCACCTTTGCTGCTACAGCCAACTCCGTGGCATTGACGGGTGCAACCCCTGTCTTCGCCGATGTGGACATCAACCACTACACGCTGGATCCGGCGTCGGTCGAGTCGAAAATCACTGACCGGACGGCTGCCATCATGCCGGTTCACCTCTACGGCCACCCTTTTGACGTGGATGGCATCGGTGCAGTTGCCGCCAAGCACGGCGTAAAAGTCTTTGAAGATGCAGCCCAGGCCCACGGTGCCGCAGTCAACGGCCGCAAGGTCGGTACCTTCGGCGACTTCGCCATGTTCAGCCTGTACCCCACGAAGAACATGACCTCCGGCGAAGGCGGCATGGTCAGCACCGGTTTGGCCGACGTCGAACGGCGGCTTCGGTTGCTGCGGAACCAGGGCATGGAACGCCAGTACGAAAATGAGCTGGTTGGCTTCAACGCCCGCATGACCAACATCCACGCAGCGATTGGCCGCGTTCAGTTGACCAAGGTCGAGGGCTGGACGAAGACCCGTCAGGAGAACGCGGCGTTCTTCGATGCAAACATCGAAGGTGTCGTTACCCCGAAGGTTGTAGAGGGCTACGAGCACGTCTACCACCAGTACACCATCCGCATCGCCGAGGACCGTGATGGTTTCGCCAAGGCTCTGCGCGAGGAGTACAACGTGGGCTGCGGCGTGTACTACCCGATCCCCAACCACCGTCTCGCCCCGTTCCAGACCTCTGATGACCTGCCGGTCACCGAAGAAGCAGCATCGACCGTGCTGTCCCTTCCTGTGCACCCGTCATTGAGCCAGGATGACCTCGACAGGATCGTTGCGGCAGTCAACGCTGTGGCAAAGGCAGGTAGCTAGTGGCAAATCTGCGCGCTGGCCTCATCGGACTCGGCATGATGGGCCGTCACCACGCACGCGTTATCCGCGAGCTTGACGGTGTCGACCTTGTTGCCGTTGCTGATTCCTTTGGGGACCCACACAACGTAGCCAGTGGCTTGGAGGTCTGCAGCACCGTTGAGCAGCTCATCGAGCAGGGCATCGATATGGCTGTCGCAGCCGTGCCGACAATCTTGCACGAGGAAGTTGCCTTGCAGCTTGCCGAAGCCGGAGTGCACTGCCTGGTGGAAAAGCCCATCGCCAATGACTCGGTGTCGGGCCGTCGCATAGCCGAGGCTTTCGATGCCAAGGGCTTGATCGGTGCCGTGGGACATATTGAACGCTTCAACCCGTCCCTGCAGAGCCTTCGCGACCGCCTTGGCAATGGCGATCTCGGCGAGGTTTACCAGATCTCCACCCGCCGCCAGGGTCCCTTCCCCTCGCGGATCGCCGATGTTGGTGTGGTCAAGGACCTCGCGACCCACGACATCGACCTCACGGCGTGGTTGGCTCAAAGCAACTTCGTCAACGTGGTGGCGCACACCACTTCCCGCAGCGGACGCGAACACGAAGACATGGTCACAGCCATTGGGCACCTCAAGGATGGGGTCGTTACCAACCACATCGTCAACTGGCTCTCTCCCATGAAGGAACGCACCACTGTTGTTCTGGGCGAGCGAGGCGCGTTCATTGCCGACACGATTTCGGCGGACCTGACGTTTGTCGAGAACGGCACTTTCCAGACGGACTGGGACTCCATCGCGGCCTTCCGTGGCGTCTCCGAAGGTTCTTCTACCCGCTTTGCTTTGGCCAAGCGCGAACCGTTGAAGATGGAACACGAGGCTTTCCGCGATGCGGTCCTCGGCAAGTCCATGAACATTGTCACAATGGCCGAAGGGCTTGAGACCCTCCGCGTCGCTGAGGCCGTGCTCAAGTCGGCCGAAACCGGCGCCGTCGTCGCACTTTAGCCGAAGGATACTTCGGGCATTTGAACGGGAGGCTGGCGCTGGCCAAGCCTCCCGTTCGTTTTTCAGGTCAATCGCTGCCGTGCTTCCGCGCGCCCCCCGAATCGGGATTAGATCGTAACGTCGGGTAGCCTTGACCAGTAGACGTGGGCATTTCTGTGCCCGCACGCCAATACACAGGAGAGTTTGTGAACGCTGATCTCGTCGTCGTCGGCTCGGGTTTCTTTGGCCTGACCATTGCAGAACGCGCCGCTACCGAGTTGGGGCTGAAGGTTGCGGTGCTTGATCGCCGTCACCACATTGGTGGAAACGCCTACAGCGAGAACGAAGCAAAGACGGGAATCGAGGTGCACCGCTATGGAGCCCACCTCTTCCACACGTCCAACGAACGCGTTTGGGAGTATGTGAACCGGTTCACCAAGTTCACCAACTACCAGCACAAGGTGTACACCAGCCACAAGGGCGAGGTGTACCCCATGCCCATCAACCTGGGCACCATCAACCAGTTCTTCCGCTCGGCCATGAGCCCCTCGGAAGCGAAGGCGCTTATTGCCGAACAGGCCGGCGAACTTGCCGGAACGGATCCCCAGAACCTGAATGACAAGGGCATCCAGCTGATCGGACGCCCGCTGTACGAGGCGTTCATCAAGCACTACACGGGCAAGCAGTGGCAGACGGATCCCAAGGACCTGCCGGCGGAGATCATTTCCCGACTTCCCGTGCGCTACAACTACGACAACCGCTACTTCAATGACACCCATGAAGGGCTACCGGTTGACGGCTACACCGCCTGGATTGAGCGTATGGCGGATAACCCCAATATTGAAGTTGTCCTCAATACGGACTTCTTCGACGACGGCGAGTTCGGCCGCTCCTCCGTCCTTGGCCAGGTGCCTGTTATCTACACCGGCCCAGTGGACCGCTACTTCGACTACGCCGAGGGCGACCTTTCGTGGCGCACGATCGACCTTGAAGAAGAGGTCCTGCCCATCGAGGACTTCCAGGGTTGTGCCGTTATGAACTACCCCGATGCCGAGGAAAAGTACACCCGCATCCACGAATTCCGCCACTTCCACCCGGAGCGCGACTACACCAAGGACGCTACGGTCATCATGCGCGAGTTCTCGCGCTTTGCTGAGAAGGGCGACGAGCCTTACTACCCCATCAACACCTCCGACGACCGCCAGAAGCTTCTTGCCTACCGCGATCTCGCCAAGGGTGAGAAATCGGTGCTGTTCGGTGGACGCCTTGGCACCTACAAGTACCTTGACATGCACATGGCCATTGGCTCCGCACTGTCAATGTACGACAACAAGATCAAGCCGCACTTCACCGGCGGCGCAAAGCTTGAAAGTGGGGGAGTGGACGCGTGACCGCCACAACAAATGAAAGCCAGGAGATCGCCATGACGGCTACTACCGCCGCGGATGTTCCCGGTTCAACGGAAGAAAACCTGCGGATTGTTCAGCGGGTCATTTTCCCGGCGAACCGCGACCTTGACACCCTTCCCCTCTACGTGGACCCCGACACGAGCACGGTCCAGAAGGGCAGCCAGGGAAGCTCGGAAGTACAGGCAGTAGGCATCGCCCGGCAGCTTCACCCCGAAGACATCCTTGACCGTGGTTCCGTCCAGGTCCGCCGCGGAGAACGCCTCTCATTCGGTTCCTACTTCAATGCCTTCCCTGCCAGCTACTGGCGTAAGTGGACGATTGCCACGAAGACCGTCCTCCACCTCGAAACCGAGGGCGAAGGAACCATCATCGTCTACCGCTCCAACGCCCGTGGAGCTTCCCAGCGCGTGGATTCCGTACTGGTTGAAGGGTCCGCTGCCAACGATTTCGAATTGACGCTGGCACCGTTTGGCGACGGCGGCTGGTACTGGTTCGACCTCATCGCCGGCGGCGAGGGCATGGCGCTGAAAAGCGCCCACTGGGCCGTGCCCGACGAGGGTCGCCCCCACGGCCGTGTCACCTTGGGCGTCACTACCTTCAACCGAGCGGACTACTGCCTGGAAACCATCAAGGCCATTGATGGCGATGCCGGGCTCCGGGAAATTCTTGCCGAACTGATCATCGTCGACCAAGGAAACAAGAAAGTCGCCGACGAAGCCGGCTTTGACGCCGTCGCTGAATCCATGGGTGACCAGCTGCGGATCATCAACCAAGGCAACCTTGGCGGTTCGGGTGGTTTCGCCCGGAACATGTACGAGATGCTCGTGTCCGACAAGAGCGATTACGTCATGCTGCTCGATGACGACATTGAACTGGAGACAGAGGGCGTCATGCGAGCGGTAGCGTTCGCCGACCTCTGCAGGAAGCCGACCATTGTTGGCGGTCACATGTTCGACATGTACAACAAGTCGGTTCTGCACGCCTACTCCGAGGTGGTCAACTTCTACCGGTTCCTTTGGGGTCCGGTCGAAGGCCTGGGGGACCACGACTTCTCGCAGGCGGGTCTGCGCTCAACACCGCAGCTGCACCGCCGCTGGGACGCCGACTACAACGGTTGGTGGATGTGCCTCATCCCCAAGGCCGTGGTTGAGACCATCGGGCTCTCACTGCCTGTGTTCATCAAATGGGACGACGCCGAGTACTCGCTTCGTGCCCGTGCCGCCGGCTTCCCGACTGTAACCCTTCCTGGCGCGGCAGTCTGGCACGTTTCCTGGGCCGATAAAGACGACTCCGTGGACTGGCAGGCTTACTACCACGAGCGGAACCGCCTCATCGCGACTCTCCTGCACTCGCCGTTCCCCAAGGGTGGTCGAATCCTCCGGGAGAGCCTGAACGCGGACATCAAGCACCTGGTCTCGATGCAGTACTACCCTGAGCAGGCCCGCGTTATGGCCCTGCGTGATGTCCTTGCCGGACCAGGCGATCTTCACAAGCAACTACCCACCACCATGCCGAAGCTTCGCGCCATGCGCGATGAATTCCCGGACTCCCAGATCAAGACGGACCCTGCCGCCTTCCCGGAGGTCTTCCGGAAGCGTCCGCCGAAGAAGCCCCAGTCCTACAAGCAGCCTGGTGCCCTCGGCCTTCTTCCGTGGGCTGTCAAGACAGTCTTGAAGCAGACGCTGGCTCCTGTGCGGGACACCGCCAAGGCCAACCCGGAGGCCCAGGTGGCCCACCAGGACGGAAAATGGTGGAGCCTGGCGCACCTGGACAGCGCGGTGGTCTCGAACGCAGATGGCACCGGCGCATCCTGGCACCTGAGGGATCCCAAAATGGCCCGCCAACTTGTGGTTGAATCCGCCAAGCTGCACGCGCAGCTTTTCTCCAACTGGGAGACCCTCCGCACGCAGTACCGCGATGCACTTCCGGAGATTACCTCGGTGGAATCCTGGCGCAAGACGTTCGAAGCATCGGAGCCTAACAAGTAGCAATGGCCACTTCCACTGATACATATGCTGTTCCGGGGGTAGGTGCCGGCCTGCTGGACGTTTACCGACGCCGGTACCTCCTGAAGTTGATTGTCCGTAAGGAACTCCGGGTCCGCTACCGTGGTTCGGTCCTCGGCTTGGCCTGGTCCTATGTCAAGCCCTTGGTCCAGTACGTGGTGCTGTTCTTCGCCCTGGGCATTGTGCTGCGTGTTGGGGACCAAATCCCCAATTACGCGCTGTACATGTTCTCCGGCGTCATCGTCATCAACTTTTTCTCCGAAGCGTTCTCGAACGCCACGCGCTCCATTGTTTCCAATGCTGCCTTGGTGAAGAAGATCTACTTGCCGCGCGAGCTCTTCCCGGTGGCTTCGGTGTGGGTGGCGGCGGTTCACTTCCTGCCGCAGCTGGTGGTACTGCTTGCCGCTGCCTTGCTCACGGGCTGGCATCCGGATGTCTTCCAGCTCATCGGGGCGGCACTGGGCTTCGTCATCGTTGCAGTCACGGCTACTGGTCTTGGTTTGCTGGCCGGTGCCATCAACGTCTTTTTCAGGGATGCTGAGAACATCGTCGACATGCTGATGATGATCGTCACCTGGACCTCGCCCGTTCTGTACGACTGGACTATGATCCGGCGCCTGGCCCCGGAATGGGTGCTGGCGATCTATCAGCTGAATCCCATCACCGTAGCCGTTGAGCTCTTCCACTGGGCGTTCTGGTACCCCACCGTGAACCGACCCGTTGAACTGCCCCCGCACCTGATGTGGACAGGACTGCTCGGGCTCGGAATGGCTGCATTGTTCCTCATCATCGGCCAGCTTGTCTTCCGACGGCTTGAGGGCCACTTTGCGCAGGAGGTCTAAATGGGTGCTGCTGTAATAGTCAAGGACCTCAAGAAAACGTTCAACCTACGCCACTCGCACTCCTTGAAGGAGACACTCGTTTGGCTTGTTAAGGGACGCCGGGGCGATCTCACCAGGAAGTTCGATGCCCTCCATGACGTCAGCTTTGAAATCCAGCCGGGGGAGACCGTTGCCCTGCTGGGCTTCAACGGTTCCGGCAAATCAACGCTGCTGAAACTCATTTCCGGCGTTATTCTCCCCGACAAGGGCACGGTTCGCACCAAGGGCCGTGTAGCCGGGTTGATCGAGGTTGGCGCGGGGTTCCACCCGGACCTGTCCGGGCGCGAGAACGTTTTCCTGAACGCCGCCATCCTCGGCATGACGGAACAGGAGATCAACGAGAAGTTCGAGGACATCGTCGCCTTCTCCGAGATTGAACAGTTCATCGATACCGAGGTTAAGTTCTATTCCTCCGGTATGTTTTTGCGCCTTGCCTTTGCAGTGGCGGTGCATACCCAGCCGGACATCTTCCTCGTGGACGAAATCCTGGCCGTGGGCGATGAGCCCTTCCAGCGGAAGTGCCTGGCCAAGATTAAGCAGCTTTCGGACGAGGGCCGCACGCTCGTTGTTGTCAGCCACGACCTCGACATGATCTCCAGGATCTGTGACAGGGGAGTGGTGCTTTCCTCCGGCACGGTGCAGTTCGAAGGCCCTGCTGACGAAGCCGTGGCCTGGCTGCGGGAGCACTGAACCCCTAAGGGAGCCAAAGCCACCGGAGTCCAAAAGGCCGTTGTGCCTCTGTTCACGCAGAGGCACAACGGCCTTTTGTTCTCGCTCCTCCTCTTCAGGAAGGGGGGAGGCTGGAACCAAAGCCATGCATACGAAAAGAGCGTCCATCCCGTTGGGGTGGACGCTCTTTTCCTGGCTACAGCCGTTCAGCGGGCTTATACCGTGACCTTTTCGGCCGGTTGCTGGATTGTCTGCCCCGCAGACTTCCCGCGGCGGTAGCGCCTTACGTAGTGGAACACGGTGAACAGCAGAATTCCGAGCCACGCAGCAGCCTGTGCTGCCAGTCCCATGGTGAGTCCCGGCGTCGTGAAGGAGATGTCCACGGTCTTGGCACCCGCGGGGAGGTCAACCATGATGACGCCGGCTGGGCCCTGGGTCAGTTGCTGCGTCTGGCCGTCTACCTTGACGGTGTATCCGGGCCAGGCGAGGCGGGCGAAGGTAAGCTTCCCGCCGCTGCCAATGCCTGACAACTGGACGTGCTCGTCGTTGCCGGTCCTCGTGGAGTCCTGGACTGTAATACCGTCAGACACCCACGACACCGTGCCGGGGTGCGGCAGGGGGTTCTGGCGCTGGAGGATCGTCCGGGTCTCGTCCGATGCCACAATTGACCAACCCGGTGCAATGTTCAGCTGATCCGGGGCGATCAGGGTCTTCTGGACGGCGACGGTCTCAACCTGGAGGACGTCAGCCAGAGTCGCGTTGATTTCCGGTGATGCCTGCTTGAACAACTCGGTGTAGGCCAGCGGGCACGTTTCACCGCGGTAGTTCATGCACAAGGCATTGACGTACGTAGTGAAGCTGATTCCGCTGTAGCGGCCCATGCTGTTGTTGACGTCGGCATTGAGGATCTGGTTGCCGTAGAGGAGGCGTCCCTCGGTGAATTCCTCACCAGTGATCTTCATGGTGTTGAAAATCTGGATGGTATTGCCCTTGTAGTTGCTGGTCGAGTCCCGCAGGGTATCAGCATCCACGGGAGAGCCGATGCCGGCCACTGCGTTGTTGGGTACGAACTGCCGGGACTGCATGCCCAGGGTGGCGATGGTGCCGATGACCATCACGGCGGCAAGGCCACGGTATCCGAACCGCTTCCAACCCAGGACAGCAAGCGCAACAAGGACCAGCGTTACGGCGAGCGTGAAGACCTGCCACTTGCCGCCCTCCGGCACCATGGACCACGCGCGGTAGGTGCCGAAGCCGAGAATGGCCACCGTGATGACCAGGCGCTTCTTCCAGGCAGTCGTTTTCAGGCCTGCCGATGCTACAACGGCCACCAGGACAATGACACCCAGGTACACGTACTCGATAAGACGGATGGGCCAGCGGAAGACCAGAACCTGGGAAGGAGCAAACGTCAGGAGGAAATAGATTCCCGTGATGATGTAGATGCTGAAGATCTGGCGGGACCGGTTACGGAAGCTCCGGAAGTCAAGCCAAGGAAGCAACGGCAGGACGAACCAGGCCAGGTAGCTCGATGGAACGTTGTCGATGGGGGCCCAGAAGTTGTTGATCCGGGGCCTCATGGAGGAGGTACTCATCGTCAACAGGGAAGACATGTCAGGCGAGAGGAACAGGTCGTTGAGAATCTCGCTCTGTTGCCTCACGGTAACCGCGGAGCTGAGGGGCAGAGGGAAGTAGACCAAGACGGCGGTCAAACCCACAAGCGCGCCTACGATGACGATCGGAATCAGGCGACGCCAGTGCCGCATCAGCATCAACTCGATGGCAACTGCAGCCAGGACGAGGATGACGCCGATGGCACCGTAGGGATTGCCCGCGGTCATGGTCATGAAGCCAAGAAGGAACGGCAGGAACGGTGAGGTGTTTCGACGGGCGTATCGGCGCACTGACCACCAGAAGACCGTGATCCAGGCAAACGCCATCAGGCCGCCCGGCCAACGGGCGGCCTCATAGAAGAGGGTAAAGCCGCTGAACGGAATGGCTACGCCGGCGGCAAGGGCCAGTGGCCTGTTGGAGCCGTAATCGCGGGCGAGCATGTATGTGCCAAAGGCCAACAACGCGATGAACTGGACGATGATGAAATAGCTCGCCAGCGACAGGTTCTCGAAGTTGGAGACGATGACGGAATTGATGATATTGACGGGGTTGAAGATTCCATAGCCCACTTCGGCAACAATGTTGCCGCCAACCCAGCCACCGGGTTCCATCAACGGGAACCGGCCGGAGCGGATCTCCTCACCCATGTGCCGCCACAGGGGAAGGAACGACTGCATCATGTCATCCCAGTAGTAGAACGTGGGATTGAACAGCCTGGGAATGATGGAGGAGATTGCCGCGATGGCGGCGGTAACGATGCCCCAATGCCAGTCGTGCTGCATGAAGTAGCGCCGCCTGGTGACCGGCTGGCGCTGGGCAGTGGCCCCGGAGGTTACTGCTGTCATGGTCGTACCTTGCTCCTTAGCGCGCGGCATAAGTTTGGATATTACCCCGAAGAACGCCCGGGAATCGTTGATTCCCGGGCGCGACAAAGACCCACAGCATCAGCTGGGCTCTGAGGTGCTTTCTCCGGGTGATTTGGAAGCTGACTGTTGGCGCCACCGGAAGTGCACGAACGCGATGCCGACGCAGAGCAGGTCTGCGACGGTGAACATGATCCGGGACAGCGCGGCAATTGCCGTTGCAGCACCGGCCGTCATCATGCCGGCCAATGCGAGGATGAGGATGGCCTCACGCGCCCCCACGCCGGCGGGAAGCAGGAACGCGAGCACGCCCAAGGTCATTCCGAGCGCCAGAGCTCCGGTGAGGACCAGGAACGTAGCGAGATCCAGGGTTGCCTCGTGACCGACCAGGATCCACAAGTGCAGGCCGTAGCAGAGGTACATGAGGACGCCGAGAATGAAGGCCTTGACCATGGTGTTCGCCTGGATGCGCTCGGGCAGCGGTGGCCGACGGAACACCTTGAGCACGAGGTTGACCAGGAAGGTCACAACGTTCGGGTTCATCGCCAGGATGACAACGGGCAGGATGACGTACAGCCACTGCAGATTGGGCTCGCGCTGGACGAGGATCGGCAGCGCTGAAGCTCCGACCACCAATGCCGCGCCGATGGTGATGCCGGTGCTTACCAGCGAGGCCACGAAGACCTGGGCCCTTGCAATGCCGTTCTTGCGGCCGAGCTCCATCTGGAGGACGAATGCCCACACTGAACCGGGAAGGTACTTGCCGATCTGGCCAACGAGGTAGATCTGGTTTAGGACCAAGCCCTGTGGCTCGACGTCCACCGCCTTCAGCAGGCTGGACATGACGACCCGCCACATGTACATGCCGAGAAGAACACCCGGAATGAGGGCCAGCAGGGAAAGCAGGACCTGCCACCATTCCAGTGCAAAGACGGTGGCTTGGACCTGAGGCCATTGGACCGCAATGAAATAGACAGCAGCGGCAAAGACGATGACCACGAGGGCACGCCGGGCAAAATCCACCAGCTTGGCTTTGGTGGATTTCGCGGGCGGCTGTTCCAGGTTCACGTCGTTCTCGTTTGACGGGGTTTCTGCGATGGATCCTGTCATGAGGCGTGGGTCCCAGCGCTGGGGGCGGCTGAGAGTTCATTCTTCCGGCGGCGCATGGCCACCAGGCCTTTGAACATCTTGACGACGTCGGCAGTCCGGATGGTGGTTTCGCCGGGTTCGTCGTCGGGGGCCAAAGTGACGGGAACTTCCACGATGTCGAATCCCTGCTTTTCAGCGGCGTAGACAACCTGGGTGCTGAAGAGGAAGCCGGGATCGTCAAAACGATGCACCATGCTCCGCAACCAGCCGCCCTCGACGATCAGCGTGCCTTGGGAATCGCCAACCTTGGATCCAAGAATCACCTGTCGAAGCGTCTTGAATCCGAAGGTGGTGAGTCCGCGCAGGGGACTGCGCTGGATGTTCGAATTCTTGTGCGCCTTGGAACCGATGACCACGTGCGGCTTGGGGGTGAGCTTTGCATCTTCATCAAGATCATCCGTCCCGAAGGGGAGGTCGTCCGCGGTCAGGAGGACGCGTCGACCGGAGCTGGCTTCAATGCCTTTCCGGTATGCGTTTCCCATCCCTTTTTCGCTTTGGAGAACATGGAACGTTACGTTCGGAGTGTCCACCGCGTGCTCACGGGCAACCTGAAGTGTGTTGTCGGAAGATCCGTTCTCCACGATGATGATCTCGGAGTTGCCACTGGTTAGATAGCCGGAAAGGCGCGCCATGGTTGCCGCCAATATCCGTTCTCCGTTATAGACCGGGATCACAACGGAGAGATCCGGTTGGCCTGCCTGGTCGAAAGTCAAGACTCTCCTCGGTAGTTCGTGCCGACGAATTCTTGACGCCAGCCGCAGCCCGCAACGCTGGCGTCACGAGGTCCTTGCAAACCCTCAGTCTAGTTCATTGCGGCAAACGATCCGTGGAAGCATGGTGTGCTCACGGAACGCAGCCAACGAAAGGGGTGCACCGGATATTCTCCGATGCACCCCTCGAAACGGCAAGCTGGCGGTTCAGTCCACTAGGGGAGCGACGTGAATCCTTGCCATCCTGTTCCTACTTGCCCCCAGGCAAGCCACCCACCGGTGCCATTGCCTGGGTAGAGCCACAGATTGCCGTTGGCATCCCTGGCGAGGACATCGGACTTGCCGTTGCCATTGAAATCGCCTGGGCCGAGGAGGGCCGTCATGCCGCCCCAGCCGCTGCCGATCTGCGTGCGGGTGCCCCAGCCGCCCGTGCCATTGCTTGGATAGAGCCAGAGGGCGCCGCCGGTATCCCGGGCGATCACGTCAGTCTTGCCATCACCGTTGAAATCACCGGTGCTGAAGATGGCATTCATGACGTTCCAGCCAGCCCCGACCTGCGTTGCCCCTGCGGTGAACTTGCCCAGGCCGTCTCCCTTGTAGAGCCACAGCACGCCTGATGCATCCCTTGCCAGAAGGTCGGATTTGCCATCTCCGCTGAAGTCGCCGGGAGCGACGATTGCCGTCATTCCACTCCAACCACTTCCGACGGACACCGCCGGCTGCCAACCGCCTGTTCCGTTGCCTTTGAAGAGCCACAGTTGTCCGGCGGCATCCCGGGCGAAGACATCGCTGCGTCCATCTCCACTGAAGTCCTTGGTGGGAATGATCAGGTTGTAGTTGTTCCAGGAGGTACCGGTGTTGACCTTGCCCAGCCAACCGCCTGTGCCGTTGCCCGGGTAGAGCCACAGTGTTCCGGCCGCGTCGCGGGCCAGGACGTCATTCTTGGCGTCTGAGTTGTAGTCCTTCCAGGTATTGGCGGGGGCCGGAGGCACGGTGTACGTCTGGGAGGCCACTGCGGATTGGTTTCCAGCGGTGTCCACGGCAAAGTACTTCACCGTGGTCGTTGCCGTGGGTGTGATCGTCACCGTTGTGGTTCCAACCTGGCTGGACACAGTCGGGGTGGAATTATCGGTGGTGTAGTAGATCTTTGCCCCCGCTTCTGTCGTCAGCGTGACGCTTTGTCCCAGGGTGATGTTGCCGCCCTGGGGGCTGGGAGTGACAGTCGGCGCAACGTTGTCCAGCACATAAACCTGCGTCTGTGGTGCAGAGGCGTTGTTCGAGGCATCCACCGCCATGTACTTGATCGTCTTGCTGCCCATCGTTATGGGAGCGGTGTACAGCGTGCTGGCCGTAGTGGGTGTGCTGCCATCTTCCGTGTAGTAGATCTTCGCGCCGGCTTCGTTGGCCGTGAGCGTGATCTTGCTCGATGGGCCGTAGGTGCCTGCAACGGGATCCGCCGTCACGGTTGGTGGTGTTGTGTCAGCGACGAAGACCGTGAAGTTCACACCGGCCACCGTCGTGTTCCCCGCAGCGTCCCGGGCTTCAACTTCGAACCTGTTCGGTCCATTGGCGATGTCGGCGTAAACCTTGGGGGAGGTGCATGCCGTGAAGGCATCTGTCCCCAGCCGGCAGCGGAATCCGGCCACATCCGGTGAAGTGGAGGCGAACTGGAACTGGTATCCGGCACCCACTGTGGCGCCACTGGCCGGAGCCGTGATTGCCACCTGCGGAGCAGTGAGGTCCGCTGTCACGTTCAAGGAAGCAGCAGGGCCGACGTTGCCGGCGGGATCCGTGCTCCTGATGCGCAGGGTGTGCGCACCTTCCGTGGTCAGCGTGAAGGTGTCTCCCGGTACGCAGGCCTTGAAGTCAGCGTCCGCCGTGGAATCAACCGAGCAACTCAGCGTAGTTCCGGCTTCGAAGGTCGCACCGAGTACCGGCTTCCCGTTTACCACCTGTCCGCTGTTTGGTGCGGTGAAGACGGGCGCGGCAGGGGCCACAGTGTCCACGGTGAACGTCCGCGAAACGGGAACGCCTCCCGGAGCCGGCCGTACTGAGAACGTCTGCGGTCCGTTTGCCAGGACGGCTGAGGTGTACGTGCCACTGGTGCAATCCGTCCAGGCCCCACCGACGGAGCATTCCAAAGCGCTTCCGCTCGGATCCGCGCTGACACCAAACGTCGGTGTTGTGTCGTTGGTGTAGGCGGGATTAGGCGACTGCGCCCCACTTGCCAGCGTCGGGCCGGAGGTTATCTGGGCTACGACTCCGCCCAGGAGGCTCATCTTTCCTTGGCCGGTAGCCGGTGTTGCGTTCAGTTGACCGGGATCGTCCAAGACCAGCAACTGGCCACCACGCATGCCGAGGCCGCTGATCTTGCTGAAGCCCAAAGCCCAGGAGTTGTCGACAACTCCGGTATTCAGATTCAGTCGTGAAACCTTGTCCTTACCTGCATCGGCCGCAGTGGTCCCAGTGCTGGTGCCCGTGTAGATGATGTGGGCGTCGTAGTCGTAGTAGATCGACGAGGCGACACCAACGTTGTAGGACGCCAGCGGCACATAGTTGGTCATGTCGCCGTCGTCCGGGGCCGAAAAGGCCCGAAGCCCGGTGGTTTCCAGCACGTAGACGCTGACGTGACCGTTGCTGTCCCAGCCCGCGGCCACCAGGCCCAGGGCCTTGGTAGTCACCGAGGCGATGGTTTCGATGCTCGGGTGCTTGATGGTCGGATCAACGATCTTGATGATCGAGCGCGCATTCGCAAAGGAAAGGTAGATGTTGCCGTCCGGACCGTCGCTGACGGCGTTCGGCCTGACATCGCCATCCAAGATGGAGAGCGTGCTGCTGTACTCGAAGCGGTTCAGGGAAGGACTCCATTCGGCGCGCACCAAATGCGAGCTTCCCACCGAGGCGTCAGGAATGAACGCTATCTCATCACCGCTGCCTACCTGGGCGGGCGTGGGATCGTAGATGCTGGCCACTCCGGGCACCTTTGCACCTTGCCCTGATCCGGGCAGGCTACCGCCCAGGCAGGTGTCCTTTTCTACGGTGCCGGGTTGTCCGTTGGTTGGCTCGGACATGCGGCAGAAGCCGGCGACACTGTCCGAAACCCATACTTTGCCGACGGGATCCACGACTGTGCCGGCAGCCTTGGAAAGACCAGTGCCGACCACCTGGCGCTGTTGGTCGGCGAAGGCCGGGGTGCTGGAGACGACGGCGGTCATTCCGGCAACGGCCAAAGCCGCTGCCGCCACCAATGTTGTCAGTTTCTTGCCGCGGAGCCGGCTTGGGGTGAAGGCACGGGCTGTGGACTGTTCCATCACGCCACTTCCTTCAGCCACTTGGTCAGGACTGCCGACTGAGGCGCCATGGGGGCCAGGGTCAGTGCGCCTTTGACGATCGGCGGCCCACCGAGCCCATACAGAGCGGTACTGATGGTGGGGGGATTGCTGCGGGTGCATGCTTTGACTATTGCCAGGCAGATATCCGCCCGGTTACCCGAGGCCCCGGCTTCAATCGCGACATTGACGGCAGCGTTTTCCTCGGCTTCAAGGACCTGGGGCTGCGGGCCGACGTAGGCAACCCGGACGTCGGCGAATTTCTTGTACTGGGTATTCGCCCAGACTTCCGGAAGGCTTGACAGGACTGCGAGCGAATTTCCGTCCGCCCCACGACAGTCAAACTTGTACCTTTTTACCGGTTCCGGTCTTTCGCGACGAGGAGTGTCGGCATCGCCGGCATTCGTTACGCCCAGCCGGAACGGCTCAACTTTTTGCGTGGCTTGGACAGAGCAGCCCGTAAGAACGAGACCGGCTAGGCCAAATTGGACGACAGCGCGTCTTGGCATATCCACCGAGGGATCCCCACTTCATTCGGATGCTCCCCAGCTCCGCATGCAGTTGGATGTTCGCCCCAGCCGTTGCCGGCTGCATTACTCCATCTTCTCCCATATTCCGCATTTGTCACTACTTAAGACGTCTTTTTCTGCAAGAAGAATTCCGGCTTGTCCTTCGACAGCGCCGCCGGCCGCCTTTTGGCCGCCATCCGGCCCTTTGACACTCCAGCTGCAGCCTTCCGGCGGCGTTTTCCGGAGATGGAATTTACCGGCGGCCAGGCCGCCGTCGCCGACTGTATGTTGGCCGTCACCGGCGCGGGCGCCTGCGGCCCACAGCGCAATGATTTTTCCTTGGGGCGCTTTAGGGCAGAGCTGGCTGGCAGCCTGCAGGAGCTGGCGGCTGCTGCCGCCGAAGACTTGCGAAGCGGAATCATCGCTGACGCGGGTGCAAAGTCCCAACGCCGCCAAGTAGGATTCCAGGCCTTGGGCCGGGTCCTTGCCTGGCTCGGCGATGGCGATGATCCTGGCTTCGTCTTCCGTGGGTTCGTAGGGTTGTGGGCCCTGGTAGTTGGCCGTGCAGGCGTCCAAACGCACATAACCTGACGATGCCCAGACCTCGGCCAGGCTCGAGTAAGTGGTGTCGGGTACGCCATTGAGGCTGGTACAGGAGTAGGAGAAGCGGCCCGAGTCGTCCGGATCGCCGGCGCCCTGTCCGCTGCCTTCACCAGGTTCGCTGGAGGGATCTGAGGGAGTTTCCGACGGCGGTGCGGACTGCGGCGGGGACGTCGAAGTGGTGGGGGATGAGGAGGTGGCGGAAGTCGTGGGTGTTGCTCCCGGCGCCGAGGAACAGCCCGAGGCAAGCAGCAGCACAGCTGCAGCTGCTGCTGAAAGGTAGTGAAAACGCATCAGGGCCTCCAGCTCCATGGTTCTCCGGAGCAGTCAGCCGGGTCAATGGAATGCCCGGCGAATCGGGTATCGATACCGCTACGGTTTGTGCGGCAGGTGACGCAGGAGTAACGCTGCGGAACGTTGAAGGCCTTGGCCGACAGCCAAGGCCTTCAAAACCCCTGCGTGCCTAGGCGAGCATGGAATTCAGGGTGTTGATGATGGTGGCCTCCACGCCGCCTGTGCCACCCACGAAGTGGGCGATGTGGCCGTAGACGGTCATTGAGCCGCCAGCGATCCCGGGATAGTCGGGATCCCAACCACCCTCGTAACTTCCGCCCACCGAGTATGGTGGCAGGAACTGGGCGCTCGGCAGGTAGTAGCACGACTCGTTACCGTAACCGCCCACAATGACGCCATTTGCGCCGCCGTACTTCGACCGGAAATATGCCGCGTAGCCGCTGACCAGCTCCCCGCCGACAATACCGATTTTCAATTGCGGGCTTCCACCGAACTTCCACACCTGAAATGGGCACGTTACGGTCGTGGCGTAGCTTCCGCTGTCGATCCGTCCGATCATCACCTGGGCATGGCGTCCGTACCAGGCAGGGTTGCCGTCGAGGTTCGGCAGGCGCGAAGCATAGGCTGCCCTGACCGCCGCAAGATTTCCAGCAGTAGGCGTGATGTCCAGCGGTATCTGGATCTCTTTGTAGCTCGTCTGGAGCGGACTGCCGATGGTTCGACCAGGCGTCTGCATTGCGATCGACACTGCTGAACCAAGTTTGGTGGCATATTCGTCGCGAAGGTCCCAGCTGGGTTCGCCCATGGGATTCTGGTCGCCTGCCGCGCCCTGGAGGAACAGGGCAAAGCAATTCGTATTGTTGTTTTCGATGTAGTTGCAAGCCCCTGCGGGGAAATCTCCGTCGAAGAGAGTGCGCATACCGGCAGCTACAGGGTGGCACGCGTAATTGAAAATCACGGCCCGCGCTTTGCCATTCGAGCGGCGCGCGACGATAACGGGAACCGTGTCTTCCAGGTACGGCAACCCCGCCCTGTTGTAGGCGATGCTCGCCGTAGTGACCTTGTAGTCGAGCGTGACCGCTGTCTGTGCGTTGTTGAGCGCTTGCTGGGCCGCATCCACGAGGTCATCCTCAAGGTGCTGGCTGTAGGTTTCCACCATCGACAAATCAGATAGCCCGTAGCACATGAACGGGTGAAGGGTGTCAACCACTACTGGCCCGTTGTGCGTGTGGGTCGACTGGATCAGGATGTCACCGTTGGTCCAGTTTGCCAGCTGAAGGATCCTTGCCCTGGCACTTTGGTGGATTGAGTGCGGCAAAGCGAGGATATCCACACTCATGATGAGGTTCGGCGAGCCGTCCTCCCACAGTACGATTGCGCGGACCCACAGGGATTCGTAAGGTGCACTGCTGGTGGCCTCGCGACCACCGTCGAGGGTCCCGTACCCCGCCATGTACGGATTGACATCGATGGACGGGGAAATGCTGACCTTGGCCGTAGAAACGGTAAACGCCATGAAAGATCACTCCTTGATTGTGCGCCAGTGGTGACCTTCGTTTGCCCCCAAACAAAGCCCGTTTCCCATTGCGCTGAACAGCCAAAACGTGAGACCACCTTTATTAGACCACGCAATGTTCGGATATGACGCCTATCCATTGCAGCGGACATCATTTGTTTCATTTCCGACGCTTTCCGGCGAAAACGGAAAGGGCCCGCACACTCCATTCTGGAGTTTGCGGGCCCTTCCCAACAGGTCGTTCCTTGCTTGCTATCCCGGCTACCTTGCTGCTGGTGAGAGGATTTTCAGGCCGCCCCAGCCGGATCCGATCACGCTGGGTGAGCCCCAGGCCCGGTTCTGCCCGACGGGGTAGTAGCGGAGTTCACCGCCGGTAGTTCGACCGATGATTCCGGTTGAGTTCGCTCCCGCAAATCCGCGGATGGCTCCGTAGCTGTTAATGGCATTCCACCCCGTACCGACGGTCGCCGGAGCTTCCGTGATGAAAGCCCCGTTGCCGTTGGATCGGTAGAGCAAGAGGTTGCCCGTGGCATTTTTCGCCAGGAGATCGGCGTTGGAGTCCTTATCGAAGTCCATTTGAACGATGTCCAGGCCTGACCAGCCCGTTCCGATCTGGGTACGGGCTCCCAGGGCACCACCCGAGGGATTGCTGATCTGGAACAAACGGCCTGCGGGGTCATAACCCACGATTCCTGGCCGGGTATCAGACTTTTTCCACCGTCCTACAGTGAGGGTCCAGTCCTGCCAGCCTGTGCCGAGGCTGATGGGCCCGCCGAAGCCCCGGCCTTGCAGGCCCGGGTACAGGCTCAGCCTTCCATCGCTCCATTGCGCGAGGATGTCCAAAGCGCCGTCGCCGTTCCAGTCGGTGAGGAAACCGGCCTTCAACCCGGTCCATTGCGTGCCGATCAGCTCAGGGGAGTTCAGGGAGCCTGACCCTGAACCCGCGTACCGATACAGGTTGCCGTCCTGCCGAATGGCCAGGACATCGGGCTCGTCAACGCCCAGGGTGCTCTCAACATTGACGGGGGCGCCGCCTATAAGCATGGCGTCGTTCCACCCCAAACCTGTCAGGAAGCGGTTGCCCCAGGAGCCGCCCACGGCCGGGTAAAAGTAGAGGTCGCCGTTGGCAGCCCGAGCCTGCAGCCCCTGTGAACCCGCACCGTTGAAGCCCGCGGAAGAGCTGACCGACGTCATGGCCGACCACCCGTTGCCAATGACCCGTGCAGGCTCTGAAAGGAACGAACCGAGCCCGTTGCTGCGGAACAGCCTCATGGTACCGTCGGCGGTCCTTGACACCAGGTCCTGGCTGCCGTCGCCGTCGAAATCCAAAAGGTTGAACTGGTGCCCGCTGAACCCGGTGCCGATTTGGACGCCGCCACTCAGGGCACCTCCGGAGGCGTTTTGATACCGGTACAGGTTGCCGTCACCGTCCTGTCCAATGACGCCGGGGAAGGCATCCCTTGAGTTCCACCATCCGGCAGCCAAAGACATTTCCTGCCAGCCGCTGCCCACCTGGATGGGTGTACTGAAGCCGCCTGCGGAGTTACCCCGATAGACCTGAAGGGTTCCGTCCGCCCATTGGGCCAGGATGTCCTGGACACCGTCCTGGTTCCAGTCGACAACATGGACGGAGAGGGCGTTGCCCCAGCCGGAGCCGATGGTCACCGGGCCGGTTATTCGTCCTTGCCCGTCGGCGGGGAAGTTGTCGAGTCGTCCGGAGGGCATTGCTGCCAGCACATCCGCACCGGATCGGATCGAGGGATTCGAGGGGGCAGGTACGCCCCGGGCAAAGGTACGGAGCTCGTCGTAGGTGCCGTTGAAGATGTTGGAGTCGCCTTCGAAGGGACCGGTGCTGCTGTACTGCCACATGGAGTAGTCGTTCCAGCTGGCCGGCAAAGACCCGGGCGCGTTGGTGGGATTGTTCCAGTACGAAGCGATCCAGAGCGGGTAGCTGCCAAATGTGCTGTTGCCCACGCAGGTGTTCCACCAGTCGGTGGTGCTGTAGATGACGGGGAATCTGCCGGTCAATGCCTTGACCGTGTTGCCGAAGTCGGCCGCCCACTGACCCAGCTGGGCCTTGGACATGTCATAACAAGTGTTGCCGAAGTAGAAGCCGTTGATGGTGCGTCCGGCATAGGGGTTGTACTCAATGTCCAGGACCGGCGGGAGAGTGTAGCCATCTGCCGACCATCCGCCCCCGTTTGCCACGAAGTACCTGGCTTGGTCGGCACCGGATGACCAGTTCGGGATGGCGAAGTGGTATGCGCCGCGGACCATGCCAACATTCCGGGAGCCGTTGTACTGCTGGGCGTAGTTTTCGTTGAGGTAGTAGTTACCTTCGGACGCCTTGACGTAGGCCCACCGCGAGCCCTGGGTCCATTGGCTTTGCCAGTCGACATTGCCCTGGTGGGCGCTGACGTCCTGGCCTTGGATCCCGATGGTGGGACGCCAATGGTCCGGGTCGGCTGCCATCGGTACCAACGCCTGGACAGCCCCACCAACGGACTTGGCTCGGGCGGGCGCGGCCGCTTCCTTGCCTTGATTGGCAGTGACGACCCTGGGGGAGCGCTGGCCCATTTCGGCGCCGCCAGCCGGGATGGACGCCCGCATCGCGGCCTTCATGGTCTCGGCGTCCGGAGCGTTGCCCGGCATCGCCCCGGGCTTTGTGGTTTGCGCTTCGGCTTTGCTGTCGGGGCCGGCAGCCGGTGCTGTCGCACCTCCAGGAGAAAGTTCGACGCCGGTGATCGGCGCTTGCTGGTCAGGCAACTTTCCGGGGGGAGGGCTGTTTTCGGCCGGAGACGACGCGGGGCCGTTACCTGCTGGTTTGGGGCCCTGGGGTGATCCTGGTGACGGAGCTCCGGAAGCTGGTGCCGGTTGGGGGACCGGGGTCTGGGCCCAGGCAGGCGCTCCAAGGAAACTGCCTGCCGTAAGGGCGACGGCCAGCGCCAGCCCTACGCGCGCCAACGGAATCCGTCCCGCCGGGACCATCAATTTATGTTTCATCATCACATCCGGCCCTGTACCGCGGCTCAGCGGTGCATGGTGTGGCTTAGGGACAAGCTTCGGGCGCCTGCGCGTGAGACCATAGGCCAGCTCCTAACGGGCTTTACCCTAACATCCTGAAACAGGAGTGACTAGTGGGATTGACGGTGCTGTTGTGACTGGCTGTTCCAAGTTATCCACATACCGCGCCGGCAGACTTGAGGCGGTCCCATGGCTCACGTAGCGTAAGTCACTCGAGATGCGCCTCTCGTTTACGCAATCATGACCATTGGGGAGAGCTGTGGATGCAGTAAGGATCGTCGAGGGAGAGGTCCGGGAACTGATCCGGCGCCGGGGCTTGGATCCCCTGGAACAGGCCGGGGACGTCCGCTCCCTGGTCGAGGAAGCGGTCAACGACTACGACGAACGCGCGCTCCTTGCTCCGCTTCCTCCTTTGGGGCATCTTGAGACAGCCCGCCGCCTCATTTTCGACGCCGTCGCGGGCTTCGGGCCGCTGCAGCCGCTTCTTGACGACGACGCCATCGAAGAACTGTGGATCAACGCTCCCCATGAGGTCTATGTTGCCCGGAACGGGGAGTCGGAACTAACCACGGTGAGTCTGAGCGAGCAGCAAGTCCGCGATCTGGTCGAGCGAATGCTGAAGACTTCCGGACGCCGGCTGGATTTGTCATCGCCATTCGTTGATGCAGCGCTCCCGGACGGATCAAGGCTCCATGTCGCCATCCCTGACATCACCAGGAGGCACTGGGCCGTGAATATCAGAAAGTTCACGGCCCGGGCAAACAGGCTTGAGCACCTCGTTGAGCTTGGCAGCCTCTCGCCCCAGGCGGCAAGGTTTCTCGGTGCGGCCGTGGCCAGCGGACTCAACATTCTTGTCTCCGGGGCCACGCAGGCTGGAAAGACCACCATGCTCAATTGCCTTGGGGCCCACATTGGTTCCCGGGAGCGCGTCATCACCGTTGAAGAGATCTTTGAACTGCAGCTTCCTTTGCGTGACGTGATCGGACTTCAATGCCGTCAACCGAACTTGGAAGGTGAAGGCGAGATCCCACTCCGCAGGCTGGTCAAGGAAGCCCTTCGAATGCGGCCGGACAGGTTGATTGTTGGCGAAGTCCGCGAAGCTGAAAGCCTGGACATGCTGATCGCTTTGAACTCCGGGCTCCCTGAAATTAATCATAGACAGTACAGGCGCGGAGTCGACGGGTCCAAGCCTCGGTGATCGGTCTCAGTGTCTGTGCTTGCCTTTAGCCTTCTCCTATGGAGTTGACATGCACGGAATGCAGGAGTGCCTTTTGGGTGGACATGGGTCACAGGGGGGTAGCGCCGCTTACCTGCAGCCCGGACTGCCGCCGAGTGCGGCGTAATCGTCTCTCGCAGGCTAAGCGAGACCTTCAGCGCGACATGGAATCTGAACAAATTTTGGATGCCCATCCCATGGTTTCCGATATCATCGTCGCGCTTCTGTCCTGCAAGGCCTGCGGGGGCGAGTTTACTAAGCCTGACTATGCAACAACCAGAAGTCCTGAGTATTGCAGTGAACACTGCCGTCAGGAAGCCAGGTCGCTACGTGCACAGAAATACAATTCCGAGGCGGCTGCAGAAATTGCGTCGGGCCTCAGGGCCAGACCTTCTCGGGCCGTGGCAGCTGGCCACCAGGGAGCGCGACGCGTAGAGGTGTCGGTGTGTGAGGAATGCGGAAGAGAGTTTCCCAGGGGTGAATCCCGAAAGCCGCGACTGACCTGCGGAGATGAATGCTATCGGCGACGGCGGGCACGCCAGACCGGGATAATTCGAGCCCAGAAGCGTGCCATCCGGCTGGAGGAACAGGCCCAGTGGGCCTTAGATAATCCACCGCCGCCCCCACCTGGTCCTCCAAGCGTGATATGTACAGAGTGTGGCGAGGAATTTCTGGTTGAAAGGGAGGGGAGTCGCGCTGGTGCCTTGCCCCTGACTTGTGGTGATGAATGTCGAAAGAAGCGCAACGGCCGACTTGCCCGCGAGCGAGGGGCGGAATTGTCCGCCTGCGAGATTGAAGGTTGTGACAGGAGTAGATGGACGCCGGGTATCCCTTGGTGCACGCTGCACTACAGCCGGTCGCAACGATACGGTGACCCGTTGGCGGAGCCCTCTCGCCGGAAACCCACTGGAACCTGTCATTGGTGCCAGGAGTTGGCGCCAGATAAGCGGCTCTTTTGTTCAGCAGAATGCCGCAGGGAGGATGCAAGGCGTCGTTGGTCGGGCGGTCCGTTCAGCGAATGTGCTTTCTGTGGCAAACCCAATGAAGGTCGGCCCAATGAGAAGTTCTGCAGCGGTGACTGCTATAACCTCTTCCTTCGTGCGGCTAAGTACGGTGTGACCGTGGCAGTTCTTAGGGACCTCCTTGGTGAAGACGGCCTGTGTGCAATCTGTGAGGAACGTGAGGGCGAACACATCGACCACGACCACCTGACAGGGCAGGTGCGAGGTCTCCTATGCGGCCAGTGCAATGTGGGCCTCGGTATGTTTCAGGACAGCGAAGAAGTACTGACCAAGGCTGCTGCGTACATTCGCGCAGCCTCTGGTATCCGAAATAGTGGTGTCAACTACGTGACTTCTGCTGCGGTATGACCTGGGCCATCTTCCGATCTTCCAGACATTGCTCATGCACAATGCAGGCTAGGATTACCCAATGCCTCGTAAAGCTTTTATCTACTGCCGAATCAGTGACGACAAAACGGGTGCCAAGCTTGGCGTCCAGCGGCAGGAGGAAGACTGCCGGGCGCTCGCGGCCGATAAGGGTTACGAGGTTGTCCGGGTCTTCCAAGACAACGATATAAGCGCGTACTCGGGCAAAACCCGCCCCGAGTACGCAGCGATGCTAAAACGTATTGCTGCTGGTGAAGTTGATGCCGTTCTTTGCTGGCACCCCGACCGCCTCCACAGGCGTCCAGTGGAGCTGGAGGCCTACATAGATGCTTGTCAGGCTGGCGGGGCGCTCACGCACTCAGTGAAAGCCGGGGAGATGGACCTGGCCAGCGACTCCGGCCAACTTGTGGCAAGGATGCTCGGGGCGGCAGCCCGGTACGAATCAGACACCAAGGCCACGAGGATTCGTAGGGCTTCAGAGCAGGCAACTAGGGCGGGTAAGTGGACTGGCGGAACCCGTCCATTCGGGTGGATTGTTGCTGACGGTATCCCCGAGTTGCACCCGCAGGAGTCGGCCGCACTTGCCGACGCGTGCGCCAGAGTCTTACGGGGCGACAGCCTCGGCTCGATAATCCGTGACTTGAATGAGAGGGGGATTACGACCACGAGGGGAAACAAGTGGGGCTACGCCCAACTGGCCCAAGCGTTGGCGCGGCCACGTAACGCAGGGCTGGCCGACCTGCATGGGGAAATCGTCGGCACCTCCACGTTCCCTGCCATTGTTACCGAGAACGTGTGGCGGGGTGTCTGCGCCATCCTCAATGACCCATCTCGGAGACGCTCGCAGTCCAACAAGGCTGTTCACCTCCTGGCGGGAATAGCCCAATGCCACTGCGGTGAGTACGTCAGGTCTGCTTCTGTTAAGGGGCGGAATAGAGAAACACACCGCATTTACAGGTGCGTTGTCGGTGGACCTGGACACGTCAGCAAGCGAATGGAGTTTGTAGACAAGGTAGTTAACACCGTGATCGTCGGTTTGCGCGCCGCGCAAGAAGCGGCCCGAGGTCGAAATGCTGGCCCCAACCCGGAGGCGGAACGACTGCGGCTGGAAGCGACAGCGTTGCGGAAGCGGCAAGACGAGGCCGCCCTCCAGGCGGCCCTTGGCAATATCCCAATGCAACAGCTGGGTATCATCAACAGCCACATTAGGAAGGAACTCGAAACGGTCACTGCCGAGATGGTGCGCATTGAGCAGGAGGCGGCACGTCAACCGCCGACCGAGGAAGTTCCCCTCGTTTCTATGGATTCCCCTGAGGCTCTTGAATGGCTTGGAATGCACATTGACGACAGGCGCGATTACCTCCGGAGTATCTGCAATGTTGTCCTGCTGCCTCATGGTAAGGGCTCTACCAAGGTGTTTAACCCGGACACGGTACAGCTAGTCGTCAAGGCTCCGGGGGAAGGCCCGGGGCCGCTGGCGAATCAAGCCATTGACAGGCTGGCCGCACAGACGGCAGTGCTCAGGGGCGCTGGTAACGGGACGTTCGTGTCCTTATACGTGGACGGGAAGAGTGTCTCTTTCAGGATTCCTGACGCATACATTAAAGGTGACATGTCGGCGGATGACCTAGCTGCCAGCTTGGTGCCTGTGCCCGGCTTAGAGCGCCCAGAATACGGCAGGTGACCTTCTGGGCCGCACGACCTCCGATAGGCGCTTCTGGGGGCTCCCGGCGGGGCGGCTGTGGCGCATCTGTACTGCGTCTGGTCGTGTGCGTGCGTCCTTTGACTAAAGCCCGGCTTGGGCCATGCGCCGGTATAGCGTAGCTCGGGACATGCCAAGGTCCCGGGCCACCTGAGCTGCTGGTTCCCCCGCATTGATCAGGCGGGCAGCATTCTTGATCTGGCTATCGGTGTACTTTGGAGTGCGTCCACCAAGATCCTTGCCGGCGGCACGCCGCTTGGCCACGCTGTCGTTAATTCGCTCACGCTTGATTTCGAGTTCCATCTGACCAAGTGCCGCCATGACGGTGAAGACCATGGCCCCCATGGGGGTGCTGGTGTCAACGTCACCTCCACCCAGGTTCAGTACGCGTAGGCCCGCATTTCTGGACTTAATGTCCTCAGCCAGTGTCAGCATGTTGGCGGTGGATCGTCCCAGACGGTCCAGCGTGGTAACAACCAGGGTGTCACCTTCATGCAGTGCGGCTAGCGCCTTGTCCAATTCCAGCCGGGAGGCTTTCGCCCCACTGACGCCGTGATCGACATAGAGGTCATCTCGCCGCACACCAGCGGCGATCAGGTCAGCCTCCTGCCTGTCGGTGTCCTGTGCCTTCGTTGAAACGCGGGCGTATCCGATCAGCTTTGCCATGGATGGTTCCTTCGATGTGTCTCATAACAGTGTTTCGCTACAAAGAAATTAACAGGAACTTGCGGGACATACAAGTGAGACACATTTGTTGTGGTTTTTCGCATCCCATGTGTCTCATAACCAAAGTGTCTTAAAACTCTTGGGTTGCGAGACAACCCACCGCTACAGGCTGTGACAAAATCACAGCATGGCACCAGAGACACCAGCACCCAAGTACCTGAACCCCAGTTTTGCTTGTCCCCTTTGTGGGGCGCTCGCGGCCCAGGAGTGGCGTGACCTATATGTGTCCAACGGCAAGGGTGGCTTCCGCTACCTCGAGGACAGGCGGCGCCTTGATATGAAACCGGCAGCCGGGCCCCAATTCATCGATCCACGCTGGGCTGCCAGTGAGTGCTACGCCTGCGGGAACCAGTCGATCTGGCTGCATGGATCACTGGTCTATCCAGACCCTCTGTCGGCCCGAGTTGCCGTGGCTCACGCACCCCATGAGGAAATGCCAGCAGATGCAGCGGACCTCTTTCGCGAGGCAGTGGCGGTATTGCCTTTTTCTCGACGTGCCGCTGCGGCCCTATGCCGCGCCTCTATGGAACGGCTAGTCAAGTTTTTGGATCCAGAATGCCCCCGACGCGCTAAATTGGATGAGCGGCTAGTAAGACTTGAAGGGCGGCTTTCAACATCAACGATTGATCTGTTGAACGTCCTGCGTCATGTGGGCAACACCGCTCTGCACGGTGAACAGGATGGCGACGGGTCGGCAACTATCTATATCGACGAGGATGACGAGACTATTGCTGAGACTTTCTTCCTGGTAATCAACACCCTCGTTGATGAGCTGATTACCAAACCACGGCGCACCGCTGAGCTGTACGGCGCGCTCCCCGAGGGCGTGCGGAATGCGTACGAATCTAAGGCTGGAAGGGTAGGGGGCTGACCCCCCGACCATTAAGTCGCCTTCCCCGGCAGTGATAGCGCCTTTCCTCGCGTACGGAATGGAAAGCCTTGACCCTTTGACCTGATGTTCGTGGCAGCCGTCGACGTGCCGTGAAGTACATTGACCGCGAGGCAACTACGATCGGGTCATGATCGGTACAAGAGTCTTTGACATGGTGGTCAATGGAGTGTCCCTGATGGACACATACCAGGAATACCACGTCATCGTTGAGGATCGAGAGGCGATGCACCTCGCTGATCTGGTGTCCATCAGATCAGACCTTGAGGGGGCGTCGGCTGCTTGTGGTCTCTTCGAAGAAGAGGCGCGAGAGGACAGCGCTGATACTGCAAAGCTCCGCGTCTTCTTCGAGTCTGCCGTCATCTCGTATGCTCGTGCCTTCGCTTCGGGCAAAGGAAGTGGCGCCGGCAGACAGCGGAGCAAGATTGAAAACTTGTTGGGAAGCTTGGATCCGGAGCAGCGTTTGGCACACGATGACGTTCTCAGTATCCGCAACCGCCACGTGGGCCATCGCGTTGACCCGACCGAGCAGTCAGTTATGGTGCTTGCTACCTTTGACCGTCAGAGTCTGAAGTTCAAGGGCGTTGCACCATTCCTGGTGGATCGCATTGATGGTGGATTGATGGCCGGTCTTGCCAGCTGCGTGGGTTCGCTGGCGTACCTGGTTGATCTTGAGATTTCTCGCGTAATGGATCAGCTCGCGAAGTTCTACGAGCTTCAAGAATCCGAGGGGCGCATTCTGCCGGAGGCCTTGCTCCACGTCAATCCGAGGGGGCCGGAGGCGGACTGACCTTGTGGCAGGGGGGGGCACCCCGCCGCGCCATGCAACGGGACCGGTGGTGATAGCGCCTTTACTTGCGTACGGATTGGAAAGTCGACGGAACGGCAGAGTTCCGCTCCGTTGTTGGGATGTACGCCTATGTGACTGGTGCATTTCCCACCTTTTGTGAGTTCCGGTTACGTTCGGAACATTTCTGAGACGGCTGGATAAGTGGGGGGACCAACGGCATGTTCGAAGGTTTGGCCGTCCAGCCCGTAACCGAACGGATCCCCGCCCGGTATTGCGCGTCCGATTGGTAGCCCGTTCAGCATTGCCCATGCCATGGTGCCCATAGCCATATCTGGGATCTTGAGCAGATCCCGCAGGACTGCGTCAGGATCGTCGATGGCGCGCTTGTGTTCAAGTTCACTGTTGCGGCGTTGGGTCATGGGCATGAGGTGATCTGGCCGCACGCAAAGCGAGTTCCGGCAAACGTGATCCAGTGTCAGGCCGGGGCGGTGTCCGCCCACGAAGATGCCGTATGAGTATCGGTGTGCCAACCAGTCATGGTTGCCTATGCTGATCAGGCCATAGCCTTGTCGCGGTTCTCCGCTTGGGTTGGGCGTGACCTTGTTGCGCCGTCCTGTCCATGGCCAGCAACCAAACTTTCCGTCAAGCCCCTCGCGGCTAGGCGTGATGTTCGTGAGGAATCTCTCCGTTGTTCGGGCCATTGCTGCCGCTGACCGGATGGGCTCCTTCAACAGGAGATGCTCGTGGGCGCGGCAGTAGTCTTGGCGGGAATGGCCGGCCTCAAGCCGCGTTCCACAACCCGCCGCCTTGCACTGGGGCTTCTTGCGCTGCTGTTGGCGGTAGTGCTTCTCGCACAGCCCTTTGGCGTAGTGGGGTGGCGGTGCGATATGCCGGGGGAGTGTAGCCATGCAACGGACGCATCTACGTCCATATGTGTCCTTGGGTCGCGCCATATCATCGCCCTAATTTTGTCCTATATAACTCCGACGTACGATCATACCGATTCACCAACAGCCCCGCGAAATCGGCAATAACGGCGTCAGAATGCCCATATGAGACCAGCGAGAGTTAGGGCAATGAGGATGGTTGTTTGTGTTCGTTAGGGGGTGGTGTCGGAGCCGTAGCGAAGAGACCTGCTACCAGTGTTCGTGTGTTTTGGCAGGCTCCATGAAGTGCCTCCATGCTGGGTCATCACCCGGTCCCCCTGAGGGGACCTGGGGGCCGTCGTACTCCCATCGATCATTCGGTGCCTTCTTGGCGCCGATGGCAAACACCCACTCCGAGGTGGTGCGCCGCCAGGCCCACCACTGCTGCCCGTCGTTGGAAACCTGCATGGAAACCACCGCTCCGTCAGGCAAGCCCTTCTTGGCGAACGTCTCAGGTCCCAGGAACTCAAGCATGTCTGCACGGTAGCGGCCTGTGTTCCGGTAGTGCCCGGCATGGCATAGATGGAGGTATCCGAGCGCCGCCTTTGTCTCCTCGAACTCCCTTTGATCGAGCCTTTTACCTTCGCCATCAACGCCGTCCAGGCCGGCGTTGTCGATTAGTCTCTGCTTCTTATCGGCTGCCAATTGCTGGCGGGCGACCTCTGCCTCTTGTCCTTCATCGAACGCGGTGATGGCTTCCCGTACTGAGGTTGCGCGCGCCATGTCGAACCTTGCTCTTGGTGTGACCCCCGACAGGCGCCTCACACTGAGGCGCGTTCTCCACGCCAGTGCCAAGGCTGGTTTCAGCAGCTTGGCGTCGTTAGTAGTGCTGACCCTCATGAGCGTCAACGTGGATTCAAAGGACGCGTACAAGGTGAGTCCGTACAGGAAAGGGAGAAAGGCTGCCGTCATGCCAATCGGCAGCAAGAACTTTTTGGCTTCCCCGAGGTAATCAATTCGCGTCCACTGTGACGCGATCTCTGTCACGCTATGGACGATTACCAGAATGGCAAGGATTCCTACGAGAGTGTTGAAAACGTGGTGAGCGGTTCGTAGTCCTTGCTGCGTGCCCGTGTACGCGGCCAAAGCGCCGAAGAGGATGAAGCCTCCCTGGAGAACAACTTCCTCCAGAAGCCCGAAGGGATAGAGGTCCACCACGAACTGCACCACCACTGGTGCGGCTACCGCGCTAAGGGCAAGCTTGCGGAAGAAACCTGGTTCCTTCATTGCGCGGGGAACGCGCATGAAGTTGACCAGGGCGGTGGTCAGAAACCAAAGGATGGTGGGGGTTATCAGCTTTGCTTCCCAAATCCCGAGGGCTATGAGGACTGCCACCGAACCACTGGTATAAACAACCATGGTCATAAAGGGCACCATAATACGGTGCCCAAAGAACTGGCCCAGCAGGCCGAGTGCCGAACGCCGGGATGCTGGAAAGAGCAGGACCAAAAGTATGAATGCGGCGAACCAGATGGCGAGTGCCCATTCGCGATTATTGACTTCCACGGCCGAAAGCTTACTCGTAGTGAGTGGCTTCTTACTTGAAGACCTTGTTTAGCCAGCCGTTGCTTTCCTTGGAGAACAGGACGAAGATGTCCGAAACTTGATTGACGGGGTAATGCTTACGCAGCTTCTTGAGTTTTCGGTTGAACTTTTTCAGCCACTTTCGGTGTGAGACTTCGTGCCTTTCGATGCTGTCCCTCAAGGCGGAGGACTCTTTTAGAAGCCCGGCAAGACGGCCGTCCGCCAGCTGAAGGCGACCGCTGTCGTCCACGGGTGTGAAGAGTTCGCCACTATTTTTGATGACTCGCTCCGTTATCTCCAGCCGTAGTTCCTGGCGCATTTGATGCAGTTCCTGTACATGCCGCTTGTACCGACGCTCGCGGAGTGTACGCCCTATACGCATAATCAAGTAAACAGGATGGGCAACCGGCCCGGCCACTGCGTAGATGCTCAGAGATAGAGGGGTGAGCATCACGCCGAACAGTGCATAGAAGATGGACCAGAGGACAACCAGGGCTTCGAATGTGCGGTCCGAGTCCCCGTCGCCACGCCAATTCATCAGGATTCTAAGTGAAATTGCGATCGATGAACTTAGCAAAAGAACGGCGGAGAACATATAAGAGGCGAGGACGATTCTGACGGATGGACGGAGCTGCGGCCATTGAATGGCGCGGAGTTCCACAAGGATCGTCAGTGCAAGTAAGGGAGCTACCGCGATGGATGCCTCCCAGAAAGGGCTCTCGTTACCCACGGTATTACTCCTCCAGTTCATCGGGCACTTGATCCTACAGCTTGGAGGTTTCTGATTTTGCTATGTATCTCTTGGATGGTCAGATCTTCCCAGTATGGGGGCGGTGGGGAGCGGTGGCAGCCGCGCACCACACTGTTCCCGTTGTACGCCGAGGTTCCCACGCGTAATTTCGGGGCATCCTGTGTACAAGGGTGCGAATTACGGAAGGACTCGAACGGCTTTCCCGAAAGGATGACAAACTACGTCCATGGCATTGGAATGGATTGGTTCTGTCACGACCGCGGTCATGGGGTTAGCTGGTATCGGGGCCACGCTTTGGACACAGAAGCGGGGTAGGGATAATACGCTTGCCGTAGCCGCCCAGAATAGGACGCAAGACCGGAAGCGTGCGGCATACGAGCGCCTGCTGACCCAAGCTATTCATACAACCGAGTTTGTCGGGGGCGCGGATATTATTTGGCAACGCAATGCTCAGCCTCCTGACGTGGATTTTGAGTCCTTCGACGCATGGCTGTTGCTGGACCTCTACGCAAGTCCGACGTTCTTAGCGGGATACCAGGCCTGGTCGGGCGCGGTCGGGCGGCTACGGGACATCCTCCAAGAACTCCCAGAAGAGTTGCCTTGGTATGAGGCCGAGGTGGACATCCAGGAAAGTTTCCGGGGTGAGAAGGACGATATGGAAGACCTGCTAGAAGCGTTGAAGGATATTGCGCGCAGGGAGTTGTCCCAGTGACTGCGGTAATGCGAGCATGGCACCTGCCGGGGTAGTGGGCCGCGTTCGGTTTCCCCTGCCAAGTTAGCGTGGCAGCCTTCCAATACGAGCCGTTGAGCGTGCGGCGTCGTCTCTGGTTAGACGCCCGCCACGTGCTCCCGATGATAGGAGATGTTGGCAGGATCAACGGTGTGGATAAGTTTTAGTTTTCCGCGAACCCTGCCTGTTGCCTTTTCAAGGATGCGTAACTCGTCATCCAGATAGAGTCCGCCCTTATCGAAGAGCACGTGATCATTTGGGCATAGGCACAGGACGTTGCTGGGCACATCGTGGCCGTCATGCTTTCCGCCCAGCGGGCGAATGTGCGCACCTTCGGCATAAGCACCGGCATCAACCTCAAGGCGGATGCCGC
Organism: Paenarthrobacter sp. NPDC057981; assembly: GCF_042886835.1. Classification (NCBI taxonomy): domain Bacteria; kingdom Bacillati; phylum Actinomycetota; class Actinomycetes; order Micrococcales; family Micrococcaceae; genus Paenarthrobacter; species Paenarthrobacter sp. NPDC057981. The sequence goes on from NZ_JBHVQI010000008.1 coordinate 86,281, forward strand.
AGAACTGGCAGGTGTACCCGTAATGCTCCTTTACGTATTGGGTTACCGCACTATTGCGAACAAGCCGTTGAACTACCGATGCCTGCCGCTTGGGTTTCCTGTTGCCCTCTGGGGGCAGGCCACCGCCATTGCTGTCGGAGTTCTTATCCGCTGGCGGTGTCCATGATCCCTGGCCTTCCAGCTTGCGAAGTTCGTACCGGTAGATCTGCGGGCCATCGTAACTGTCCTCCACCCAATGCCGGACGATGTAGAAGAGGCCGTCATACCGGTAGCCAGTCTTTGGGGAATGGGCTGGATCGCCGCCGGCGCCGCGGATCACGCGGATAGGCAAGCCCCTTTCCTCACTCAGTACCAGAGCCTTGTTTCCTCGGGTCAGCTTCTGATCTTCGACCTGGCGCCCGTTCTCGCGGCCGCCCTGGCCCGTGTATAGGATCCAGTCACCGTGGTCGCGGTCGTCCTTGTAGCCACCTGAAACAACGATGGCGTCAGCGCCATCCTCATAATTCCCGGAAATGCCGGCTTGTTTATGACGGTGCAGTCCCGTCGCTCGTACCTCGTCGCGATCTAAAAACGGCGTACCTGCCGGTACGCCGTCGATTTCCCCAAATATGCTCGATTCAGACACAAGCTTGATGATAGGCCTGCCAATGTTCGCGTGATCAAGACCCGCCGGGCGCATCTGAAAATTGGCATTAGATATTTAGGCAGGTTGTCCAGGGGAGTATGAACTGTGCCTGAACAAACTCCGGACTTCCGGGCATGTGCACTGTACACGCGAATTCAGCACACGACGCCGTCACCAAGATCTGCACGTTACCCCTGCTGGCCGGGGCCAACATCGCCACCGCCTTCGTGGTTCCCACTGTGGCATCGTGCATCGATCTGGTAGTCCATTGTGGCCGGCATCCATCGGGGCGACGGCAAGTCACCGAAGTCCTCGCTTTGGGCAGGCGGGTGGAAAACGGGATCATCGAGTCCTCCACGGTGTTTGGGATGATGGCAGGCCAGCTCCAACCGAAACCCAATGCGATGCCCGCTGCGGAAAAATTCGCCCGCGCAGGCTTCGACGTCTCCGCTCTGCTTGAGGTGAACTGATGGGACCGCTCCTGGGGATTCTATGCGGCTTCGGGCTATTCCTTATCTGGTGGTCCACGTGGGAGCGGCCAGCTCCAAGACTTGGAAAAAACAAGCGGCGTCGGTTGGACCAGTTGCTTCTGTCGGCGGGGATAGAACGGGTAACGGGGTTCGCACTGCTCCTTACGTGCGGCGGCTTTGGCTTGGCAGTAGCTGTCGTGTTCTACGTCGCTACAGGATCGCCTGCAGTTTCGCTGTGCTTCGGTTTGTTCGGATCCTGGGTGCCCGTGGGGATCGTTCGGTGGAGAGCGCGAAAGCGGCGTGCGGCACTTCGTTTGCTGTGGCCTGATGTCGTGGACCACCTGCGCTCAGCCATTCGCGCTGGCCTCTCTTTGCCCGAGGCCCTGATCCAGCTGGGATCCAAGGGCCCGGAAGAGCTGAGATCGCTCTTCCTTGACTTTGGCGTGGACTACCGCGCCGGAGGGCACTTTGAGGGAGCCCTTGACAGGTTGAAAGACCGGCTCGCAGATCCTGTTGCGGACCGCATCCTTGAAGCCTTGCGAATGACCCGCGAGGTGGGAGGATCTGACCTGGGCCGCATGTTGGGGACCTTATCGGACTTCCTCAGGGACAACGCCCGGACCCGCAGCGAGCTGGAGGCCAGACAATCATGGACCGTCAATGCCGCCAGGTTGGCGGTGGCCGCACCGTGGATAGTTCTGTTGATGATGGCCAGCCGACCGGAGGCGATGCTGGCCTATAACTCAGTGGCAGGTGCAATGGTGCTCCTGGGTGGCTTGCTGGTCTCGGTGCTCTGTTATTCATTGATGCTCCGCGTCGGTGCATTGCCTGACGATGAACGAGTTCTTCGATGAGCACGTCACTGACCTTGGCCGTATTTGAGGGAGTGTTGCTTGGAGTCGGATTCTGGCTGATCCTGGTGCGTCTGCCGTTCATGCGTCGAGTGACTTTTTCCGAGCGCATCAGCCCACAGTTGAAGGCCAGGAATCTCGAGTCCCGCCTACTGGCTCACCCGGAACAAGACCTTGGCGCCTTTGGGCCCTTGGAACGGATTCTACGTCCCTTTTTCCGGGATGCCATGACCTCAATATCACGCTTGAATGCCGGGACCGCGGCCGCCACAAAGCGGCTTGCCCGTTCGGGTTCCACGAAATCAATCCTTGATTTCCGGGTTGAACAGATTCTCTGGGCCGGTGGCGGCATGATCCTCGCATTGTTGGTCATCGCGGTCCGTGCCGGGGCCGGACAGTTCAGTCCCGTCCTTGCACTCGTTGCCGTGATCGGAGGCGCCCTTGGAGGTTACGTGCTCCGCGATTTTGTGCTCGGCCAGCGGATACGACGACGCGAAAGAAGGATGTTGTCGGAGTTCCCCAGCCTTGCAGAACTCATGGCGTTGGCAGTGGCCGCCGGAGAAAGCGCTTTGGGGGCCATGGACCGAGTGAGCCGCAGTTCCCAGGGTGAACTTTCCAACGAGTTCAGTTTGATCCTGGCGGATGCCCGATCGGGAAAGCCACTTGCTGAGGCGCTCCAGGCCTTTTCGGGCCGCGCAGAGTTGCCTCCGCTGGTCAGGTTTTTCGATGGCTTGGTGGTCGCTGTGGAACGTGGAACTCCGCTGGCCGATGTCCTTCGGGCGCAGGCTGCCGATGTCCGGGATGTCGCCAAACGTGAACTGATGGAATCTGCGGGCCGGAAAGAGATAGCCATGATGGTCCCGCTTGTTTTCGGCGTCCTGCCTCTCACAGTTTTGTTCGCCGCTTTTCCGGCCATCGCAGCCCTGCAGCTGAGCCTCTAAGGCCGGCGGCCACACACGCCGGGGTCCTGCCCTCATTCCCCTCTGGCAACAAACGTCATTAGACCATCACCACGATTGGGAGAACCATGAAAATTATCGCAAGCACGTCGTCCATGGCATCCACAGCATCAGTCCGGGCCCTCGCGGCCCGGAGCCGGCTCATGAGCGTTGTCGTTCGGGCAGTCCCTGGCCCCGCGGAACGAGAGCGTGGAGACGTGCCTGGGTGGGTCATGATCACACTCATGTCCGCGGCGCTGGTTGCCGGCCTTCTCGCCCTGGCTACGCCTGCTTTGAATGACATGTTCACTCAGGCCATGGCAAAGGTGGGCAAGTAATTCGTGCGTTGGGGCGGCAGGACCGGTCCGCCGCGGAACGGGGGTCGGCTGTGGTCGATTTCGTGCTGGTCGGAGCACTGCTGACCGTGTTTTGCATGTCAGTCATCCAGCTCATGCTGATCCTCCATGTCCGCAATACACTCATAGACGCCGCAGCGTCGGGAGCGCGCTACGGCGCACTGGCCGACCGGACACCCTCGGATGCCGAAGCCCGAACGGTCGAGCTGATCACGTCTGCGTTGAACGCAGGATATGCGCAGGATGTCACCACCCAAGAAGTGGACATCGAGGGCATCCGCACGCTGGAGATTTCGGTGAGGGCACCGATGCCGGTTCTGGGGCTGCTGGGACCTGGCGGATTGATGGAGGTGCGCGGACATGCTGCGCTTCCTGGCTGAACACGCAGGGGTCGTTGGGCGGGGACTCCGGCAAAGGGCACGCCATGCGCTGTGCTTGGCCGAAATGTCGTCCGATGGCAACCTTGGTTCCCGGAGCCTCGAAAGACAACGGGGGAGTGCGGTCGTCGAGTTCACCTTCCTGGCCATCCTGCTGATGGTGCCACTGGTCTATTTCGTCGTGACCGTCGGGCAAATCCAGGGGGCATCGTTTGGCGTGGTCGGGGCGGCAGACCAAGCGGCAAAGGTTTTCGTCAGCCAGGCGGATCCGGCACGGGCCAAGCTCGCAGCTGAGCAGTCAGTTGTGGTGGCCTTGGCTGACTACGGACACACGGCCGAACAGGCAACGGTGGAGATTGCCTGCGATCAGGAAGACTGCCTCGCGGCCGGGGCGAGCGTAACCGTGACGGTTCGCTTGGACGTACCCCTTCCGATGGTTCCGTTCGGGGACAAACTGCATATGGACGCCAGCAGATTGAGCTCCTCCGCCACCCAAATCGTGGGACGATTCCAGTGAGCAGGGCAGGTGCAAACCAAACAGCGGGTTTTGCCCCCAGGGCCAGCTCCGGCAACGCAGTCCGGACGGGGCGCCGACTCCGGGACCCAAGCAGGCCCGGCGACGACGGACAAATCACCGTGCTCATTCTTGGATACGTGCTGTTGGCCCTCCTTCTGGCCACCGTGGTGATGGCGGCGTCCGCAATGTATCTGGAGCACAAGAAGCTCCTGTCGCTGGCCGACGGTGCCGCGCTCGCGGCAGCAGACTCGTACCTGGTGGAGGACCTTCAAGGCGGGAACGTGCCTGCCGTATCACTGGCCGATGACCGGGTATTGGCCACGGCGGAGTCTTATCTGGACAAGAGCAAAGCCTTTGCCGCACATGACCGCTTGGTGGTGGCGGAGGGAACCGGGAGCGAACCCGGTGGCACCGCTGTTGTGGTCCTCAGGGCAGTGGCCCATCCGCCGCTGGTCAGTTTCCTGGTTCCCGAGGGGATGGTCATCGAGGCGAAGGCAACTGCGCGCTCGAGGCTAACGCAGTAATCGGAGGCTAAGGCGGTAATGATGGAGCAGCCGGATGGGCAACCGCCAGAGCATCCCGGTCGATAGCGTACGCTGGGATAACCATGGCTGAAATTGATTTTCCCGCAGAAATCCGCGCCCTTCGAGCAACGTACAGCTCCATCGAGAACGTCACCGACGTTGATGCCCTCAAAGCTGAAATCGCCGAACTGAGCGAGCAAGCCGGAGCCCCGGATCTCTGGGACGACCCCGCTTCAGCGCAGGTAGTCACCTCCCGCCTGTCCCACCGGCAGTCGGAAGTCGAACGCCTGGAAAAGCTTGAGGCCAGGATCGACGATCTCGAGGTCTTGGTCGAACTGGGCCAGGATGAGGGCGATGAAGCGTCCATGGCGGAGGCTGCCAAGGAGCTGGAATCCATCCGCAAGGCCCTGGCTGAACTTGAAGTTGTTACCTTGCTCTCGGGTGAGTACGACGAACGAGAGGCCGTCGTGACCATCCGGGCCGGAGCAGGCGGCGTGGACGCAGCCGACTTCGCCGAGATGCTGATGCGGATGTATCTGCGATGGGCCGAACGCCACGGCTACCCCACCACGGTGATGGACACCTCCTACGCTGAAGAAGCAGGCCTGAAATCGGCCACCTTCGAGGTCAAGGCACCCTACGCCTTCGGCACCCTCAGCGTGGAGGCAGGCACCCACCGTTTGGTACGCATCAGTCCTTTCGACAACCAGGGCCGGCGGCAGACCTCGTTCGCGGCAGTTGAGGTCATCCCGCTGATCGAGCAGACCGATTCCATTGAAATCCCCGACAACGAGATCCGCGTCGACGTTTTCCGCTCGTCCGGTCCGGGCGGGCAGTCGGTCAACACCACTGACTCCGCAGTACGGTTGACGCACATTCCCACGGGGATTGTGGTCTCCATGCAGAACGAAAAGTCGCAGCTCCAAAACAGGGCGGCCGCCATGCGGGTGCTGCAGTCCCGGTTGCTTCTCCTTAAAAAGGAACAGCAGGACGCCGAGAAGAAAGCCCTCGCGGGCGACGTCAAGGCATCGTGGGGCGACCAGATGCGTTCCTACGTTCTGAACCCCTACCAGATGGTCAAGGACCTGCGGACCGAACACGAAGTGGGCAACACATCTGCTGTGCTCGACGGCGACATCGACGACTTCATCGACGCGGGTATCCGCTGGCGGACCGGCAACCGTAACGCCGCTGCCAGCTCATAAGCAGGGGGCTGCCAGCAGCCTTCCAGACTCGCCCTTTATTCGGCGACACGCCCCCTAAAGCCGCGGGATGCGGGCATGCCCGTGCGTATAGTCGAATGGCCGGTGCTCTCACTTCCCCCATCGAAAGCCCGCGCTCCGGCTGTTGGACTGGGCGACTTAAGTCATGTCCGGCGGGGTACTAAGGGCCATGATCAGATTTGAGAATGTCACCAAGGTCTACGAGCAGAATGCCCGACCGGCGCTCGATTCTGTCAGCCTTGAGATCAACCGCGGCGAATTCACGTTCCTTGTGGGTGCCTCGGGCTCAGGCAAATCCACCTTTCTCCGGTTGATCCTCAAGGAAGACAAAGCCTCTGCCGGGTCCGTCTATGTCGCCGGGCAGAACGTTGCCAACATTTCGAGCTGGCGCGTTCCCAAGCTGCGTCGCGGCATCGGTGTGGTGTTCCAGGATTTCCGCCTGCTGCCGCAAAAGAATGTTTTCGCCAACGTTGCTTTCGCCATGCAGGTTATCGGCAAGAGCCGTTCCATCATCCGCGAAACCGTCCCCGAGGTCTTGAAAACCGTTGGCCTTGAAGGCAAGGAACGGCGCATGCCGCACGAACTCTCAGGTGGTGAGCAGCAGCGTGTGGCGATCGCACGCGCCGTCGTAAACCGTCCCGGGATCCTTCTTGCTGATGAGCCGACCGGAAACCTGGACCCCATTACCTCGATGGGCATCATGGGCGTCCTGGACAAGATCAACCAAAACGGCACCACAGTGGTCATGGCTACCCACGACGACGACATCGTGAATGAAATGCGCCGCCGCGTGGTGGAACTGAAGAATGGAAAAGTCATTCGCGATGAGGCCAAGGCCCTGTACACGTCCATGATTCCGGTAGTAGGCGAGTCGCGCAGGCTCAAGGATGCCAGTGGCGAGGAACTCGACCGCGCTCAGGGGGCACAGCTGTGAGGCTCCTTTTCATCCTGGGGGAAATCGGCAGCGGGCTGCGCCGGAACCTGTCCATGGTCATCTCCGTGGTCCTGGTGACCTTTGTGTCCCTGACCTTTGTTGGTGCAGCGGGAATGCTTCAGATGCAGATCAACCAGATGAAGGGCTACTGGTACGACAAAGTCCAGGTAGCCGTGTTCCTCTGCAATGACGGCTCGACGGCGGTCGGTTGCGCCTCGGGGCCGGCCACGAAGGAGCAGCAGGACAACGTCCGGGCCATGCTGGAGTCACCTGCGGTGAAGCAGTACATCAACGATTTCCAGTTCGAATCCCAGGCCGAGGCGTACAAGCACTTCAAGGAGCAGTTCTCCAACTCTCCGATCGTCGATTCGGTGTCCGAGGACCAGTTGCCGGCCTCGTTCCGCATCAACATGAAGAACCCCGAAAAGTACCAGATCATCAGCGAGACATTTTCCTCCCAGCCCGGAGTAGAGACGGTCAGCGATCAGAGACAGGTCCTGGAGCGAATCTTCTCCTGGATGAACGGGGCATCGGTGGCCGCAGTGGGTGTCGCCGCAGTGATGATTTTCTGCGCGGTACTCCTGATCACCACCACCATCCGGCTATCGGCGTTCAGTCGACGGCGCGAAACCGGAATCATGCGGCTGGTGGGAGCTTCGAAAACCGTAATCCAACTGCCGTTCATCCTCGAAGGCGTCATTGCCGCCGTCGTGGGCGCGGTTTTGGCCTCCGTGACGCTGTGGCTGATGGCCCACTTCTGGCTTAACGGCGACCTCTCCAAGCAATTCCTGAACACCCCGTTCATCTCCTCCACCCAGGTCCTGGTGATTGCGCCGGTGCTGATCGCGCTTGGTGCCGGGCTGGCGGGGATCTCGTCGCTGTTGACTCTCCGGAAATACCTGAAGGTATAGCCATGCCCTTGTTCTCCGGACTTTCCACTGCTGCAATCGAAAAGGATTCCTGATGACCACGTTGGACCCGATTACACTGCGTAGGCGCTTTGCGTCGGGCCAGGCGCGGATGCTGGGCGCCGTCCTCGCCGTCGGGCTGGCTGTCAGTCTCCTCTCCGGAACGCCGACGGCCCATGCCGACAACCTGGATGACCAGCAAGCCGCACTTGAAGCGGAGGCGGCACGGGTACAGGCGTCCTTGGAGTTTGTGGACGCGAACATTGCCAAAGCCGCCGGCGATCTTGTGATCTACCAGGGCCGCCTTCCGGGCGCCCAGCAAGCGCTGCTCGAGGCGCAGGGTCGCGTTGCAAGCGCCGTCAAGGAAGTAGAGGCCCTGGCCGCCCGCGTTGAGCTTGCACAGCAGAACAAGGCCAAAATCACGGAGCAACTGGAAAATGACAAGCAGAAAATCAGCGATACCAAGAAACTGATTGGGCAGATCGCGTCCCAGGCCTACAAGTCCGGCGGCGTACCCACCAACGTCGCCCTGTTGTTCGGCTCCAGCGAGTCCGGCAATTTGACTGAGTCCATGGATTTGGCAGATCAGGCCATGCGGAGCCAAAACGCGGCCATGACCAAGCTGACCCAGCAGAATGCGACCAACGTGAACTCGCAGGCGAGGCTGGTGGCAGTCGAGGAAGAAATCCAGGACCTGAAAGCCAAGGCTGACGCCGCGCTTCAACGGGAAAAATCCGCTCGGGACGAGGCCGCCAGCAAAAAGGCCGAAGTGGACAAGCTGATCGAGGACACGACGCGCCTCAACGGACAGCTGCAGGCAGCCAAGCCCGGGATTGAAGCAAACCTTGCCCGGGTGAAGGCAGAGCAGGACTCTGTTGCTGCGGAGATTGTGGAGCGTGACCGGAAGCTGCGCGAAGCCTGGGAAGCAGAACAGCGCCGGCTCGCCGCAGAGGCAGAAGCCGCGGCAGCTGCAGCGGCCGCTGCCGCCGGCCGGCCGGCACCTCCCGAGACGCCGTACGTCCCGCCTGCTGCCGGGTCGCCGTCGGCCTTTGGCCTGCGTCATCCTTTTGCCAGCTACGTTCCCATCACTTCCGGCTTCGGATGGCGCGCGACGCCGCCCGGAACCATCGATTTCTACGGCACCGGCGGTTACATGCACACAGGCATCGACTTCGGCGCTGCGTGTGGAACGCCTGTCTACGCCGCGGCAGCGGGAGAGGTTTTCAACTCAGGGTGGAACTCCGCAGATGGTGGCGGCTGGCGGGTCAAGCTGTCCCATGGCGTCGTGCAAGGAAACTCGCTAACCACCATCTACTACCACAACAGCAGCATCGTGGTGGCGAACGGACAACGGGTCGCGCAGGGCCAGCTCATTGCCTATTCCGGGAGCACCGGTAACTCCACGGGTTGCCACGCGCACTTCGAGACGTGGCTGAACGGCACGGCAGTGGATCCCATGACCCTCCTCTAGAGTCCGGAGATGTCCCTCCGCTGGCGTACACTGGTTCAAATCCGCATCTACTAAGGAGTTCTACCGTGCCCAAGGAAAGTGGCCGTAAGGTAGTGGCCACCAATCGGAAGGCCCGGCATGACTATCATGTCCTCGATACCTATGAGGCTGGCATCGCGTTGATGGGTACAGAGGTGAAATCCCTCCGTGAAGGCCATGCCTCCATGGTGGATGGCTTCTGCACCTTCTATAACGACGAGTTGTGGATGGAAGGTATCCACATCCCTGAATACAACCAGGGGAGCTGGACCAACCACGCCGCGCGCCGCCGTCGTAAGCTGTTGCTGCACCGCGAGGAACTGAACAAAATCTCGCACAAGATCCGCGAATCCGGCTTCACGATCGTGCCACTGCAGCTCTACTTCCTGGACGGGCGGGCCAAGGTGGAAATCGCCGTTGCCCGAGGTAAGAAGGACTATGACAAGCGGCAGACGCTTCGTGAGCAGCAGGACAAGCGCGAATCCCTTCGCGAGCTGCGTGAGCGCAACCGGCGCTGACACGCACAACGCCAGTGGGAATGACTAGCCCGCTGAATGCGTTATGATTGGTAGTCCGACGGGGACCCAAGTGGTGCTTGCCGGTTTGGTAACAAAATACGGGGATGATCGGTTTCGACGATGTTAGTCGCGACAGGTGAAGCGGGCCGAGGATGCAGAATTATCTCGTAAACGCTGTCTGCAAACCAATAAGTGCCGAATCTAAGCGCACTGACTTCGCTCTCGCTGCCTAAGCAGTAAGACAGTCCGTCAGCCTGGGGTTGCTATCGCCCCGGTTCCTGGCGTCATTTAGATAGCCACTGCTGTTTGCCTTCGTCATTGAGGTAAACGGGACTTTTAGATGACTGGGCCCGGATCAGCCACCTGTTCGCAGGATGGCTGGGGCCGAGAAAATCCGACGCGAACTGCGCCCGGAGAAGCCCTGACAACACGACATCGGACGGGGGTTCAATTCCCCCCATCTCCACCCTTGGCAAAGCCCCTGGATCCTCGCGGTCCAGGGGCTTTGCCGTGCTCTGGGGCCCGGCGCCCTGAACCCAGCCCCGTCAGGCCAGCCGTTCACCCACGGCGTAGCAAGCAAAGGACTACAGGCACGGCTTCGACCGTTGAAGTGGATAGGCGCTTCGCCGGGTTTTCCGGCAACCAGCGTTGGCGAGGCAGCGGGAGGTACAAGATGAGCATCGAGCCGGATTTCGCAATGGAGGAACCGGACGAAGGGCAAGCCCTCGACGACTACTCACGGGTGGTGATCAGGGTAGCGGAGTCCGTAACGCCCCATGTTGCCGCCATCGAAATGATGAGTACGGGGCGCCGGGGCCAAGTCCGCGTCGGCAGCGGCTCCGCAGTGGTCTTCACCGGGGACGGATATATGCTCACCAACGCCCACGTTGTTGCCGGACTCCAATCCGGCAGGGCTGTCTTCGCTGACGGCAAGCAGACGGATGTTGAACTGGTGGGGGCGGATCCCTTGTCCGACCTAGCCGTTGTACGTGGCCTCAAGTCCACCCCTCCACCGGCACTGCTGGGCGATGCCGACACCCTGCGCGTGGGCCAACTGGTGATTGCAGTCGGGAATCCGTTGGGACTCGCCGGTTCAGTGACCGCCGGCGTAGTGAGCGGCTTGGGAAGGTCCATTCCCGTCCGGGCCGGAGAGCACAGGAGGGTCATCGAGGACGTCATACAAACCGACGCGGCCCTCAACCCCGGGAACTCGGGAGGCGCGTTGGCGGACACCAAGGGCCGGATCGTGGGGATCAACACCGCGGTTGCAGGCTTGGGACTCGGCCTGGCCGTGCCCATCAATGCGACAACCCAACGCATCATCGGCTCGCTCCTGCGGGACGGCCGCGTCCGCCGGGCCTATCTGGGACTGGTGAGCACTCCTATCCCGCTCGACGCCAGCGCCGTGGTGAGGACAGGCCAGAAGGAAGGCTTGCGGGTGGTGGAGGTCATTGCCAATTCACCTGCCGAGAAGTCCGGGTTGCTGCCGGGCGACCTCGTGCTCCGGGCGCAGGGCCGGGCAGTGTCCAGCGCGGAAAGCCTCCAGAAGCTGCTCTTTGAGGGAGCCATCGGCCTACCTTTCCCGTTGACAGTGCTCCGGGATGGCAAGACCGTTCAGCTGACGGCTTTCCCTTCGGAAATGAGCCAGCAGTGAGGTAGGTCAGGCCTGGTTCTCCGGCACGTCCACGACGCCGACAAAGCGGCTGCCCACGCCGTCGTACTCACTCCGGACTTCACCAAGGAAGAGCTTGGGCAGCTCGCTGTTCCTGTGGGTTCCGCAGTAGACAAAAGAAAAGTCAGGCCACCACTTCTTGGGGCGGACAGCCTCGGTGTAACCGCACACCGCGCAGCTAAGGTGGACCCAGACGGGCCGCTTTCCGGTTCGGTTGGCGCGCGACTGCACCAGCCAGGCCGGAGGATTGTCCTGCAGCTGACGAAGATCGGCCTCGGAGAGGCGGGAGGGAATGCCGTGGCGCTGGGCCATTTCCATCGGAATATCAAGGGCCAAGGCGGCATCACGTCTGCTGATCACCATTCAACGATACGGGACGTGGCGGGCGTAGGCTGTGCTCATGACTGACGCTCCTGCCTTGCCCCCGAGTACTCCGCTGCAAAAACGGGTTCTTGTCGTGGCAATCGTGGCGTCCTTCATTGCCATCCTGGACGGTTTTGTGGTGAATCTCGCACTGCCGGCCATCGGCAGGGAACTGGGCGGCGGACTGGTGATCCAGCAGTGGGTGGTGGATGCCTATCTGCTGACGTTGGGGGCGCTGATCCTGGTGGCGGGTTCCTTATCCGACCATTTCGGGAGGGCACGGATCCTTGAGTGGGGCCTGGCAGGCTTTGCTGTGACATCCATGCTCTGCGGTTTGGCATGGACCGGCGAAATCCTGGTGATTTCGCGGGCCTTGCAGGGGATTGCGGGCGCACTTCTGGTGCCAAGTTCATTGGCGATGATCATTACGTCGTTCTCCGGCCCCGCACAGTCGAAGGCCATTGGCCAATGGTCGGGGTGGACCAGCGCAGCGGCTATCGTTGCTCCCCTGATCGGCGGCGCCGCCGTGGACCTTCTTTCCTGGCGTGTCATCTTCTTTATCAATGTAGTCCCCGCGGTGGCGATCTGGCCGGTTCTTGCAGGCCTTCGTTCCTCGGATGCAGCCCGGGACAGGACGAAGCGGATCGACTACCTTGGTGCGTTCCTGGCCATGGTCGGCCTGGGTGGACCGGTCTTCGCATTCATTGAACAGGGTCGCTTGGGGTGGGGGAGCCCGCAGGTGTGGGCGCCCCTGGTGCTGGGTGTGCTGGCGATGATCCTGTTCCTGGTCCACGAGGGCCGAACCGCGGATCCCATGTTGCCGTTGGAGCTGTTTGCCATACGGAATTTCGGCTGGGGAAACCTGGCAACGCTGGCCATTTACGCCGGGATATCGTTGGGTTTCTTCGCCATGGGTATCTATCTGCAACAGGTCGGCGGAATGGGCGCCACAATAGCGGGTGTTGCTTTGCTCCCGGGAACAGTCATCCTGATGGTCGGGGCGTCGTACTTCGGCGGTCTCGCCGGCAAATACGGTCCCCGCTGGTTCATGACGGCCGGTCCGCTGCTGTGCGGTGTGGGTTTCCTGATGTCACTGTCGGTGCAGGAGCCACTCAACTACTGGACTCAGGTGCTGCCGGGCCAGATCGTTTTCGGCGTTGGGCTGGCGACGCTGGTAGCGCCGCTGACGGCAGCCATCCTTGGTGCTGTCCCGCAGGCCGAAGCCGGGATCGGGTCAGCCGTCAACAACGCCGTCGCCCGCATCGCAGGCTTGATCTCCATCGCTTTCGCGGGCGTCATTGTGGGGCCGGTGTTCACCAGGCAAGGGCTTTACAACGCCTTGGTGGCAACAGCGGTTCTGTTCCTGGCCGGGGCCATCGCGTCCGCCGTCGGGATCCGCAACCCGGCGACCCCGGCGGCAGCCGCCGCTGACCGTGAACCTGGTGCAGCGTCCGACGACGGCGGCGCAGCCGGGCAGCGCAGCTGACCATTTACGGGCGCGGTGGTCAGCGGGCGGGAAGTACGCAGCCCGGGTGGGGGCCTGCGCTTTGAACCCACAGAGCGGAGGCGACTTCTTCAGCGAGGTCAAATTCGCGTCCGTTCTGGCCGCTTCCGATCCTGACCACCAAGGCTCCGCCAAAGGGCTTGCGTCCCATGACCTCCACGGGAGCGTCCAGTGGAATATCCTCAGCAGCCAGATACCTCAGGAGATCCGGGTTGTCGTCGCTGATGCGGGTGATGCGGCCCGAGTGACCTTGGTCGAGCTCGTTCATGCGGTAGGCATGCGGCAGCTCCACGGTGCCGTCGGCCGAGGGGATCGGATCACCGTGCGGGTCGCGTTCGGGATGGCCGAGCTTCGCAGACATGCGTTCGATGAAGGTATCGGATACCGCATGCTCCAGCATTTCGGCCTCGTCATGGACTTCGTCCCAGCTGTAACCGAGTTCCTCCACCAGGTACGTTTCGATGAGGCGGTGCCTGCGGACCATGGAAAGGGCCAGGCGCATGCCCTCCGGGGTCAGTCGGATGGCACTGTAGGGTTGGTGGTCAACCAGGCCTTGGTCCTTGAGCTTGCGCACCATTTCGGACACTGACGAGTTGGCGACGCCAAGGCGCAGGGCGAGCTGCGAGGACGTGATCGGCTTGTCCTGCCACTCCGTATAGGAGTAAATGACCTTGACGTAGTCCTCGATCGAGGAGGAGGGCGTACTGGTCTTCACACTCCAAGCCTACCGTGGCAAGGCATCATGGACGTTATATGCCCGCCAGGTCTGTGTCAGGTAAGGCAGCTGCACCGTATCGCCGGGAGCGTGGCCGAGGTGCTCGTAAAGGTACCACTGCAAGTTGCCCATGACTTTGGCCCGTGTGGCTTCGTTGGCGCGCAGATAATAGCTCCGCGACTTGGTCAGCTCCATGATGTCTTCCGGTGACAACGGATCCTCCCACTCAGTGAGGTGGCGTTCCAACCCCTGGAATTCCGGGCCGATAACTGGCCGGAATCCCGGCTTGTGGACATCCCCGGCATGCATGATGCGCGAAAGTCGGTGGACCCAGGGAACCGAAGTGTCCAACTGGTTCCAGATCAGGCCCAAGACGCCGTGGGGGCGGAGGATTCGTGCGATTTCCGTGCTCGCTGTGAGAGGTTCGCACCAGTGCCAGGCCTGGGCAACGCTGACGACGTCGAATGCTGAGTCCGCCAGCCCTGTTGCCTCGGCCGTTCCCTCCGCTGCATGAACGTCGGGATAGGCATTGCGCAGTTGCTCCAACATGTCGGTGGAAGGATCGACGGCGGCAACCTCAAGTCCGCGTCCAGCCAAAAGGGCGGTGAACTTGCCCGTACCCGCGCCGAGATCTGCTGCGGTTGTGGACCCCTCGGGTACGAGCCAGTCCACGGAGTCCTGCGGATATCCGGGCCGCACACGGTCGTAGTGCTCGCCGCCGTCCTGGAAGCTCCGGCCTAGCTCGTGCCGACGCGAGGCATGGAGCTTTGGTCCACGGGGTCCGGCGGGGCCGGGTATGCCGGGAGCGCCTTCGGGTGTGCGCAGGGACACGCGGGACTCCTTCACGGGATAGCCAAAAGATACCCTACGAATTTACCCTCGGTCCGGGAATCGCGCTTGGTCAGCCGTGCCTACCGGCCGACCGTGACCCTTTAGTCGACAGTGCAGGGAGCTGCCCCTGCGGTTCCCGGGGTATTGGGCGCCCACTCGGGGTAACTGCGGTGGTCGTTGGCGGGAACCCAGCGCCCTTCGTCAACAACGTAGTCCCAGCCCAAGCCGTTGCGCTTGAGTTCCTGGATGCCGGCGAGCAACCTGGTGGCGTCCTCCAACCGGGAGCCGACTCCGAAGCTTGCCCGCAGGGATCCCGACGGCAGACCCAGGCGCTTGAGCAAAGGGTGCGCGCAGAAACGGCCATCGCGGAGGCCTACTCCGTGCTCGGCGGCCAGATACGCGGCGACCAGCCCTGCGTCGAATCCTTCGACGGAGAAGTTGACCACGCCGATGGTGTCCTCGGAGTCGCTGAAGATCCGGTGGACCGTTACGCCGTCGATGGCTTCCAGGCCCTCAACGAGGTAGCTGCGGATGCCGGCTTCGTGAGCGTGCCAGGCGTCCTCGTCCAAGCCAGCGAGGACCTGGGTGGCTCGGGCGAGCGTCGCAGCTCCGAGAACGTTGGGGGAGCCGCCTTCGTGCCGGGCCGGACCCGTGGCCCAGCTGACCGAATCCAGGCGGGCCTCACGGACAGCGCCGCCACCTGCCAGGTGCGGGACGCCGGCGTCGAGCCAGTCCGGGCGACCAACAACGACTCCTGCACCGAACGGCGCGTAGAGCTTATGTCCGGAGAACACGATGTAGTCCACGTCCGCCTCAGCGATGTTGACGCGGCGGTGTGGGGCCAACTGGGCAGCATCCACGACGATCCTCGCACCGTACTGGTGCGCCAGGGAGGCCAGCCGGGCAATCGGCAGGATCTCACCGGTGACGTTCGAGGCACCGGTTACTGCGAGCAGGCTGATACCGCCCTGGGCCAGTTCGGCTTCAATCTTGTCTACGGTGCCGGCCAGGGTGGACTCCGCAACGACGCTGCGGTGCGGGACTCCCTGCCAGGGCAGGAGGTTCGCGTGATGCTCAATGTCCAAGTACAGGACCTCGCCAGCGAACTGGCCATTGACGTGGGGCAGGCAGCCAGCCAACAGATTCAGCGAGTCCGTGGTGTTCCGGGTGAAGATCACGGAGTCATCGTCACGTCCACCGACGAACTCACGGACGATGTTCCGTGAGTTTTCGTAGACCGACGTGCTGATTTGCGAAGCGAATCCAGCCCCGCGGTGAACGCTCGCGTAGTAGGGCAGGACCTCGTTGAGGTAGGCGGAAACAATCGTCAGTGCCGGAGCCGACGCACCATAGTCAAGGTTGGCGTAGCGGACGTGGCCACCTTGGATCAAGGGAGCCTGCAGTTCCGCGCCGGTGACGGCGGCGAGCGGACGGGCTGCGGCAGCAGTGGGGGACTCGTCGATGAAGGAAGAAATGATGTTTGAGTTGAACGTGGCAGTGCTCATGGGACCTCACTCAAGAGGGACCCCCTCAGGGGATCCGCGCTTGCCGCATCCGTTCCGGACCGGCCGGGTCGTCACCCGGGGCACCCCACCGCGAATGGAGGGTTGCCGGCCAGCTAACCGGGGTTTAGCGCTGGCACTCGTGACCTGTAAAAAAGGCTAAGGCACGTCCGTGGAAGGGTCCAAAGCCTCGGAGTTTTGTTAAGCCGTTTGTTACGTGGGATTGAAAATCGTGGGTTCCTGCGAATAAAAAGCGGCGGCTGCCCCAAAACCGGGGCAACCGCCGTCGAATATTCGATACACGCAAAGGTGGCAGGAGTCAGGCCGGAGGCTGAAGGAGGTCGTCCAATCCGGGGTTGAGTCGCTTCAGGACTTCTGAATGCAGAATGGAGTTTGTGGCAAGGGCGTTGCCGCCGAACGGGCCGTCTTCCCCTTCAAGGGAGGTAAAGCGTCCCCCGGCCTCGGTGACGATGGGAACAAGAGCGGCCATGTCGTAAAGATTCAATTCGGGCTCGCAGGCGATGTCCACAGCTCCTTCGGCCACCATGCAATAGGACCAGAAGTCACCATAGGCGCGGGTGCGCCAGAGGTCCTCGGAGAGCCCCAGGAACTCGTCCAGGTTTCCACGTTCTTTCCAGCCGGAGAGGCTGGAGTAGGACATGGAGGCATCGGCGAGGCGGGAAACGTTGGAGACCTTCAGGCGGGTTGCCGATGCCAGGGACCGGCCCATGTAGGCGCCCATGTCCTTGGCTGCCCACCAGCGCTTGCCCAGGGCGGGAGCGCTGACCACGCCTACAACGGGTTCGCCTTCGTCCACCAGCGCAATCAGCGTTGCCCACACTGGAACACCCCGGACAAAGTTCTTTGTGCCATCGATGGGGTCGATGATCCAACGTCGCGAGCCGTGACCGCTGCTGCCGAATTCTTCGCCAAGGACCGCATCACGGGGACGCGAGCGCGACAACTGACCGCGGATGGCTTCCTCAGCGGCCTTGTCCGCATCGGTGACAGGTGTGAGGTCGGGCTTGGTTTCGATCTGCAGGTCCAGGGCCTTGAAGCGATCCATGGTCTGGGCGTCGACGGAATCGGCCAGGACGTGGGCAAGGCGCAGGTCGTCGTTGTAGGTGGAAGCGGGTTGGGTCATGCCACCAAACTATCCTGAAACGCGCGCGGCGGTGGGGAGGTCAGGGCATGACTGTCAGTTAACTGTGCCCAGTTCCTTGGCTTCCTTGGCTTCCAGGCGGGGATCCGCGCCCAGGAGGCGTCGCAGGGACGCAAGGCGTGCCACACCGGATGGTCCCGCATGGCCATCGTTGACCCACGCATCCAATCCGCAGTTCACAGCGGTAGCGTCATGCTTGCAGCCGCGGTCGCACGTCTCTGTTCCAGGCTCGAGATCCGGGAAGGAGTGCAATATCCGGTCAGGATCCACGTGGGCCAGGCCGAACGAACGGATGCCCGGGGTGTCAATGATCCAACTTCCGGACGGTGCATCGGCCAATTTGAGGGCCAAGGCTGACGAGGACGTGTGCCGGCCCCGGCCGGTCACTGCGTTCACGCCGCCGGTGGCACGTTCAGCTCCGGTCAGGGCGTTGACCATGGTGGACTTACCCACGCCGGAGTGGCCCAGCATGACGGTGACTTTCCCACCCAGATAGGACCGGAGTTGGGACACCGCATCCCGGTCCAACCGCGCTGACAAGCCGTCATCGGAGCGTGCATCGATGCCGCTCGCTTCAGAATCGGCGGTGCGGCTGATGATCACGGGAAAATCGAGGCTGAGGTAGTTCGCCAGCAACTCAGTGGGATCTTTGACGTCGGCCTTGGTGATCAGCAGCAGGGGCTCAATGCCGGCGTCGTACGCCGCCACGAGGGCGCGGTCGATGAATCCGGTGCGTGGTTCCGGATTGGCTGCTGCAACAACCACCACCAGTTGGTCGGCGTTGGCGACCACTACGCGTTCAATCGGATCTGTGTCGTCCGCGCTGCGGCGAAGCAGCGTCCTGCGTTCCTCCACCCGGACCAGGCGTGCCAGTGTGTCGGGTGACCCGGAGACGTCGCCTACCAATGCCACGAAGTCGCCCGGAACAACAGGGTTCCGCCGAAGCTCGCGGGCGCGGGCTGCGATGACGACGCGCTCGTTGGGAGTGTCCTCATCCACGATCGCCCGGTAGCGTCCGCGGTCAACGGTGATGATGCGTCCGATGACGGCGTCGTCGTGGCTCGGGCGGTCCTTTGTCCTGGGCCTGGTTCCCTTTTTGTTTGGCCGGATCCGGACGTCGGATTCATCCCATGAACGTGCGTCGCGCCCCATGGTCAGTTGCTGTCCCCGTCCGGGGTGGCGGATTCGAGCATCCGCGTCCACATGTCCGGGAACTCGGGCATGGTTTTGGACGTGGTGGCTATGTCCTCCACCTGAACGCCTTCGACGGCGAGTCCGAGGATCGCCCCGGCAGTGGCCATGCGGTGATCGGCGTAGCTGTGGACCACCCCGCCATGAAGGGCCGCGGGACGGATTACCAAGCCATCAGCGGTCTCTTCGGCGTCGCCGCCAAGCCGGTTGATCTCGGCAACCAACGCCGCGAGGCGATCAGTTTCGTGTCCGCGCAAGTGGGCGATGCCCGTCAGCCGGGAAGGGCCGTCTGCAAGTGCGCACAAAGCGGCGACCGTGGGTGCAAGTTCGCTGGTTTCGTCGAAGTCGGCGCCATGGATGGATGCTCCGCCGGTCACGGTCAACGTTCCCTCGTGAAGGCTCACCGTGGCCCCCATTGCTGCCAGGATGGTGCGCCACATGTCGCCCACTTGGGTGGTGCCGGCGGGCCAGTTCGGGATCCGGACTGTGCCGCGCGTGGCCAGGGCTGCCGCCAGGAACGGCCCTGCATTGGACAGGTCCTGCTCGATCCGCCGGTCGAAAGCGTTGATGGTGCCAGGAGCTACGCGCCAGTGGTTCGGCACCGAATCATCAACAGTAACCCCGACGCTCCGGAGGACCTCAACGGTCATGGTGATGTGGTCGAGGCTGGGAACGGGTTTGCCTACGTGCTCCAGGTGGAGGCCCTCAGTAAAGCGCGCGCCCACCAAAAGCAAGGCCGAAACAAACTGGGAGGAAGCGCTGGCATCGATGACGAGGTGCCCGCCGCGCACCTCGCCGGTGCCTTCCACCGTGAAGGGAAGGGCCGACGGCGTCCTGCCGCCTTCCGCTGCCACCGGTACTCCCAAAGCCATCAGTGCCTCGATGATGGTGCCCATCGGACGGTTGCGGGCATGTGGGTCGCCGTCGAAGATGGTAGCTCCGGTGCGCAAAGCAGCCAGCGGGGGCACGAACCTCATCACGGTCCCGGCCAAACCGCAGTCGATGGCGGTTTCATCGCTGGAGGCTGTGGGATCCAGGGGAGTGATTTCCAGGTCGGGTCCGTAGTCGCCGTCACCGGGAACCTCTGTGACCGTAGCCCCCAATTGCCGAAGGGCCTGGATCATCAGCGCAGAATCGCGCGAATGCAAGGGAGCACGGAGGCGCGAGGGACCATCCGCCAAAGCTGCCAACACGAGGAACCTGTTGGTCAGCGATTTTGAACCGGGGACAGTTACTGTGGCATCGACTGGCCCTTTGGCATAAGGAGCCGGCCACAGCGGAAGGTCGGCGGCTTTGCCTGTTGCGGTATTGGCGGAGGTGGTTCCTGTCATGCTTCCTTATGCTCCAACTGCGTTGTCTACGGCCTTGCGCACCGCTTTATCTGCCTTCTTGATCTGCTTGCCGGTCACCTTGCGGGCATCGGCTGCCAGGTGCTCTGCCCGCCAGGCGATGCTTGGCCGCCCTTCAGTGTCCACCGATGCCAGCAGCACGCCGCCGGTCAGTGAAATGTTCTTCAGGAGCTGGGCCTTCCGGGCGCTGCGGGCCTCTTTGGTGCTGATGTCCGCCGAACGCCATTCGACGTAGGAGTTCAGGGCCGATGTCAACGCCAGAACCGTGGCGGCGAAACGGGAAAGCTTGCCGAGTCCGAGCAGCACCCCTGCACCAAGCTGCGCACCTCCAAGAACACGGGCGAGGGTCTTCTCATCGGTTCTGAAGGGAAGTGATTCCGAGGCGCGCCGAAGGACCGGGGAGAGTTGCTTCGCGGTGTCATCGGCGTTCTTGAGCTTGTCCAGACCTGCGACGACGAAGCTGGACGCGAGCATAGGCCGCGCGAGAAAACGGATAAAAGACATGGTGTGCCTCCTGGGTGGCTTGCCACACTGTTCGATGATTGTTGTGTTCACGGGGTGCAGTCGGGTTCTAGTCTTGCACCTTTGCGGAATATTTACCCGGCAGCGACCGTTGTGAGTTTCAGGTGCGGTGAAGACCGGACTGCGGCACGTTGATGCCGCTCGCTGAACGGAGTTGGTTTTTTGACTTTGGTGAAGGACCGCATGGTTCTGCCCGAGGCCGGGTATGGGGTGCAGCCGGATTCTCCCAAGCTGACAGTAGACTTGGCAACGATGAGCACCATTGAACCGGCCGCAGCGGCCATGTACGAAGCAGCCGAAGTGACGGACGATGACAACGCTCCGGACCAGGCCGTCGTCGATATTGCAGCTGAGAGCCCTGAGCAGCGTCGCGAGCGCTTTGAGCGCGACGCCATGCAGTATGTAGACCAGCTGTACTCGGCCGCCATGCGCATGGCGCGGAACCCGTCGGACGCGGAAGACCTCGTCCAAGAGGCCTACACCAAGGCATTTTCGGCGTTTCACCAGTACAAGCCCGGAACCAACCTCAAAGCGTGGCTGTACCGGATCCTGACCAACACCTACATCAACCTTTATCGGAAGCGGCAGCGTGAACCGTTGCAGTCCAATTCGGACACGATCGAGGATTGGCAGCTGGCCAAGGCGGAATCGCATACATCGGCAGGCCTGCGATCAGCGGAAGCTGAGGCGCTTGACCATCTGCCGGATTCAGACGTCAAGAACGCGTTGCAAGCCATTCCTGAGGAGTTCAGGCTGGCTGTTTATTTCGCTGACGTCGAGGGATATGCCTACAAGCAAATCTCGGAGATTATGAACACCCCGATCGGCACTGTCATGTCGCGGTTGCACCGCGGCAGGAAGATGCTCCGGGACATGCTGGCGGACTACGCCGCCGAACGGGGCTTCAAGGCCCACACTGAAGATCAGGCCGCGGCCGGAAGCAACAATCAGGAGAAAGAGAAATGAGCGACTGCCAGGGATTGGGCGATTGCGACGATACGCGAATGCAGCGGATCTATGAGTACCTCGATGGCGCCTTGACCCGCGAGGACCTCACGGAGATCAAGCAGCACCTGGACACGTGTGAAGAATGTGCGGAGCAGTATGACCTTGAGTGCCTTATCCGCACCATGGTCAAGCGCTCGTGCACCGAATCCGCGCCGGAGAACCTCAAGAACTCCATCCTGGACAGGATCCATTCCATCAAGCCTGTTGATGCCTGATCCAGGCGCTGGTTCGAAAGCAGCCCCGCGTTAGGGGGCTTAACGCCAAGGGCCCCGGAAACCGCATGGTTTCCGGGGCCCTCGCTCTTAAGCCTTGACGCTAAGCCGCTGGCTTAGGTGTTGGGACGCTTGCCGTGGTTCGCGCCGCCGCGCTTACGGTCACGACGCTTACGTGCACGCTTGCTCATAGCTGGCCTCCTTCAATGATTGATACTCAATAGAGCTGCCCTCCAGTTTCGCACATCAGGGTGCCGCGCCGCGAACCGGTCAGCTGTTCAGTGAGTTCCGGATGGAGATACGTGCCTGGTCCAGCACTGCGCGCACGGTCTCCAATGCCACCGGGGTCAGGGGCTGGGATGCTCCGTGTTGTCGCAACTCCACGCGGATATCGTCCCGGAAGGCCTGCACCATCAATTCGGCTTCCTTCAGCATCCGCTGGCCCTCGGGTGTGTGGCCCGCCGTACGGCTCCTGGACGTGGCGGACGCGGCGCTGGCGCGGGCTGCTTCGGCCGTCGCGGCCAGATCGGCCCGGAGGCCGCGCATGTTGCTGCGGATATCGGCCCGCAAGTTGTCCGCCAGCCGCCTGACCGAAGCCGAGATGGTGTCTTCCACATCCGCCAGTTCTTCCCTGCGGCTGTCCAGTTCAGCGCGTCCGGCGGCGGTGATGGAGTACTTGGTGCGGCGGCCTTCGGTCTCTGTGGCAACGAGTCCTTCCTCTTCCAACTTTCCCAGGCGGGGATAGATGGTTCCTGCGCTGGGGGAGTACGTCCCTCCGAAGCGATCGCCGAGGGCTTTGATCAGCTCATAGCCGTGCTTGGGGCCTGACTCCAACAGCGCAAGCAAGTAAAGCCGCAAGGCACCATGGGCGAACACAGGAGGCATCAGAGGCCCGCTTCCCCTGGTGAGTGCGGGCTGTTGCCGGCCGCAGGTGCTGATCCATGGATGATGTACGTCTTTCCGGACACCGTATTCGTGCGGACAAGCATGAGCCGCTCATCCGGTCCCACGATGGTGTGCACATTGCTTCCGGGTTGAGCGTACAGCTGGTCATCGATCACCACAGTTCCGCTTGCCGACTTGGCCACGATATCCAGCCCCACATCGTGGGGGAGCCTGATGGTCAGGTCGCCTGAGACTGAGTTGGCTCCAAGGTCGTTCGTGTAGCCCTGGAGATCGAAGCTGAGGTCGCCGCTGACCGTACTGGCGCGGACGTTTGTGAAGGTTCCCGACGCCGTGACCTCACCGGAAACGCTCTTGGCGGTCAGGACGCCGTCGTGGTTCCTGGCGATCACTTCGCCACTGACGGTATTGACATGCAGTTCGCCGGTGGTGCCGTCCGCCATGACTGAACCTGACACCGTGTTGAGGCGGATACGGCCACCGGTGCCGGAGACCATGCCGTCGCCGCTCACCGTTCCGGCTTCGACGTCGACGCCGGGTGGCAGCGCAATACCGACCACCACTGAGTTGGTACTGGTGTTGTTAACCGTTCCCATCAGGTTGCGGAACCACCCTTGGGGGCCCTGCAGCTGGTGGCGCACTTCCAGGCGCCCGTCCACCAGCGTCACCGTCAGGGGGTCGCCGGTGATTTCGCTGATTTCGATGCGCACAAAGGGTTCGTCGTGCGTCACGATGTCGAAGCGGCCTTTGACGATGCCCAGCTTCAGGGAGCGGACATTGTCCACTTCAATGGTCTGCGGGCCCGTCACGGTCCATAGTTCCTCTGACATGATCCCTCCAAGTTGCGATATATCGCGTTGATGAAATCACGATATATCGCGTTTCTCCGGAAGGCAAGGGCTTCCGGGTCAGGAGGAAGCGCGGTACAGCTTGCCGATCAGGGCGCGGGCGATCACCACGGCAGGATCCCGCCCGTCGGCTGCTGGTGCCAGGTTGGTCCAGACAACCAGCGTGACGCCGTTAGCCGGGTCGCTGCCCATGAAGGTGTTGAATCCCGGCAGCTCGCCCGTGTGGCCGTACAGCTTCCCGAACTTCGCTATTCCCAAGCCGTAGGAGGCGCCGTTGGGGTCCTCAGGTTTGGTAGGGAAGAAGGTCTCGAGGCGCCTTTTCTGCAGCTCGGCATTGAGGAGTTTCCCGTTGACCATCGCTTCGCCCAGGATTTTCAAATCGTCAGCGGTGGAAATCCCTGAACCGGCGGCCCATGCCCAGGATGGGTTCACGTCGGTGACGTCGTTGGGCGCCAGTGCGCCCGATGCCGCTTCCTTCTGCATGTCCTCGGGAAGTGCGGGATTGGTCATAGTCAGAACGTTGTCGCCATAAAAATAGCCCTTGGGGTGCGGGTCCGGAATGCTGTTGGACGAGGCGTCCGGGAAGACCGTGCCCTTCAAACCAAGGGGCTCGAAGATGCGTTCCTTGAACAACTGGCCCAGGGGCTTCCCTTCGACCTTCTCGGCAACCAGGCCCAGAAGCACTGTATTCGTGTTGGAGTAGTGGAACCCTTGTCCGGGAGCAAAATACGGGGGATGGGCAAAGGCCAATGCGAGGAGTTCTTCGGGCTTCCACTGCCTTTGCGGCTGGTTGTCCAAGGCCGTGTTGAGCTCAAGGGTTTCCGTGTAGTTGAAGAGGCCGCTTCGCATGGTCATCATCTGTTCCAGGGTGATTGCCTCACCGTTGGGAACATCAGGACGATACTTGGACACGGGGTCGCTCAGGGCAAGCCTGCCCTCCTGAACCAATTGCAGGACCACTGTGGTGGTCCAGGTCTTGGTGACAGAACCGACGCGGATGTGGTCCTCTGCCGACACCGGACGATCGGAGCCACGGACTCCTGTCCCGTAGGACGACGAGAGGTTCCCGTCCGGCGTTTGCAAGAGGACCACGGCGCCGGGCACCATCACTTCCTTGGCGGCGCGTTCGAACTCGGTGCGTAACGCGCCGGCGTCGAACGGCTGCAGGGCAGCTGACTGCGAGGGCGGAGAGACGGCGCTGCTGGAAGACCCAGCCGACGGAGCAGGGGGAGGGGAACTGCAGGAAACTGTGGATGCAACGACGGCAAGGACTGTTGCTGCCAACGATGCTCTTACAGAAAGCTGCGCGTTCCGCGTCATGGCTACTCCGGTTGGGCGATATTAAGCCACTGGAACCAGCCCCGGTGCAGTACCAGCCACGCAATCAATCCGTAGCCTGCCTGGCCCGGTGTTCCCCCATTGGCTGCGAGGTCCGTCCTCCACTGCTCATGATTGAGCAACGGGGAAAACGTGTCAACGTAGTGGTGGTTCCTGCGCGTAGTGACATCCGCGAAAGCCGTATTGAGTTCAGCGAGCCGCTTGTTGCGTGCTGGGTCAAGAGTGGGCGGCGGACCCACGACAAAGACCTCGACGCTGCTGTGGGAAGCCCCGTCAAGGATGTTCGCCAGGTTCAAGCGGCTGCGGGCCGTGGAAAGGCCAAACTCAAGGTCACGTCCGGACAGGCCTACCACCAAACGGTTCTCGTGGGTGTCGCTGAAGCGCCGGCCGGCCTCGTCCTGCCAACGGGCTGCCAGGCCCTCTGTGCCTTCCATGGGACAGGGGAGCGCAAAGCTTTCCACCACGACAGAGTCCTGGGGCGTGCGGGCAAGGACTCTGCCGAGCCAGCCCAGGGCGCGGGGATCCCCCAGGCCCGCAAGCAGTTCATCTCCAACAGCTGCGATGCGCAGCTTCCTGTCTTCCACGGTTACCTCTTCACACTCGTTGCGGTCCTTGCACATTGTCCGGATCATCAGCCGGTTTCAGGACCCGGGTTCAGTCCCATTAAACAGAACTGCCCGGCCTGAGGCGTGTTAATCGCTCCTCAGGCCGGGCAGTTTCGGTTTTACTTACGTTCGAATGCCTGCTTGATCAGGGCATCCTGCTCTGCGGCGTGGCGCTTCATGGAGCCGGCGGCGG
The DNA here is from genome assembly GCF_042886835.1 of Paenarthrobacter sp. NPDC057981. Lineage (NCBI taxonomy): Bacteria > Bacillati > Actinomycetota > Actinomycetes > Micrococcales > Micrococcaceae > Paenarthrobacter > Paenarthrobacter sp. NPDC057981. The sequence goes on from NZ_JBHVQI010000008.1 coordinate 111,929, forward strand.
TGGAAGCCGATGCCGGACGGGACACCAAGCGCAGCTTGCGGTCAAGCTCCGGTGCCAGGTTCAGGCCCATGAACGGCCACGGACCCTGGTTGGCGGGTTCGTCCTGGGCCCAGATGATGTCAGCGTTCGGGTACTTGGCGAGCTCGGCCTCGATCTCAGCCTTGGGCAGCGGGTAGAGCTGCTCCACGCGGATGATGGCGGTGGAGGTATCGCCGGACTTCTGACGGTTGGACAGGAGGTCGTAGTACAAACGGCCCGAGACCAGGATGACCCGGTCCACGTTTGCCGGCTGGACTTCCGGATCCCCGATAACCGGCTTGAAGCCGCCCGTGGTGAAATCTTCGACGGCGGATGCGGCACCCTTGAGGCGCAGCAACTGCTTGGGCGTGAAGATGATCAGCGGCTTGCGCGGACGGCTGTACGCCTGGCGACGCAGCAGGTGGAAGTGCGAAGCAGCAGTCGTCGGGTTGGCGACGATCATGTTGTCTTCGGCACACAGCTGCAGGAATCGCTCGATGCGGGCAGAGGAGTGGTCCGGTCCCTGGCCTTCGTAGCCGTGAGGCAGCATCAGGACCAGCGAGGAGCGCTGGCCCCACTTCTGTTCGGCCGAGGAGATGAACTCATCGATGATTGTCTGGGCGCCGTTGACGAAGTCGCCGAATTGGGCTTCCCAGAGAACCAGGGCGTCAGGACGCTCCACGGAGTATCCGTATTCGAAGCCCATGGCCGCGTATTCGGAGAGCAGGGAGTCGTAGATCCACAGCTTTGCCTGGTTGTCGGAGAGGTTGCCCAAGGGCAGCCACTCATTGCCATTGGCGCGGTCGTGGAAGACGGCGTGGCGCTGGACGAAGGTACCGCGGCGGGAGTCCTGGCCAGCGAGGCGCACGGGTACGCCTTCCATGATCAGGGAACCAAAGGCTGCGATCTCGCCAAAGCCCCAGTCAATGCCGCCTTCGCGGGACATCTGCTCGCGCTTCTCCAGGAGCTGCTTGAGCTTGGAGTGGACGGTGAAGCCTTCCGGAATCTCCAAGTGGGCCTTGCCGATGCGGGCAAGGGTCTCGGCGGAGATGGCCGTGGAGGTGGGCGAGTTGGTACCGAAATCGGCTTGCTGGGCGATCGGGCGCTCGATGTCCGAAACCGCCGCAGAGTCCGCAGTGATGATCGGGATGGGGGAGGTCTGCGCAGCGTGGGTCTCGGCGAAGACCCGCTCAAGGCGTTCCTGGTAGTCGCGGAGCAGCTGCTCGGCTTCCTCTTCGGTGATGTCGCCACGGCCGATAAGGGATTCGGTGTACAGCTTGCGGACCGAACGCTTCGCCTCGATGAGGTTGTACATCAGCGGCTGGGTCATCGAGGGATCATCGCCCTCGTTGTGGCCACGACGACGGTAGCAGACCATGTCGATGACGACGTCCTTGTGGAACCGCTGGCGGAACTCGTAGGCGAGCTGCGCAATGCGCACCACGGCTTCGGGGTCGTCGCCGTTCACGTGGAAGACCGGTGCCTGGATCATCTTGGCAACGTCCGTGGAGTACGTGGACGAACGCGAAGACGAGGGGGCGGTGGTGAAGCCCACCTGGTTGTTCACGATCACGTGGATCGTGCCACCGGTACGGTACCCGCGCAGCTGGGAAAGGTTCAGCGTTTCCGCCACCACGCCCTGGCCGGCGAAGGCTGCGTCACCGTGGACCATGATCGGAAGCACGGGGAAGGATTCGCCCTGGTCGAGGCGGTCCTGCTTGGCGCGGACGATGCCCTCGAGGACGGAGTCCACTGCTTCGAGGTGGGACGGGTTCGCGGCCAGGTACACCTTGGTCTGCTTGCCGTTGTCCGAGGTGAAGGTTCCCTCGGTGCCGAGGTGGTACTTGACGTCACCGGAGCCCTGGACGGATCGCGGGTCCTGGGTGCCTTCGAACTCGCGGAACACCTGGGCGTAGGTCTTGCCCGCGATGTTGGTGAGCACGTTGAGGCGGCCACGGTGGGCCATGCCGATGGCGACTTCGTCGAGTCCGTCGTCGGCAGCATCCGAGATGATGGCGTCCAGCAGCGGGATCAGCGATTCGCCGCCTTCGAGCGAGAAGCGCTTCTGGCCCACGAACTTCGTCTGCAGGAAGGTTTCGAAAGCTTCGGCTGCGTTCAGCTTGGAGACGATCCGCAGCTGCTCTTCGCGGCTCGGCTTGGAGTAGGGGTGCTCCAGCTGGTCCTGGAACCACTTGCGCTCAGCAGGCTCCTGGATGTGCATGTACTCAATGCCGGTGGTGCGGCAGTACGCATCGCGCAGAACACCGAGGATGTCACGGAACTTCAACATCGGCTTGCCGCCGAAACCGCCGGTCGGCCACTCGCGGTCAAGGTCCCACAGCGTCAGGCCGTAGGTCAGGACATCGAGGTCCGGGTGCTTGCGCTGGACGTATTCCAGGGGATCGGTGTCCGCCATGAGGTGGCCACGCACGCGGTAGGAGTGGATCAGCTGCTGGATGCGGGCAACCTTGTTGATCTCGTCAGCCGGATCCACCTGAAGGTCCGGGCTCCAGCGAACGGGCTCGTACGGAATGCGGAGGGCTTCGAAGATTTCGTCGTAGAAGTTCTGCGCACCGAGCAGGAGCTGGTGGACGAGCTTCAGGAACTCGCCGCTGCCTGCACCCTGGATCACGCGGTGGTCGTAAGTGGAGGTCAGCGTGAGGATCTTGCTGATGGCGTTCTGGGCGATGATCTTCTCGCTCGCGCCCTGGAACTCTGCCGGGTAGTCAAGTGCGCCGACGCCGATGATGGCGGCCTGGCCCTTGGACAGGCGTGGAACTGAGTGCACTGTGCCGATGCCGCCGGGGTTGGTCAGCGAGACGGTGGTGCCTGCGTGGTCGTCAGCGGTCAGCTTGCCGTTGCGGGCGCGCTTGATGAGGTCCTCGTAGGTGTGCCAGAACTCGGCGAAGTCCATGGTTTCGGCCTTCTTGATGTTCGGAACCATCAGGAGGCGGGTGCCATCGGGCTTGGGCATGTCGATGGCGATGCCGAAGTTGACGTGCGCGGGCTGCACGGCGCTGGGCTTGCCGTCAATCTCGTCGTAGTAGACGTTCATCGACGGGAACTGGGACAGCGCGCGGACCACGGCGTAGCCGATGAGGTGCGTGAAGGAAACCTTGCCACCGCGGGCACGGGCAAGGTTCGAGTTGATGACAACACGGTTGTCGATGAGCAACTTGGCCGGCACGGCGCGGACGCTGGTAGCAGTGGGAACTTCCAGGCTGGTCACCATGTTGGTGGCGATGGCCTTGGCCGGACCGCGGAGGACGGAAACGACATCCTCTTCCGGTGCCGTGGGGGCCTTGTTGCTCTTAGGCAGCTGGGCAGGGATTGGCTGCGCAGTGCTGCCGGCGGCGGGCTTCTTTGCACCGTCCCGGGCAACTGTTGCAGGTTCTTTCTTCGCCGGAGCGGGCGCTGCCGGAGCCGCAGGGGCGGCGGCCGGTGCCGCTGCGGGGGCTGCCGGCGCCGGTGCCGGAGCCGCTGCAGCCGGAGCTACGACGGGAAGTACTTGGGTAGGGGGATTGGCAGCTGCTGGAGCTGCAGAGGTTCCGTTGGAAGAAGTGCCGTCAGCGGAAGCAAAGGATTCGAAGAGGGGCCACCACTTGGTGTCCACCGAGTTCTTGTCCTGCTGGTACCGCTCGTACAGTTCGTCAACGAGCCACTCGTTTCCGCCAAATTCCTCTGGTAGACGGTGGCTGGGCTGCTCTGGCACTTGAAATACGCCTCTTCCATGAGTGTTGTTTTCCCGCTGGCCAAAGTTGCTTTTCCGCAACGATGGGACAGGGTCCGGGTCCCGCGAACTCAGACCCCTGACAGTCTAGTTAGGATCGTTGGTTAACTGCCAATAGTGGTGACCTAAATCATGTCGCTGTCGACTCAGTGGGTTGGACCAGCTTTTCGTGTTGCGAATTAAATCCTTTCATGGGCAGGCCCGAGTAAGCGGACTGTAGACTGAAGTTCTTATGGACAGTAAATCTAGGTGCCGGCCTGGGAACTGTCGGGGGAGCCAACCTGGCAACTCCACACAGCGTGCCCGTCGAGCCGGCAATACCCGTTCACATGCCCATCATGCGCCGGCGTTCACTGCCGGTGGTGCCGCAGACCATGCGTCCGCAGCACCCGGCCAGCCTCCGCCGGGGCGAAACCCCGCGCCGCAGGCCTTAACCCCATTGCACGTGCCTGCCCTTGGAGGGATGCGCTAAGTGGAATGGTTTCTTCTCCTGGCCGGTTTTGCCCTGATTCTCGGGACCGGCTTCTTTGTCGCAGTTGAGTTTTCCTTGGTTGCCCTTGACCAGGCAAGCGTCCAGCGTGCTGTCGATAACGGTGACCCCGCTGCGGCCCCCCTGCTGAAGTGCCTCAAGTCGCTCTCCACCCAACTCTCCAGCTGCCAGCTCGGCATCACACTGACCACGCTCTTGACGGGTTTCGTCATGGAGCCCTCTGTTGGCCAGCTGCTCCTGGGTCCGCTCGGATTGCTGGGTCTTCCCAGCGAGGTTGTCCACTCTGTCGCTTTGATCGTGGCAATGGCCTTCGCCACCTTGTTGTCGATGCTGCTTGGCGAACTGGTCCCCAAGAACATGGCCATCGCCCTGGCCTTCCCTTTGGGTAAGCGGCTCGCGCGCCCGCAGCTGATGTTTACCGCCGTCTTCAAGCCGGCCATCATCGTGCTGAACGGATTCTCCAACAAGGTCCTCAATCTGTTCGGCCTTGAGGCCAAGGAGGAGATCTCGGGGGCACGTACGCCGGCCGAGCTCGCTTCGTTGGTTCGTCGTTCGGCGGAGCTTGGCACGCTGGATGCGGGGACGGCGAATTTCGTGGCCCGGACCCTGAACTTCTCCGGGCGTACGGCAGCCGATGTCATGACGCCACGCATCCGCATGGAGACCATCGACGCCGACCAGTCGGTGACCGACATCCTCGACGCCGCACGGCGCACGGGATACTCGCGGTTTCCGATCATCGGCGATTCCACGGACGACATCCGCGGTGTGGTCCACGTGAAGAAGGCGGTGGCTGTTCCTGCAGAGCGTCGTGCCAATCTCCAGGCGGGCGCCATCATGACCGATATCCTGCAGGTCCCTGAGACCATCCACCTTGACGCCCTGCTCTCCGAACTGCGCGAGGGCAACCTGCAACTCGCCGTCGTGCTTGATGAGTATGGCGGCACGGCGGGAATCGCCACCCTTGAGGACCTGGTGGAAGAGATCGTCGGAGAGGTCGCGGACGAGCACGATAAAGTGCGCCCGGGAGTGCTGCAAAGCGCGACCGGCGACTGGTACTTTCCGGGCCTGCTTCGGCCGGACGAAGTATCCGAGCAGATTCCGAACCTCACAGTTCCGGACGAGTCCGCTTATGAAACCGTGGGCGGCTACGTCATGAGCCAGCTGGGCAGGATCGCCAAGGTGGGCGACGTCGTGGAGACACCGGACGGGACCCTGACGGTCACCAGGATGGATGGCCGCAGGATCGACCGGATCTGTTTCCACCACATTGTCCGGGATGACGGGCAAAGCGATGCCGGATCCACCCAGCACGAGGCAGGTGCCTTATGAGTGACTGGGTAGGAATTGTCTGGCTTGTCATCCTCCTGATCGGCAATGCTTTCTTCGTGGGTGCGGAATTCGCCGTCATGTCGGCGCGCCGCAGCCAAATCGAGCCCTTGGCCGAGGCCGGCTCCAAACGCGCGCAGACAACCCTGCGCGCCATGGAAAATGTGTCGTTGATGCTCGCCTGCGCGCAATTGGGCATCACCGTCTGCTCCCTCCTGATCCTTCAGGTTGCCGAGCCCGCCATCCACCATCTCCTGGCCGAGCCGTTGGAACTTGTCGGCGTGCCGGTTGAGTTGGCGGACGTCACCGCCTTCGTGATTGCGTTGCTGTTCGTCACGTTCCTGCACGTCACGTTCGGTGAGATGGTCCCCAAGAACATTTCGGTTTCTGTGGCGGACAAGGCCGCCCTTCTGCTGGCGCCACCGCTGATGTTCATCGCCCGCGTGGTCAACCCGGTCATCTGGAGCCTCAACTGGCTGGCGAACCACATCCTGAGATTGATGAAAATCGAGCCGAAGGACGAAGTCTCTTCTTCCTTTACGCTCGAGGAAGTGCAGTCGATCGTCCAGGAGTCCACCCGGCACGGCCTGGTGGATGACGAGACCGGCCTGTTGAGCGGCGCACTGGAGTTCTCGGAGCACACGGCCTCCCACATCATGGTTCCGTTGGACAAGCTGGTGGTGCTTAAGACGGCCTCGACGCCGGTGGACCTGGAGAAGGCGGTCAGCCGTACCGGCTTCTCCCGCTTCCCGATGGTGGACGACGACGGCGAACTCGCCGGATACCTCCACGTCAAGGACATCCTGTCCATCCCTGACGAGGGCCGCCGGCACCCCATCGCCGAGGGGCGCATCCGTTCGTTGGCCAACCTGTCTCCTGACGATGAAATCGAGCGGGCCATGTCCGTCATGCAGCGCACCGGTTCCCACCTGGCCCGCGTTGTCGGCTCCGGCGGGGACACCCAAGGTGTCCTGTTCCTCGAGGACGTCATCGAACAGTTGGTCGGCGAGATCCGCGACGCTACGCAGGCAACAGGCATCCGGCGCTTTGGTGCACAGGAAGCCTAGTTTCGACGACGGAAAGCGGTAAAGGGTGGGCAGCGCTGCCAGAGCGATGCCCACCCTTTTTCCTAAATAGGAATCATTCCTATTTAGGGCTACACTGGTTTTTGCCAGTAATTGTGTTTGATTCTCATTTTGAGTAGATCCGAGGTCTTCGTGCGTCGTTCCGCCGCCCGCCTGTCCGTAGCCGCTTCCGCAGGTATCGCAGCGCTCCTGCTTTCCTCCTGCGCCGGTAACGCCGGGGCCAACAGTCCCTCGTCTTCCGGGGCCATCGAGGTTGTCACTTCCACAAATGTGTACGGCGACATCGTGAAGGCGGTGGGCGGTGACAAGGTGAACGTCAGCGCCATCATCACCAAAACAAGCCAGGACCCGCACTCCTATGAGGCCAGCGCCCAAGACAAACTCGCGATTTCCAAGGCCAAGCTCGTGGTGGAGAACGGTGGGGGCTATGACGAGTTCCTGCACAAGATTGCCGACGAAACCAAGGTCGGCCACGACAACATGATCAGCGCAGTGGATCTTTCCGGGCTGGCTCCCGCAGAGGCGAGCCACAGCGAAGACGCACACTCCGAAGAAGGCCACAGCCACAGCCACGGCGACTTCAACGAGCACGTTTGGTACAACCTCGACGTCATGGGCAAGGTCGCCGACGCCGTGGCGGGCAAGCTCGGCAGCCTGGACGCGGCATCGGCCTCAACGTTCACGGGAAACGCCGATGCCTTCAAGGCAAAGCTCAAGGACCTGACCGGCAAGCTGGATGCCGTGAAGGCAGCAAACGAACATGCACCTGTGGCGATCACCGAGCCTGTTCCGCTGTACCTCCTGGAAGCTGCGGGCCTGGAGAACAAGACGCCCGAGGCCTACAGTGCCGCAGTTGAAGAGGGCTCTGACGTTCCGCCCGCCGTCATGAAGGAAACCACCGATCTTCTTAGCGCCGGTTCAGTCCGGTTCCTTGCGTACAACGAGCAGACGGCAGGCCCCCAGACCGAAACCGTCAAGCGGGCCGCCGAGTCCGCAAAGGTGCCGGTGGTGAACTTCACTGAGACCCTGCCCGACGGCAAGGACTACATCCAATGGATGACCGATAACGTGGAGTCGGTTTCCTCCGCGCTCAAGAAGTAGCGTTTTCCCGCTTCCACAAATGCGGTGAAGGGCCCGGCCGGCGTCCTAAGATGTTCAGGATGGCTGCGGGGCCTTTTGCCTGCCGCCACCGAGGCCTGCCAACAACCACGCCGGATGCCCCGGGCCGGCACCCAACAAACTACGTTCCCAGCAACGTATGGATAGAGGACAACTTTTGACACCCGTAGTGAGCCTCCGCGGAGCCAGTCTGCAGTTCGGCAAGAGGACACTCTGGAAGGACCTTGACCTCGACATCAACCCGGGCGAGTTCTTTGCCGTCCTGGGGCCGAACGGCAGCGGCAAGACCAGCTTCCTGAAGGTCCTCCTGGGTTTGCAGGAACTTCACGCGGGAACGGTCTCCCTGGCGGGGCATCCGGTGGAACGTGGCAGCAAGCAGATCGGTTACATTCCCCAGCAGAAGTCCTTCGCACCGGACACCCCCTTGCGTGCACGCGATTTGGTGGGCTTGGGTATGGACGGCCATCGCTGGGGGATGCGGCTCGCATCCGGAAAAGTCAATCAGCGCATCGACGAACTGCTCGAACTGGTAGGAGCCTCGGACTACGCCAAGGTACCGGTTGGCCAGCTTTCCGGAGGCGAACAGCAACGGCTAAGGGTGGCCCAGGCACTGGCCACCGAACCCCGGATCCTGCTCTGCGACGAGCCGTTGCTGTCCCTGGATCTTCACCACCAACAGGGCGTCAGCTCCCTGATCAACAAACAATGCCACGAACGGAACAGCGCCGTGGTCTTCGTGACGCACGAGATCAATCCAGTCATCGAGTATGTGGACCGTGTGCTGTACCTGGCCGGTGGCCAGTTCCGGGTGGGAACCCCGCAGGAAGTCATGACCACGGACGTTTTGTCCGAACTGTACAACAGCCATGTGGAGGTCATCCACACCAACGGAAGGATCGTCGTCGTCGGTCTTCCGGACGCCACCACGCACTTCCATGACGATGCCCATGCGACCGCCGGGGAGGAGCTCTAAGTGGACGTGGCCGAAATCCTGCAGACCATCTTCAACTTCGAGAACTACGGCGAATTGCTGGTCCTCGTCCAGAATTCGCTCTGGGCCGGCGCTGTCCTTGGATTGCTCGGCGGCCTGGTGGGCACGTTCGTGATGAAGCGTGACCTGGCCTTCGCGGTCCACGGGATCTCCGAACTGTCCTTTGCTGGTGCGGCCTTTGCGCTGCTGATCGGTGCCGATATCATCCTCGGCTCCCTGATCGGTTCGGTGGCGGCAGCCGTCCTGCTGGGCTTCATGGGAGTCCGGGCGCGGGACAAGAACTCGATCATCGGCGTCATCATGCCCTTCGGGCTGGGCCTGGGGATTCTTTTCCTGGCGCTCTATGAAGGCCGTGCAGCCAACAAATTCGGGCTCTTGACCGGCCAGATTGTCTCCGTGGACACCGTCCAGTTGCAGGCCCTGGCCGGAACCGCTGTAGTGGTGATGATTGCGTTGATCGCTATCTGGCGCCCCCTCAGCTTCGCCAGCGTGGATCCGGAGATGGCCGAAGCCCGCGGTGTTCCCGTGCGGGGCCTGGCGATCGGTTTCATGGTCCTGCTGGGCGTCAGCGTGGCCCTGTCCATTCAGATTGTTGGCGCGCTGTTGGTGCTGGCTTTGCTCATCACCCCGGCCGCGGCAGCCTTGCGGGTGACTACCTCGCCCAAGCTGGTGGTCGTTTTGAGTGTCGCGTTCGCCCTGACCTCCACGGTGGGGGGCATCCTCCTCGCCCTTGGCAGCCGCATCCCGATCAGTCCCTACGTGACGACGTTGTCTTTCCTGATCTACGTGGTGTGCCGGATCATTGGCAGGCTGCGGGTGGACCGCGGCTTGAATGGCCGGGTCACGCGTGACCAGCCAGCCCGGGCGCTCTAGAGCTGTCCTGCGGCCTTCTTGGCAGTGCACTCGGGGCACAGGCCAAAGATTTCCACCGTGTGGGCCACTTCCGTGAAGCCGTGTTCGGAAGCCGTGCGTGCGGCCCAGGTCTCGACGGCGGGGGCTTCGACTTCCACGGCCTTGCCGCAGTTGCGGCACAGCAGGTGGTGGTGGTGCCCGGTGACGGCGCAACGCCGGTAGACGGCTTCGCCCTCGCCGTTGCGGAGGACATCAATGAGGCCGTCGTCGGCCAGGGACTGCAGAATGCGGTAGCTGGTGGCCAAGGACACCGAGATGCCCTTGTTCTGCATCAGGCGATACAACTCCTGGGTGCTGACGAAGTCATCCAATTCGTCCAAGGCGGCGCTGACGGCCAGGCGCTGCTTGGTGACGCGCTGCTCCTTGACTCCGCCGGTGGCCGGAGCAGCCGGCCTGCTCGGGTCGGTCGCGGCGGAATTGGTGCCGTGTGGCATGGAAAGCTCACTTCCGTGGGGATGCTGGCAAACTTCGATTTTACCAGTTGGCGATGCTTGGAAACTGTCACGGGCGGCCCATAGGCTGTCCCCATGAAGCTCACCAAGTACACCCATGCCTGTGTCCGGTTGGAGAAGGATGGAAAGGTCCTGGTCATCGATCCCGGCACCTTCTCCGAATCGGAGGAGGCGTTGGAGGGAGCCAGCGCTGTGCTTGTCACCCATGAGCACAATGACCACATCGACCGGCCCGTAGTGCTGGCTGCCCTGCGAAGCAATGGTGCACTGGAAGTGTACGCACCCGCAGGTGTGGCGGCCGCGCTGAAAGAAGACAGCGACGTGGCTGAACGCGTGCACTCTGTTGATCCCGGCTCAACTTTTGACGTGGCGGGTTTCGGCATCCGGACTTTTGGGGGACAGCACGCCGTGATCCACCCGCAGATTCCTGTCGTGGCAAACATCGGTTACCTGGTGGATGGGAACGTATTCCACCCCGGGGACTCGTTTGTGGTTCCGGACGGGATCAGTGTCCAGACGCTCCTTGTTCCCATCAATGCCCCCTGGTCGAAGGTGGGGGAGGTAGTGGACTTCGTGATCTCGGTGCGCGCACCCAAGGCCTTCCCGGTTCATGACGGATTGCTCAATGACCTGGGTCGCGGCATCGTTGAAGGCCACGTGACAAGGATCGGTGCCCGCTACGGCACGAGCTACAGCAAGCTGGCACCGCGCGATTCGGTGGAGGTTTAGCCCGTCCAGACTCCTGTGTCGTGGAAGCGGTTCAGCACTTGCTCGTGCGGAACCGGGTCCAGGCCATGGGCAGCCAGCCACCCGGCGTCGTAATAGCTGCCTACGTATCGGTCACCGGCGTCGCACATGAGCGAAACGATGCTGCCCTTGCGGCCCTCTGCCACCATTTGTGCCACCAGCTGCCAGACACCCCACAAGTTGGTGCCTGTCGAAGGTCCGGCGTGGAGGCCCGTGAGTTTGCGGAGGTGGCGCATGGCCGCAACGGAGGCGGCGTCAGGAACCTGGATCATGTGGTCAATCACCGCCGGCACGAAGCTTGGTTCCGAGCGGGGGCGGCCGATGCCCTCGATACGTGACGGGAGCCCCGTGGCGGTAGCTGCATTGCCGTCCCTCCATGCCGGGTAGAAGGCGGAGTTTTCCGGATCAACCACGGCCAGGTGGGTGGCGTACCTGTTGTAGCGAAGGTAGCGGCCAATGGTTGCGCTGGTTCCGCCGGTTCCGGCGCCCACGACGATCCATTCCGGCACGGGGTGCTCTTCGAGTGCGAGCTGTTCAAAGATCGATTCTGCGATGTTGTTGTTCCCACGCCAGTCCGTGGCCCGCTCAGCGTAGGTGAACTGGTCCATGTAGTGGCCGCCGGAGGTCCGGGCGGTTTCCTCGGCAACGGCGTAGACCTCCGAGGCATGGTCCACCAGCAGGCATGAGCCGCCAAAGTCCTCGATGAGCGCAATCTTCTCGGGACTGGTGGTCTTGGTCATGACAGCGATGAACGGCAATCCGATCAGCCGGGCGAAATAGGCCTCTGAGACAGCGGTGCTGCCGCTGGAGGCTTCCACGATGGTGGTTCCCTCGGTGATCCATCCGTTGACCAAGCCGTACAGGAACAACGACCTCGCCAGGCGGTGTTTCAGGCTGCCCGAACGGTGCGTGGACTCATCCTTCAGGTACAGCTGCACACCCCAGTGCTCGGGAAGCGGAACGGCGTAGAGGTGCGTGTCCGCCGAGCGGTTGTTTTCGGCCTCAATGGTGCGGATGGCCTCGCTGGCCCAGGTTCTGTCCTGAATACACGAATTGGTCACCGGATAAGCCTAGGCTGGAAACGTGGTTCCGGCAGCACCGGCGCCCGCATCCCGACTAAGGAGAACGCATGGCCACCCTGATGACTGTCCCGGAACTGCACCAGCGCCTTGAATCAGGAGAGCGGACCGTACTCCTGGACGTGCGGTGGATCCTGGGCCGGACTGACGGACACGCGAACTACCTCACCGCCCACGTGCCGGGTGCGGTGTTCGTTGACCTTCCCACGGAGCTGGCAGACCATGCCGAGGCAGGACGGGGCCGACACCCCTTGCCCTCCCCGGAACGCTTCCAGGAAACTGCGCGGCGGTGGGGCATCAACGACGGCGACACGATAGTTGCGTACGACGACAGCGGGAGCATGGCGGCAGCCCGCGCCTGGTGGATGCTTCGCAACGCCGGTGTGGAGTCCGTTCACCTGCTCGACGGCGGCCTGGCCGCCTGGCGTGCCGCCGGCCACCCGCTGGAGGCAGGCGAGGTGACCGCCGCCGTCGGGAATGTTTCCCTGGGAGATGGCCGAATGCCGTCCATCACCGAGCTGGAGGCGTCACGGTGGAGCCGTGCTGGAATCCTGTTGGATGCCCGGGCAGGGGAGCGGTACAGGGGTGAGGTCGAACCGGTCGATCCCAGGGCCGGGCACATCCCGGGCGCCCTGAGCGCGCCAACAACGGAGAACGTATCTTCGGAGGGCAAATTCCTCCCGCCTGAGGAGTTACGGCGCCGTTTTGAATTCCTGGGCCTGGACGAAAACTCCAATGTTGCCGTCTACTGTGGCTCCGGCGTTACGGCTTCCCACGAGATCGCCGCCCTGGAGATTGCGGGCTACAGCGCCGCGTTGTTCCCCGGTTCCTTTTCGCAGTGGTCGAACAACGCAGCGAACGATGTCGCCGTGGGAGACGCGCCGTTCGAAGACGGCGCCGATGCCTCAAGTAGCATGAGCCGCGCCGACGGGAGTAGCGTCGAAGCATGAATCCTGGACGCCCCGTGCCCCCACCCCTCGCGAAGACCATCACCCTGGATACCACCGAAGCTCCCGCCGGGGTGCTGGCTGCGGCGTATGGTGCCACCTCGCCCGAAAGCGGCCTGGTGCCGTTGACAGTGGCACGCCGCGAGCCTGGTGAGGACGACGTGGAGATCGCCATCGAATTCTGCGGCTTGTGCCACTCGGATGTCCACGCGACCCGGGGAGAGTGGCGGGTGCCCCCGTACCCGCTGGTGCCCGGCCACGAGATTGTTGGCCACGTAACCCGTGTGGGAACCGCTGTGGAGGACTTCTCCGTGGGTGACCGTGTGGGAGTCGGTTGCATGGTTGACTCGTGCCGCGAATGCGACAGCTGCCTTGAAGGCCTGGAACAGTATTGCGAGCGCGGCAACGTCGGTACCTACGGCGCTGCCGATCCCCGCCATGCCGATGCCATCACCCAGGGCGGCTATTCGACGTCGGTAGTGGTGGACAAGCGCTTCGTGCTGCGGGTACCCGAGTCGCTGGACCCGGCAGCAGCGGCACCACTCCTGTGCGCGGGAATCACCACCTATTCACCGTTGAGGTACTTCGACGTCGAAGAGGGCGACTCCGTAGGAGTGGTCGGATTGGGCGGACTGGGGCACATGGCCGTCAAGATCGCCAAGGCCATGGGGGCGGAGGTCACGGTCTTCACTACTTCCGAGTCCAAATTCGATGCCGCCCGAGAACTCGGAGCGGACCACGTGGTGCTCTCCAAGGATGCCGACGCGATGGAGGCCGCCAACCGGAGCATCGACGTCATCATCGATACCGTTGCCGCTCCCCACGACCTCAACCCGTACTTCCGTACGCTCCGGCTCGATGGGGCGCTCTTCCAGCTTGGCCTTCCCGCCGACGAGATGCCTCCGGTCAGCCCGGGCCTGCTCATCCGACGCCGCCTCGCCTACGCAGGCTCGTTGATTGGCGGGATCGAGGAGACCCAGGAGATGCTGGACTTCTGTGCAGAGCACGGGGTTGCAAGTGACATCGAAATCGTTGGGGCGGAACAGCTCAACGAGGCCTATGACCGCATGGTGGCCGGCGACGTGAAGTACCGATTTGTGCTGGACACCGCAACACTGCAGGAACCAGCCGAAAGGGCAGACGCATGAGTACCTTGTTCACCAGGATCATCAACGGGGAGATTCCGGGCCGCTTCGTGTGGAAGGACGCAGAAGTAGTGGCGTTCCTGACCATCGCCCCGATCACCCAAGGCCATACGCTGGTGGTCCCGCGCGAGGAAGTCGACTCCTGGACGCACGCTACCCCCCAGCTTTTGGCCAAAGTCATGGATGTCGCCCAGAGCATCGGCAAGGTCCAGGAAGAGTTGTTCTCAGCCAAGCGCGTGGGTGTCCTGATGGAAGGTTTCGAGGTGGACCACCTCCATGTCCACGTGTGGCCCGCCTATTCCACCGCAGATTTTGAGATCCACAACGTCGACCACAACCCGGACCCGGCCGTGATGGACGCGACGGCTGTGAAGTTGCGTGCGGCGCTGCGGGCGGCCGGGCACGGCGAGGCTGTCCCGGAAGACTGATTCCCTTCCCAGTTAACCCGGCGGTGCTGTAAAGGCGCCGCCGGGTTTTTCGTCTCCGCCCGTGGCTCGCTACGCGGGGGCGAGCGCCTGGTTCAGCGCCGTGCGGATCCGCTTCTCCGACACGGAGTAGGCCGTACCGAGCTCCACTGCGAAGAGACTGACGCGCAGCTCCTCGATCATCCAGCGCACCCGGGTTAACTCAGCGCCGGCCCGACGTCCGGGGAGCAGCGCGGACACGGCGTCGTCATAGTCGTCCTCCAAGGCCTGAACGGTGCCCATGTTGAGGCTGTCACGCTGCACATTGCCAGGCAGCTTTTCCAAGCGCTTCTCCATGGCCTGCAGATACCGCGGCAACTGGCTGAGCTGTGCGTAGCCCGTTTGTGCCACAAAACCCGGGAAGACCAGCTGCTCCAGTTGGCTCTTCATGTCGTTGAGCGCACTGATCAGCGGCAGGCTTGCGTTGGATTTGAGTGCCTTCTGGATGCGTCGGGTACTGGCCAGGATACGTTCGACGACGGCGGTCACCGTGAAGACGGTATCGATCAGTTCTGCCCTGACGACTTCGTAGAGCGCATCGAAGGACTGCCGGTCCCATGGCAATTCCTGCGGAACCAGTTTGTCGATCGCAGCCAACGCGCAGTCAGCGATCAGGGCGCTGACTGACCCATGCGGATTCTGGCTGAAGGTCAGTTTCTCGGTGTTGCTGAGGTGTTCGAGCACATAGCGGTCCGGGGAGGGGATACGCAGGGCCAGCAACCGGATGACGCCGCCTCGCATGGCTGATTCCTGTTCGGCCTTGGTCTGGAATACGCGCAATGCCACGGATTTGCCCTCGTCCATCACGGCCGGGAACCCGGTGACTGCGTGGCCTTTGATGGTCCTGCTGACCTGGCGGTCCACGGTGCCGAAATCCCATTCCGTGATTCCGGTCCGTTCTGCCACCGCGCGCTCGGCCGAGGTCGGGGTGTCGCCCGGTGTGGAGCTGCCGGAGGCCGGTGTGGCCTGGCCGCCCGGCGCGACCGAACCGTTCCCCCGTGAGGCGCGGGACGTCGTCGCGGGCGTAGCTCCCAGCGACTCGGCGATGGCGCGGCGGGTGGCCGGGGCAAGTCTTTCCTTCAATTGGGCCAGGTCCTTGCCCTCGTCCAGCACTTTGCCCTTGCTGTCCACCACCTTGAAACTGACACGCAAGTGGGGCGGCACGGCCTCCCAGTTCCACGAGCCCGGCGGAATGATGTGCCCTCGAAGCCGGCGCAGCACCAGCTCCAAGGAGGGCTCCAGCTCGTCGACCTCGGGATCGAAGCCGGCTTCCAAGGCTTCGGTGGCCTGCCTGGCGACATCCGGCGCGGGCACAAAGTTCTTCCGGACCTGCTTGGGCAGCGACTTGATCAGGGCTGTGACAAGGTCCACCCGCTGGCCCGGAATCTGCCAGCGGAACGGGGCGTCGTCCAGTTGGTTCAGGAACAGCACCGGAACCTCGGCGCTCACGCCATCGGACGGATTCGGAGCAGAACCCGGCGCCACGGGGTGGAACTCATAGCTCAGAGGCAGCTCAAAGCCCTTGTGAACCCAGGTCTTCGGATATGCGGAGTCGTCCAGGGCTTCGGCGTCTTCGCTCATCAACAGCGACTGGTCGAAGTCCAACAGATGGGGGTCGGACTGGCGCGCGTCCTTCCACCACTTGTCGAAATGCCTTTCGGAGACCACGTCTTTGCCGACGCGGGCATCGTAAAACTCGAACAGGGTCTGGTCGTCCACCAGGATGTCCCGTCGGCGCATGCGCGTTTCGAGTTCCTCGATTTCCTGCAGCAAGGCCCGGTTGCGATGGAAGAATTTGTGGTGAGTCCTCCACTCGCCCTCCACCAGGGCATGGCGGATGAACAACTCACGGGAGAGCTCGGGATCGATGCGCCCGTAGTTCACCCGGCGGTTCGGAATGATTGGAACGCCGTACAGAGTGACTTTTTCATGGGCAAGCACTGCACCCTGGCGTGATGACCAATGCGGTTCGCTGTAGGTGCGCTTCACCAGGTCAGGGGCGACTTGCTCGGCCCACAGTGGATCAAACTTCGCGGCAACACGCGCCCACAGCCTGCTGGTCTCCACCAGTTCAGCGGCCATGACGTACGTAGGCGACTTCTTGAACAATGCCGAACCAGGGAAGATCGCGAACCGGCTTCCCCGGGCGCCTGCGTATTCGCGCTTGCGCTCGTCCAGCAGGCCAATGTGGCTGAGGAGGCCCGACAGCAAACTGATGTGGATGCCCTCGTAGTTTCCTACGGGGTCGGCTTGACGCTTGTTGTCGAGGCTGATGCCCAGGGGCTTGGCCAGTTGGCGGAGCTGCGTGAACAGGTCTTGCCACTCGCGAACACGCAGGTAATTGATGAATTCGTTGCGGCAGAGTCTGCGGAACTGCGTGGAAGAAAGTTCGCGCTGCTTTTCCTGGAGGTAATTCCAGAGGTTGAGGTAGCCCGTGAAGTCGGAGATCTCGTCCCGGAAGCGTGCATGCTTCTCCGCCGCCAGCTGTTGCTTGTCAGTCGGCCTTTCCCTGGGGTCCTGGATGGTCAGGGCCGCGGCGAGGATCATGACCTCCCGGACGCACCCCCGCTTGCCGGCCTCGACGATCATCCTGCCAAGCCGGGGATCGACGGGAAGTTGGGCGAGTTTCTGTCCGACGGCGGTCAGTCCACCGCCGTTGCGGGCGTTGCCGCGGGCATCAGGGGATTTTTGGGCGCTCAAGGCGCCGAGTTCGCGAAGCAGCGTTACGCCGTCGTTGATGGCCCTGGTCTCCGGCGGTTCCACAAACGGGAAGTTCTCCGCGTCCTTGGGTCCGCGGGCCACCCCCATGGCAGTCATTTGCAGGATCACCGCGGCGAGGTTGGTCCGCAGGATTTCCGGATCCGTGAACTGAGGGCGTGACTCGAAGTCCTCTTCCGAGTACAGGCGGATCGCGATGCCTTCGGACACTCGGCCGCAACGCCCTGAACGCTGGTTGGCCGATGCCTGTGATACCCGCTCAATGGGCAGTCGCTGGACCTTGGTCCGGTGCGAATACCGGGAGATGCGGGCCGTGCCGGTGTCGATGACGTACTTGATGCCGGGAACCGTAAGCGAGGTCTCCGCCACGTTGGTCGCCAGGATGATGCGGCGCTTGCCTCCGGGGTTGAAGACGCGGTGCTGCTCCTGAAG
This sequence comes from Paenarthrobacter sp. NPDC057981, assembly GCF_042886835.1. Lineage (NCBI taxonomy): Bacteria > Bacillati > Actinomycetota > Actinomycetes > Micrococcales > Micrococcaceae > Paenarthrobacter > Paenarthrobacter sp. NPDC057981. Next base: position 129,587 of record NZ_JBHVQI010000008.1, read on the forward strand.
GCTCAAACGCGCAAACAGGGGAAGGACTTCTGTGCCAGTCAGGCGCCGGTTGCTTTGGATCCGGCCGTTGATGGCCTCGGCGGCGTCGCGGATTTCGCGCTCGCCGGAGAAGAAGATGAGGATGTCTCCCGGGGCTTCCTTGGCCAGTTCGTCCACAGCGTCGCAGACGGCGTCGAGGGGATCGCGGTCCTCCTCGAGCTCGTCGTCGGAGCTCTCGTCATCGGCATCGAGGGGCTGAGACAGCGGCCGGTAGCGGATCTCCACCGGGTAGGTACGGCCAGAGACCTCGATGATGGGGGCAGGCTCGTCATCGCTGCCGAAGTGCTTGGCGAAACGCTCGGGATCGATCGTGGCCGAGGTGATGATGATCTTCAGGTCGGGGCGCTGCGGGAGGATCCGCTTGAGGTAGCCGAGGATGAAGTCGATGTTGAGGCTGCGTTCATGGGCCTCGTCGATGATGATGGTGCTGTATTTCCTGAGCAGCTTGTCCCGCTGGATCTCTGCCAGCAGGATGCCGTCCGTCATGAGCTTGATTTTGGTGGCGGCACTGACCTCGCCGGTAAAACGGACCTGGAAACCAACCTCCTGGCCGATTTCGACGTCGAGCTCCGAGGCAATGCGTTCGGCGACCGTCCGGGCTGCCAGGCGACGCGGCTGGGTGTGCCCGATCAGTCCTTTGTCGCCAAGGCCCAGCTCGAGGCACATCTTGGGGATCTGTGTGGTCTTACCGGATCCGGTCTCGCCGGCGATGATGGTTACCTGGTGTGCGGCGATGGCCGCCATCAGATCCTCGCGGCGCTCGGATACCGGCAGCTCTGCGGGATAGGAAATGTGAAGTGTCATGGCTGCTGCCAGTCTACTGTGGCCGGACCGGCGGCAGCATCGAGCCTGCGGGAGAGGTGCCGGGCGAAAGAGCGGAATTCCTCGGGTTCAAGAATTTCGAAGTCCAGATCCAACGCCGCGAGGTAGGCTGCCGGAGCGGCGAGGTTGTCCCATCCGGATCGCAGGATTGTCGCCGCCGGCCCGTCGGCTGTCAGCGTCGCGTACTGGGAACTGACGACGGCGGACGCCTCGGCGAGCGGCGCGCGGAGCCGCACCACGACGTCGAACCTGTAGGGCGAGCGTGTAATGGACTGTTGCACGTACGCTGCCAGGTCCTCCGCCGGCAAGGGACGGGGCGTGTACTTCCTGCGTTGGCTCGGCAGGGACGCAAATCTGTCTGCCCTGAACGTTCGCCAATCCTCTCGCTCCACATCCCAGGCAACGAGATACCAGCGGCGCCCTGTGTCCACCAAGCGGTAGGGTTCGACCAAGCGCCGTGAGGCCTCGCCGTCGGACGTGACGTAATCAAAGGAAATCTGGCGCCGATCCGATATTGCCGCCGAAACCACGGTCAGTTGTTGGGGATCGACGCTTGCTGCGTTGCTGGGAAGCGATGTGACCGCCGCCTTGAGCATGGCGAACCTGGGCCGGAGTCGGGAAGGGAGGACCTGCTCCACTTTGGCCAGGGCACGGACGGAGGCTTCCCCGATGCCCGCAACCGGTCCTGCAGCAACGGAGTTCAGGCCCAAGGCGACCGCCAGGGCTTCGTTGTCATCAAGGAGCAAGGGTGGCAATTGCGCCCCCGCACCCAGCTGGTAGCCGCCAGCGATCCCGGGGGAGGCGTGGATGGGGTACCCCAGGTTCCGCAGTTTGTGGATGTCCCGGCGAACCGTCCGCTCGGTCACTCCCATACGGTCGGCGAGATCGGGCCCCGTCCATTCCCGGCGGACCTGCAGCAGCGACAACAGCTGCAGCAGCCGGGCGGAGGTTTGAATCATGCAAGTGAATCTAGTCCATCAACAGTGCCGGGGGAGGGGCAACGACACAGAAGGACGCCCACCGATGCAAGGATCCCTGCAGTGATCCCTGAAGCGGCAGGCGTCGGATGATGGGTTGTGCTGACAGTGCATCAGGCCGGTATGGCTCAGTAGATGCGGGGATTCCAGTACGGGCCGCTCGGTGCTTCAAAAGCCGACCAAGGTTCTTTTGAGGTGACGGGCGGGTTGTGGCCACGTCCGTCCTTCAAGAGTGCTGAGACAGTAGCTGCGACGGCGGTGAGGAGGATGATGAAGAGGATGATTCCGAAGATTTCCATAACTCAAGACTGCTCCCCGGCGAGATCAAGAAACAGTGGCAGAAATGCCCCATATGGACAATTTTCTGCCACACTGGAGATATGTTGAAATCAGTGGCAGTGATCGTGGTTCCGGACTTCTCCGTGTTCGAGTTCGGCACGGCTTTTGAGGTCTTCGGCATCGACAGATCCGACCGCGGTGCCGGCGTTCCGGCCTTCGACTTCCGTGTGGTCACCCCGGAGCCCGGAGACATCCGCATGAAATCAGGGCCCTCCCTCCACGTGGACCTCGGACTCGAGGCTGCGGCCGATGCCGATCTGGTGATCATGGCTCCGTTTGGCAGGGACAAGGATGTCCCTGAGTCCGTCCTGGAAGCCCTGCGCGCGGCCCATGCCAGGGGAGCGTGGGTGATGTCCATTTGTTCAGGAGCCTATGCGTTGGCCCGCGCAGGATTGCTGGATGGGCGGCGTTGCACCACGCACTGGCACTACTCCCAGGACCTCGCCGGCCGGTACCCCTCCGTCATTGTTGATGAGAACGTCCTCTACGTCCAGGACGGGACCATCATCACCAGCGCCGGCACCGCAGCAGGAATTGACGCCTGCCTGCACCTTGTCCGTGTGGAGCTCGGCGCCAACGTAGCTGCTGCGATTGCCCGCGACATGGTGGTGCCGCCGCATCGTGATGGCGGCCAGGCCCAGTTCATTGACCGGCCCATGCCGACCTGTGGATCGGCGCCCATGGAGGCTCTGCTCAGGTGGATGGTGGAACATTTGGACGAAGAACACAGCGTGAACGAATTGGCCGCCCGCCTGCACATGTCACCACGCACCTTTGCCCGGCGGTTCCGGGCCGAAACCGGCACAACTCCGGCGGCGTGGTTGAACTCCCAGCGGGTGCTGCGGGCACAGGAGCTGTTGGAAACCACCGAACTCAACATTGACGAAATCGCCCGCGAGGCCGGGTTCGGGCACTCGGTCCTGCTCAGGCACCACTTCGCGAAAGTGCTCGATACCAGTCCGCAAAGCTACCGGCGGGCGTTTCGGGGGCAACTGGCCGAGGCCATCTAGGTCCGGCTGTCGGGCCGGGCTGGTGGTCAGGTCCCGGCTTGCTCTGGGCTTGGCGCCCGGGCTCCTGGTCAGCGCCTTCGGCCGGAAGTCCCCCGGGACTCCGAGCCTTCTGCCTTGGCACACTCGATCAGTTCCTGCCATGGTCCAGTGACAGCACGGTCCGGGAGCGTGGCGCGGCGCTGGCCGGCCCTGATGGAGTACATGAAGCGGTCCGGTTCATTGACCGACCGGGCCTGGGTCTTGGCTTCATCCCAAGGGCAGGCCTCGACAATAGGGAGCCACCGCTCCTTGTCATCGGGGGACACTGCGTCCACGCTCCAAACACGCGTCATCGCGGCGATACCACCACTGCGTTGGACCGTGATTTTCATGAGCCGCTGCTTCTCGTCCTACCCCTGCTGTCTCAGCGCGCAATCATTCCGGTTTCAGGCTCTGCCGCGCGACTAAACCTTGACCTTCACAGTGTCCCACGCCTTCCGGACGGCGTCATGCTCTGGTGAACCGCTCCCGAAAAGTTCCTCGGCTGTTGCAAGCGTGGTCCTCGCGAACTTGCCAAAGGTGCACGTGGCGGGGAGTGCCCCACTGGTCAGAGTCCCGTACCAAATCTGCCCCGCAGCCTCCCAAGCATGGCCTCCAAGCTCAGCGGCCACCACATAGAAAGCTCTGTTGGGAATGCCGGAGTTGATGTGGACGCCGCCATTGTCCGCGCTGGTCCGGACATAAGTGTCCATGGAATCCGGCTGCGGGTCCTTGCCCAGGACGTCGTCGTCGTAGGCGGTGCCCGGAGCCTTCATGGACCGCAGCGCTTCGCCCTGCACCTGGTCCGTAAACAAGCCCTGTCCGATCAACCAGCTGGCCTGTTCCACGGATTGCTGTTTGGTGTACTGCTCCACCAACACGCCAAACACATCCGACATCGACTCATTCAGAGCCCCGGCCTGGTTGCGGTAGGCCAGGTTGGCCGTGTACTGGGTGACGCCGTGGGCCAGTTCGTGCCCGATGACGCTGATGGACTTGGTGAACCGTTGGAAGATTTCTCCGTCACCATCACCGAAGACCATTTGGCTGCCGTTCCAAAAGGCATTGTCGTAGAGCTTTCCGTAGTGAACAGTCGCGTCAAGCGGCAGTCCGGCGTCATCAATCGAATCGCGGCCGAAAATTTCGCCATACAAGCGGTGCGTACCGCCGAGGCCGTCGTAGGCTTCATCGGCGGCGTCATCGCCCACGGGTGACGCCCCCTCCTTGCGAACCAGCCGTCCTGGAAGGTCCTCCAACGACCCGGCGTCGAAGATGGTCCGCTTGGGCGGTCCGGGTTTGGCCTGGCGGGCACTGGGCGGCGCTGCGGGGATGGTTGCCGTGCGAATGGCCTGGAGGCCTTTGATGTGCAGGAGGGACTCTTTGGCAGCGCGCGCCACGGCACGGAGCCGGGGTTCGTCCTGGGCGGCAATCCTGCGAAGCATGTACGGCGGGACTATGGAACACATCACGGCAAACCCCTTTGCTATCGGAAAAGACCAACTGGAATCAGCCTAGAAGCAAGGGCAGACAATTTCGCTGAGTGGCCCCGGTAAGCCCGTAAGTGATAGTACGTAGCCGGCAACGAGAAAACCCCGCCAGCTGCACTGGCGGGGTTTTCGTTGTGCCCTCGATAGGATTCGAACCTACGGCCTTCTGCTCCGGAGGCAGACGCTCTATCCCCTGAGCTACGAGGGCATCCAGGGTATCCCTCCGTTGCCGGTGGGACGTCCTAGAGCTTAGCAGCCGTGACGCCGCAAAGGAAAACGGGCGTTTCAGTAGCCTGCGAAGGAGTCCACGTGAACCCGTCGGGCGCCTGCGCCACGCGCAGCGGACCGCAGGGAATCAACACTCGCGGGCGAACCCGAGACGTACACCTCCCTGTCCGCGACATCCGGAACCAGTTGCTTAAGACGCTCGGCATCGATCCTGGAGGTACCGGCGTCGAACATGAACCCGGGGGGAGTGGAACCATCCGCAAGCCGGGCAATCACCGTTGCGCCAGAGGCCTGAAGCCGGTCCAGCCACGCCATGTCGTCACGGCTTTTTGCCAGATACAACACCACGGTGTCGCGTGAAGTGCCGTCGGCTGCCAGCTGCGAAAGGAACGGCGTGATGCCGATCCCCGCGGCAATCAGCAAAACCGGTTTGCCGGCGTCGTGCGGCAAGAGGAAATCGCCGCCCACGGCGGTGGCGGAAACAGTGTCACCTGGCCGAAGGGCGAGCAGTGTCTTCTTCGCTGTCGACAACGGCTCCGCCGTGCCCACCCCAAACGTCACTTCCGCAGCCCCCGGAGGGCTGGTGATGCTGAAAATCCGGCGTCGGCCCTTTCCGTCGGAACCGGAATGGGGCAAGTTCAGTTCCATGAACTGGCCTGCAGCGAAACGAACCGGCCGCGCGGGCTCGAAACTGAATTCGGTGCTCAGCGGCGTCAGGGCGCGCGAACCCTTGAAAGTCAGTTCCACGCCGCCCCGCTGGCCCAGGAAGAAAGCGATGAGATTACCCAGCAGCAGCGCCAGTTCCGGGGAATTGGCCACGAAGCCAAAGTTGTACGGAACCGCGAAGACAAAACCGACGACGGCGGCAAGGGCCAGCTGCTGCCAGCGGCGGGGAGGCAGCGTAAGCGGCTCGGAGAGCATGAACCCAACAAAGAACAAGAGGGGACGTTGGGCCAACGCCTGCCACAAGGCCTGGCCCAGGGTCATGCTGCGGTTCAGCAACTCCACGGTAATAATGCTGGTTGCGACCACCAGGAAAACAGTGGCCATCAGCAACTTACGGGTGCGGTAAAGGACCAGCAGCACTCCCGGAACGAGCAACCACAGCATCGCGGGAGTGGCAGCCCACCACGTGGCGATATTCAGCCCGGTCAAACCGGTGATGAATGCCCCTGCCGCTGCCGGATTGAAAATATGTCTGCCACGGAAGGCCAGCGCGTATTTGGACGCACTCGCCAAAACGCAGGCCAACGCCACGCCGGCCATGTCCGTAAGGCCAAAAGCGGGCCAAAACAGGAAATACAGCAGCAGCGCCGTGATGAGCGAGGATTCGGTGTGCGGCTTGACCCTGAAGATGGCTGCGAGCAAACGATTCGAACCATAGGTGACGCCGAGGCATAGAACCAGATGTACCAGCATCTCGGGCAGGCCGAACGTCAACCAGCCCAGGACGTTGAGGACCATGCTGTACACCACCAGCACACCCAGGACCCACAGGATCAAGCGGTACATGGTGAAGCGGCCCAACCAGGTGTCGATGCGGGACTTCGTGGCAATCATGTGAACAGTCTCCCCTCAAAACCGGCCGAAAACGTGGCAGCCCCCGCCGAGGAAACACGGAGCCACGAGAAATCGAATTCTTCCTCAAGCGGTGCCGGTTCCATCATGAACAAGGCCGTGGCCAGACCGTCTGCCACGAGTGCGCTCGCGGCCATGGTCCAGGTCGCAACCGTTGTGTGGATGGGCTTGCCGGTGGTCCCGTCCAGGACGTGGTGCAGCCCGTCATCCCACGCGCGGCGGTTGGATGCCGACGCGCACAAGGCCGCGTTGTCCAGCTCAACGGTCCCGATGGCCTGCTTGGGATTGTAGGGATGCTCAAGGGCGACAGTGACGGGGTTGCTCCCCGAATGCAGCATGTCGCCGCTGCCGTCCACCAGGAAGTCACTGTGTCCTGCTTCATGGAGTATTCCCCCCAAAAGGTCCACCAGTTGCCCTTTGCCGGCCGCTCCGATGTCCAGCACCAGGGGTTCCTTCCCAGTCATCGCCGTGCCGGTCCACTCAAGAACGTCCTCCCAACGGGCCGGTGCTTGAGGCATACCCAAAGGACTAAGGGAGTAGGCGGCGTCGTAGCCGAGCCTTTCGAGGCTGCTGCCGATGAGGGGGGTCATTGCCCCTTGGCTCAGGCGGTACAGCGCCGAGTACAGTTCCTGAAGGGCGGCCGCGTGCCCCGGAAGCGTGATGCTGCCGGGGCTGTGGGAGAGGCCGTATACCAACGAGTCCGCCCTGAAACGCGACCACGTCCGGTCGTAGGCCTCGACGGTATCGAGCAACTCTTTCGAGAGTGCGGGAGCGAGCTGCGCAGGGGTCGAAATCTCCCACCTCGTACCGATCCCCTCGAAGTTGAAGCTGCTCCAGCCCGGATGGGGCATGATGGCTACTTCGCCTGGGATTTTATTTGTTGGAGGGCATCGTTGAATCCTCCCGACGTCAGGGAGGAACCAGCCACCTTGGAGACGTTGAGTTCGTCAACGTCCTTCCCGACAATCTGGGCGGCGATGCCACTGGCAAACTCGCCTTGGAACTTCTTGGTGTTGGGGTTGGAAGGATGCACTGTGATGTTAACCGCAGAAACTTTGTCGGCGGCAAGCGTCAGTTCAACGCCCACCGTCTCCTGTCCATTGGGAGAGGTGTACGTTCCGTCCGCACTGTACGTGCCGTCCTTGTAAGTGCTGGATCCCGCAGAGGCGATGGGGGCAGAGGACTGACTTGAGGACGACGGGCTGCCGGTGGATGCCTGGCCGCCTTCCTGGGTGGCGGGGGCCTGGGTGGCGGGGGCTTGGGTGCTGGGCGCGCATCCCGCGGCTGTGCCGGCGATGGAGAGGCCTGCGATGCCGACAAAGATGCTCTTGCGAAGTGGCGTAGTCATGGTTCTGCTCGTTTCAACTGGACAAGTTCAACTGGAAGTATGTGGTCTGGGGCTCGTTCGTCAGGGGCACGGATGACCCCTGGATCAGGGATCCGGCCAGTGCCCATGTTCTTCACAACGTTGAAATCAGCCTAATGGTTCAGTCTGTGGTGGTGGACAGCCGTTGCTGTGCACCAGCTGTGGTCAAATTATCCACATACGGGTCCTCGAATTCCGCGTCTTTGCGGGCCACCGGTAGGCTAGATCCGTGACTCCCGAAGAACTCTCTGCTGCCATATCCGCCTGCCTGAAGGACGCTGTCTCCACTGGCGAAATTGCCTTGACGGAATCTGCTGTGCCCGACGCCGTGCGCGTGGAGCGACCCAAGAACCGGGACCATGGGGATTGGGCCACCAACATTGCCCTCCAGCTGTCCAAGCAGGCCGGAATGAATCCGCGTGAATTCGCCGGTATCCTGAGCAGCCATCTTCAGGGCATCCCTGGTGTAACCGGTGTCGACATCGCAGGACCGGGCTTCTTGAACATCACCGTGGATGCCGCTACAGCTGGAACGCTTGCCAAGACGATCGTCGAGGCCGGCGCCGCTTATGGCACCAACAAAGCGCTCGCGGGCCGCGTGGTTAACATGGAATTCGTCTCCGCTAACCCCACCGGGCCCCTGCACATCGGCCACACCCGCTGGGCGGCACTTGGCGACGCTATTGCCCGCGTTCTGCGTGCCTCCGGCGCGGACGTCACGGCCGAGTACTACATCAACGATGCCGGCTCGCAGATGAACGTCTTTGCAAACTCCGTGCTCTCCCGCCTTCACGGCAGGGGTGTTCCGGAAGGCGGCTACCCGGGCGAATACATCCGCGAACTTGGTGACGAAGTCCTGAAGGCGCACCCGGATATCCGGGAGCTCACCGACGAGGCTGCCCTTCCGGTCATCCGCGCTGCCGCCTACGAGGCCCAGATGGCAGACATCAAAGCTACACTTGCCGACTTCGGTGTGGAGTTTGACGTCTTCTTCTCGGAAAAGGAACTTCATGACGCCGGCGCGATTGAGTCCGCTGTTGCGCGCCTTCGCGAGCAAGGACACGTCTTCGACGACGGCGGTGCGGTTTGGCTGCGTACCACGGACTTCGGCGATGATAAAGACCGCGTCATGATCCGTGCCAACGGTGAACCCACTTACTTCGCCGCGGACGCAGCCTACTACCTCTCCAAAAAGGACCGCGGATTTACCGAGAAGATCTATCTGCTCGGCGCGGACCACCACGGATACATCAACCGACTCAAGGCCATTGCGGCGTGTGCCGGCGATGACCCGGAGGTCAATATCGAGGTCCTTATTGGTCAGCTGGTGTCCGTCAACGGTGCCAAGCTGTCCAAACGCGCTGGCAACATCATCGAGCTCAAGGACCTCATTTCCTGGCTCGGCAAGGACGCGGTCCGCTACTCTCTGGCCCGTTTCCCCGCCGACTCACCGCTGACGCTGGATCCTGAACTACTCAAGAAGAACAGCAACGAGAACCCGGTGTTCTACGTGCAGTATGCGCACGCCAGGTCCCGCGGCACGGCCCGCAACGCAGCCGAGGCAGGAGTGGACCGCTCTGTCTTCGACGCAGCACTCCTGGACCACGCCACCGAAAATGAGCTGCTCTCCTATTTGGGCAGTTACCCGTCAATCGTGGCCAAGGCTGCCGAACTGCGTGAGCCGCACCGCGTGGCACGCCACCTCGAGGTCATCGCCGGCGCCTACCACCGCTGGTATGACGCCTGCCGCGTTTCGCCCCAGGGCGAGGAACCTGTACAGGATGTAAACCGGACGCGTTTGTGGCTGAACGATGCCACCAGCCAGGTACTTGCCAACGGACTCGAACTGCTCGGCGTCTCGGCGCCGGAACGGATGTAGGAAATGACCACAGAAGCCAGTCCTCTTGCACCGGAATGGTTGGCCCTTCCGGAAGACCTCAACGCCCTGCAGTCACCTATGTGGGCTGCCGGGGTGGAAAAGAACGACGCCGGTGTTCTCACCATTGATGGCATTGCCGTCAGCGAGCTCAAGGAACAGTTCGGCACTCCGCTCTTCGTCATGAGCGAGTCCGATTTCCGTTCCCGTGCCCGGGACTTCAAGGACTCCTTCGATGCCGCCTTCGCAGACATTTGCGGGGGAGTGGACGTGTACTACGCCGGCAAATCGTTCCTGTGCACAGCCGTCGCGAACTGGGTGGCAGAAGAAGGCCTGCGCCTCGACACCTGTTCCGGAGGTGAGCTTGCTGTCGCAGCACGCGCCGGCATTGCAGGGGCCAACCTTGGACTGCACGGAAACAACAAGTCGGACGCCGAGATCAATCGTGCGCTGGACATGCAGGTTGGCAGGATCGTGGTGGACAGCCTCGACGAACTTGAGCGGGTCGCCAAGATTGCCTCGGGCAGGGGTGAAACTGCCAAGGTCATGCTCCGCCTGACTCCTGGTGTCCATGCCCATACGCATGAGTTCATCGCGACGGCCCACGAGGACCAGAAATTTGGCCTCTCAATGGCTGAAGACTCCACCGAGGAAGCTGGCTTGTCCGCTGCCGAGGAGGCAGTGGCAGCGGCGACTTCATATGCCAGCATTGAACTCCTGGGCCTGCACTGCCACATCGGCTCGCAAATTTTCGAGCCGGATGGCTTCGCCGTGGCGGGGGAGAAGCTTCTGCGGTTCCTCGCCGCCATGCAGAGCAAGTACTCCATTGTCCTTCCAGAGCTGGATCTCGGTGGCGGCTACGGTATCGCCTACACCCCGGTGGACACCCCGCGTCCGCCAGCCGAAGTCGCGCAGGCCATGGCCTCCGTCGTGCGTTCCACCTGCAACGAACTGGGCATTACCGCGCCGCGCATCTCCATCGAGCCCGGTCGTGCGATCGTTGGCAGCACAACGTTCACCCTCTACGAAGTCGGCACGCTCAAGACAGTTCGCGTTGATGCTCCGGGGGACGCCGCAGGACAGGAGAACGTTACGTATCCGCGACGCTATGTGTCGGTAGACGGAGGCATGAGCGATAACGCCCGTCCGGTGCTGTACGACGCGGATTATTCGGCAATTTTGGCTTCGCGCGCTTCGGAAGCCGCTCCGCAGCTGTCCCGAGTAGTGGGCAAACATTGCGAGAGCGGCGACATAGTTGTTAGAGATGTATATCTGCCCGCGGACGTGGCAGCCGGTGATTTGCTCGCAGTACCGGGTACCGGCGCCTACTGCTGGGCCCTCTCCAGCAACTACAACTACCTGGCCCGGCCTGGCGTTGTCGCTGTACGCGACGGAGCCGCCAGGCTCATTGTCCGCGGGGAAACCGAAGAAGATCTCTTGAACCGCGACATGGGAGTGGCGAATGTCTGAAGTGCGAACCTTGAAAGTGGCCCTGCTGGGCTGTGGCAACGTTGGGGCCCAGGTTGCGCGGATTCTGATTGACGACGCCGAGGCCCTGGCTGCCCGCAGCGGTGCCCGTCTTGAACTGTCCGGTATCGCCGTCCGCAATGTTGATTCCCCCCGTGACGTCGAGCTGCCGCGCGAGCTGTTCACCACGGATGCCGACACACTGGTCAAGGATGCAGACCTGGTGATCGAACTCATGGGCGGCATCGAACCTGCCCGTTCGTTGATCCTCACCGCAATCCAGAATGGCGCCTGCGTCGTCACCGGCAACAAAGCCCTGCTGGCACAGGACGGACCCACCCTGTACGAAGAGGCCGACAAGGCCGGAGTGCAGTTGTCCTACGAGGCCGCCGTCGCCGGAGCCATCCCCATCCTGCGTCCCATCCGCGACAGCCTCTCCGGGGACCGGATCACCCGGGTGCTGGGCATCGTCAACGGCACCACCAACTTCATTCTCGACCAGATGGACAGCACGGGCGCGCAGTTCGCTGACGCCCTGGCAGAAGCCCAGCGCCTCGGCTACGCCGAAGCGGACCCGACAGCGGACGTCGAAGGGCACGACGCCGCAGCCAAGGCTGCCATTCTCGCGTCATTGTCATTCCACACCCGTTTCTCCCTGGACGACGTCTACTGCGAGGGCATCACCAAAGTCAGTGCCTCGGACATCGCATCGGCCAAGGAAGCCGGATTCGTCATCAAGCTGCTGGCGATTGCGGAAAAGATCGACTCCGAGGATCACGGCAGCGGCATCTCGGTGCGCGTGCACCCCACTTTGCTCCCGCGTGAACACCCCCTCGCGGCGGTTCGCGGCGCCTTCAATGCGGTGTTCATCGAGGCAGAAAATGCCGGCGAGCTGATGTTCTACGGCCAGGGAGCCGGGGGAACGCCCACGGCATCGGCAGTGCTCGGTGACCTCGTATCCGCCGCCCGCCGTTTGGTTCTGGGTGGACCGGGCCGAACCGAGACCACTACTGGCCATGTACCTGCACTGGCCATCGATGCCTCCAACACCAGCTACTACATCGGTCTGGACGTCGCCGACCAGGCAGGGGTCCTTGCCCGTATTGCGCACATCTTTGCGGAGAACGGCGTGTCCATCGAAATCATGCGTCAAACGATCCACCGCGACTCTGAGTCAAAGGTTGAGTCCGCCGAGCTGAAGATCGTGACGCACCGTGCATCCGAAGCTGCACTCGCAGCAACCGTCGAGGCCGTCAAGGGCCTTGACGTCATCAATTCCGTCACATCCGTACTGCGGGTAGAAGGGGTCTAAGTGGCTCACCAATGGCGCGGAGTAATCCGCGAGTATGCTGATCGTTTGCCTGTCACGGAAGCCACCAAGGTCATCACCCTCGGCGAGGGCGGCACCCCGCTGGTTCACGCCCACAAGCTCTCCGAGCTGACCGGATCAGAGGTTTACCTTAAGGTCGAAGGCATGAACCCCACGGGATCCTTCAAGGACCGCGGTATGACCATGGCCATGACGGCAGCTGTCGAGGCCGGCGCCAAGGCCGTGGTTTGTGCCTCGACGGGAAACACCTCGGCATCCGCCGCAGCCTACGCCACCGCCGCAGGTCTGAAATGTGCAGTGCTGGTACCTGAAGGCAAGATTTCCATGGGCAAGTTGAGCCAGGCGATCGCCCACGGCGCTACCTTGCTCCAGGTCGACGGTAACTTCGACAACTGCCTGGACATCGCGCGCAAACTTGGCGAGTCCTACCCGGTGTTCCTTGTGAACTCGGTCAACCCCGCACGCATCCAGGGCCAGAAGACAGGGGCCTTCGAAGTGGTGGATTCATTGGGTGATGCCCCGGATATCCATGTCCTGCCCGTTGGCAATGCAGGCAACATCAGCGCTTACTGGAAGGGCTATAAGGAGTACGCGGCCCCTTTTGAGACCGCTAACGGCACACTTCCGGCCGTTTCCACCAAGACTCCCACAATGTGGGGCTTCCAGGCTGCCGGCGCGGCACCGTTCGTTGCCGGGCACCCCATTACTGAGCCGGACACGATCGCAACGGCGATCCGCATCGGCAACCCCGCATCGTGGGACACGGCTGTGGCGGCGCGGGACGAATCGGGCGGACTGATTGAAGCGGTCACAGACGAGGAAATCCTGGACGCGCACCGCTGGCTGTCTTCCAAGGAAGGCGTCTTCGTCGAGCCCGGCTCCGCTGCAGGCGTCGCGGGACTGATCAAGAAGCACGCTGCCGGCCAGGTTCCCTCGGGCAAAACCATCGTCATCACCGTCACCGGACACGGACTCAAGGATCCCCAGTGGGCCCTCCGGACCGAAGACGGCAGCGATGTGCAGCCCGTCAAGGTGCCGAACGACGTCGTCACCGTTGCGGCGGAACTGGGACTGGAAGAAAACTAAAAGTGGAATCAACACAGCCCACCGCGACAGATCGTGCTTTCGTCGCGGCAGGCCAACGGCTGACCGTCAAAGTCCCAGGTACAAGTGCCAACCTCGGGCCGGGCTACGACAGCCTGGGCCTGGCACTGTCGATTTACGACACCTTGACGGTGGAAACCCTCAGCACCGGGGAGCTCGCGTTCGAGCTCTCCGGTGAGGGCGCCGACACCCTTCCACGCGATGCCAGCCACCTGGTGGTGCGGGCCATCGATCTCGCTTTGGACCGTTTGGGCTTCCAGCACAACGGACTGCGGATCATTGCGGACAATGTCAATCCCCATGGACGGGGATTGGGTTCCTCGGCGTCTGCGGTGGTTGCCGCAGTTACTGCTGCCAACGCCATGGTGCCGGAAGAAGCGCAACAGAACCGGCAGTGGATTCTTCAGCTGACCAGCGAAATGGAAGGCCACCCGGACAACGTCGCACCCGCGATTTTCGGCGGACTGGCGCTGTCCTGGCAGGACAGCGAGCAGTACAGCACCACCCGGGCCGAGGTGGCTACGTCGGTCATTCCTATTGTGGCCGTACCGGATTACGAGCTCTCCACCGAGACCGCCCGCGGTTTGCTTCCCGCATCAGTTGGCCACCACGCTGCGGCGATGAATTCCGGGCGTGCTGCCTTGTTGATCCACGCGCTGACCGCAGAACCGGCGCTGCTGTTGCCCGGCACCGAAGATTACCTGCACCAGAGCTACCGGGCCCAGGCGATGAGGCCCAGTGCCGACCTCATCGCGGCACTTCGGTCAGCAGGGCATGCCGCCGTCGTTTCGGGCGCGGGACCCACGGTGATGGTCCTGGCCAACGGTGAGGAGGACGCCACCGCGGTGGTTGATTTCATCAAGTCGTTTACCTCCGCCAACACACCCGACGTTGGTTGGCGCGTGATGACGCTGGCTGTTGACGTTCAAGGTGCTAGAGTGGAAGTGCACCGCCGGTAAAACCGCGGGCAGTTCCCTGATTTTGGACTTCGGTGTTTCGCCGTACCTTTCGTCAACTGTGCCAACGTTGGTGGTGTCGTCTCTTTCCGGCCTGCATCAGGTCCGCAGAATTCTCTCTGTTTCCTGAATTTCAGGCTGGCTGTCCGGGTAACCGGTTCCAGTGATGACGATCAGTATCCGGCCCTGTTGGCCATAATCCATCAGGCACGGCCAAAATCACCGGCTGCAGATCTGAACTGCAGCCCAGAACAATCATCGCGTCCAGCTCTCGCTCTGGACGCCGTCGAGGGGGAAGGATCCTTCGTGACAGAAACCACTGAGCTGGCTTCAGCTGTGGACACATCATCTTCTGCTGCTGAGTCGTCAACGGCAGCAACCAAGAGCAGCGGCCTCGCAGGCCTCAAGCTCGCCCAGCTCCAGGCTCTCGCGAGCCAGCTGGGTATTTCGGGGGGATCCCGCATGCGCAAGGGAGATTTGGTCTCGGCCATTTCTGCCCACCGCGCGGGCACCTCCACGACCAAGGCTCCTGCAAAGGCCACTGCGGCCAAGGCTCCTGCCGCGGCCAAGGAAGCCCCGGTTGCGGAGGCCAAGGCCCCTGAGAACAGCACGCCCGTTGAGGCTGCTGCGGAGGCCCAGGAAGCGCCCCGTGGCCGTGGCCGTGGCCGCAGCCGTCGTGCAACAAGCGATGGCGTCGTCGCAGCTGCTGAGGCCGCCGCGTCCACAGCTGCCGCAGCCACTGCCGCACCGGCCGCAGAGCCCGCTGAAGCAACCGCCGTCGAGACTCCGGCAGCAGCCGAAGCCGCCGACGCCGGCACTGAGCGTCGCCAGCCACGCACCCGCAACCGCCGTCGCGGCGAAGCTGCCGCGGCTCCTGCTGAAGCAGCAGAAGCACCGGCAGCCGAGCAGCGCACTGAGCAGCGTGCCGACCGTACTGAACAGCGTGAGCAGCGTGCCGACCGTACCGAACAGCGTGAGCAGCGCACCGAACGTACGGAACAGCGTGAGCAGCGCGAGCAGTCCGACTCGGGCGATCAGCAGCGCGAACGCCGCGACAACAACCGCGGGCGCCGTGAAGAGAACAACGACGGCGACGACACCGGCAACCGCCGCAACCGCCGTAACCGTCGCGACCGCAACGACCAGAACGACCGCAACGACCGCCGGGGCGGCCAGGACAGCCGTGACGGAAACTCCCGCAGCGACCGTTTCCGCGACCGCAACGAGCGTCGTCGTGGACGTGCGCAGGGACCGGACGTTGACGACGTCGAGGTCACTGAGGACGATGTCCTGCTCCCCGTGGCTGGCATCCTCGATGTCCTGGAGAACTACGCGTTCATCCGTACCTCGGGTTACCTCCCCGGTGCCAATGACGTCTACGTCTCCCTGGCCCAGGTCAAGAAGTACAACCTCCGCAAGGGCGACGCCGTCGTAGGTGCCATCCGTGCACCGCGCGAAGGCGAAGACCGTGGACAGCAGTCTGCCCGCCAGAAGTTCAACGCGCTTGTCCGTGTCACCTCGGTCAACGGCAAGACTCCCGAGGAACTCAAGGACCGCGTCGAGTTCGCAAAGCTCGTTCCGCTGTACCCGTCTGAGCGCCTGCGCCTGGAAACGGACCCCAAGAAGATCGGCCCCCGTGTCATCGACCTCGTGGCTCCGATCGGTAAGGGCCAGCGTGGCTTGATCGTTTCCCCGCCGAAGGCCGGCAAGACGCTCATCCTGCAGTCCATCGCGAACGCCATCACCACCAACAACCCTGAGGTCCACCTCATGATGGTGTTGGTTGACGAACGCCCCGAAGAAGTCACGGACATGCAGCGCACGGTCAAGGGCGAGGTCATTGCCTCCACCTTCGACCGTCCCGCCGACGACCACACTACGGTTGCCGAGCTCTCCATCGAACGCGCCAAGCGTCTCGTGGAAATGGGTATGGACGTTGTGGTCCTCCTTGACTCCATGACCCGTCTGGGCCGTGCCTACAACCTGGCAGCACCGGCCTCGGGCCGCATCCTGTCCGGTGGTGTGGACTCCGCAGCCCTGTACCCGCCCAAGCGCTTCTTCGGTGCAGCCCGCAACATCGAAAACGGTGGCTCGCTCACGATTCTGGCCACGGCTCTGGTTGAGACCGGCTCCAAGATGGACGAAGTCATCTTCGAAGAGTTCAAGGGCACCGGCAACATGGAGCTTCGCCTGTCCCGCCAGCTGGCAGACAAGCGCATCTTCCCGGCCGTGGACGTCAACGCTTCGGGTACCCGTCGCGAAGAAAACCTGCTCTCGCCTGAAGAAGTCAAGATCATGTGGAAGCTGCGCCGTGTCCTCTCCGGCCTGGAGCAGCAGCAGAGCCTTGAGCTGCTGACCAACAAGATCCGGGAGACCCAGAGCAACGTCGAGTTCCTCATGCAGGTACAGAAGACGACGCTTGGAGCGAAGTCGGACAACGACAAGTAGCTGGGCTCTAACCGCTCAAAATATGCCGGCCCCGCCCCTGCGCCGGGCAGCTTCCGATCTGCGATCGGAAGC
>NZ_JBHVQI010000009.1:0-142920 GCF_042886835.1 Paenarthrobacter sp. NPDC057981
AGCGTCGCCATGCGGGCAACGTTGCGGTTCTCCTCGCCGGCGCCGTTCGCGTTGCCGAACACCACCTCGTCGATCCGCTCAACGTCCAAGCCGGGAGCCCGGCGAACGGACTCGCGCACAACATGGGCCGCGAGGTCATCGGGTCGGACGGCAGCAAGCCCGGAGCCGAACTTACCAAACGGCGTGCGCACGGCGTCGTACACAAATGCCTGGTTCATAAAATTTCCTTCGTTCAATCGTGGAGTTTGCTATGACCTAAGCTGCTGCGGGTGGGCGGGGTGTTGGCTGATAGGCCAGGAATTTCCAGGTTTCGCCGGTTTTGACCCAGACCGAGAGCGCATTGTTGGCCAGCGTTTTTTCGGTTCCATTGACCGTGAGGTCAGCGTTCATCTGCCCTAGGACAAGTGCGGTGTCCCCGACCAGAAGAATGTCGTCGATGGGGTGGTCGATACGGTGATACTTGTAGAAGCCTTTGCGGAGTTTGTTCAGGTAGCTCTGGAGGGTGTCCCTGTCACCGCGGGAGTGCGTGTAGACCAAATTCTGATGGCAGAGGCCTTCGAACGTGTCGTAGTCCCCGTCCACGATGGATTGATAGCGCTGCGCTTCCAGTGCTTCGATCATGTTCTTTTCGGCAGCGGTCGCGTTGTCCACAGAGCGCTCTCCTTGCTTGAGGTGTTTGACGGGGAGTTACCCTGGCACAACTTGGAGCGAAGTCGACTTCCTTGTCGTTCTCGGTCCGATAGGTGCGTAGATGCGGCTGGGCCTTCTCGCATATCTCATTCAAGTTAGTTGACATCTATGGGGCGCGTCAACTATTACTTTACGAACAGATGGACTCCGCCCTCTGTTTTGTGCGCATGGAAGCCTTGCGACGTCAGGCAGTGACTTGAAACGGCCCACTGGCGCGAAAAGATGTCCTTCTCCACTTGACGATGGCAGTGTATTTCCGTGTTCGCGTAGAGGTTAGGGTTGAGCAGACTGGACTGCGGGTGAGGGTATAACCTCCCAGTTGCACGTTTGCAGACCATGGAAAGGTCGGCAATGAGGCCGAGCAAATGAAAGGTATGTTCATGGATCTTGATCTAGCCCACAAGAAGGCCATCGTCACAGGAGCAGGCACCGGCATCGGACGCGCCACTTCCCTGCTTTTGACTGCTGAGGGTGTGACTGTAGCAGCGCTGGATATCGATGAGGCTGCACTGTTCGAGCTTCAGGAACTGGCGCGTGATCATGCCGGTCAAATAGTTCCGTCTGTCGTGGACTTCTGCGATGGTGCAGCCACTCGTCAGACTGTGGAGGGCGCGATCAGCCAGCTTGAAGGCTTGGACATACTGATTAACAACGTAGGCTCTGGGGCTGTTCGTTCTTTCGAAGACATCACGGACGAGGACTGGACAAAGACCATGGAGGTGAACTTCATGAGCTACGTGCGTACTATTCGGGCTGCCTTGCCCGCCCTCAGGGAATCTGACACCCCCTGCATTGTCAACAATGCCTCGGATTTGGCCAGGCAGCCGGAAGCCCAGCCCGTGGACTATGCAGCCAGCAAAGCTGCCGTCCTGGCTCTCACGAAATCAATTGCCCGCGCGGAGGGCCCAAGAATCCGGGTTAATGCAGTGGCGCCGGGGCCGATTTGGACTCCCTTCTGGACCAAGCCTGGCGGTTTCGCAGACACTCTGGCTTCTGTGCACGGCATGGACCCTCAGGCCGCCGTCGAACACGAGATGAAGCTGCGCCAACTCCCGTTGGAACGCCTGGGAACTCCGGAGGAAGTAGCGCGCATCATCGTTATTCTTTGCAGCCAAGTCACCAGCTTCGTCACGGGCGCAGTCTGGGGTGTGGACGGCGGGAGTATCCGGGGGTTGATTTAGCGACCGCGCTCGGCGTGGACTCTCACGCATCAACTGGCGACAGTTAGTCCAGTCCGAACAAACGGTTCTCGTTTCCTTTTGGCCTAGCTCGGCCTAATGGCGGTAAGGCAAATACGCCCCGCGGACTGTGTGCTGTATTACTTGACGGTGTGGGATGTATCACTTTACGGTGAGGATGGTTAGCGGCGGCAATGTCGACTGCAAAGCTAACCCTGCTCTGAGTCGCCGGCACCTCATTTCCTGAGGGCATTAGACAGCGATCTCATGGCAATCATCCACAGCTTTCACTTCAGGACTTAGCAAGGAGCAAAGATGCAGGATCGCAAAGGTGCCTCCGCACTTCAGCTAGGGAAACACATTGGCACTGTTGTAATCGCGGGAGCGATGTTAGCGCTCTCCGCATGTTCTGCAGGGCCAACCAGCAACACCAACAGCCCCACCGTCGGATTCTCTGCAGGTGTCCTTGATAACCCGTTCACAGCAGGGCTTGTTGCTTCGGTGGTAGACGAAGCCAACGCCTCTGGACTCAACATGTTGCCTGCGTCCAACGCGGCCGGGGATCCTGGCAAGCAAGTGACAGACGTTAACACTTTGATCTCCCAAGGCATCAAGGGCCTGGTGACGATTCCCAGGGACAGTGATGCAATCATCCCGGCCATCGAGGCTGCCAACACGGCAAATATCCCGGTCGTAACCGTAGATACTGCCGCCAATGGCGGCAAGATTTACATGAATGTCCGGGCCGACAACGTGGCGATGGGGACAAGCGTTTGCGAGCAAATCGGCAAACTTGTGGGAGGAAAAGGTACCGTCCTGGAGCTGCACGGTGCTCTGTCAACAACGTCCGGCTTTGACAGAAACAAAGGATTCACGGACTGCATGACCGCGAAGTACCCTGGGGTCGAGGTTATCCGGAAAGACACGAATTGGGATACCGCCAAGGCGGTGGAGAACGCGCAAGCCGTCCTCAGCACCACCAAGATCGATGCTGTATTCCTGGCAAGTGATTCCGTGATGCTCAATGGTGTGCAGACAGTATTGGAAAACCAAGGCAAGTGGGCTCCTGCGGGGCAGCCCGGCCATCTGCCGCTGGTGACCATCGATGGATCGAAGGGTTCCCTGGACGCTATTCGCTCCGGCCACGTCGACGCCGTCATATCCCAACCGGTTGACCTCTACGGCAAGTACGGAGTCCAGTACCTCAAGGATGCGATCGCCGGCAAGGAATACAAGGTTGGCCCTTCTGACCACGGCAGCCAGATCGTCGACTACAAGGGCAACCTCGCCGACATGCTTCCCTCCCCCGTCATCACCAAAGACAACGTCGACGATCGCAATCTGTGGGGCAACAAATGACCGTCATTCTCTCTCGACTCAATCCCGGCCCGGAAGAACGTCGGCGATTCCCTAACCGGACGACCCACTGTGCCCGGATGCTGCAAATCATAGAAGGACCGAACCGTGTCTGAGACGCTCCACGACCAAGTTCCGCGGGGACCCGCTTCGACGTCCGCCAAAACCGTCCATGCAGTCCTGGTCTCTAAGACGTCCAAGGGAGCCATTAAGGTCGAACCCGAAACAACCACCGTGCCGGCCCCCATGACCGGCCAGCTCCTCATCCGACCCGCCTACGTCGGTGTATGCGGGACTGATATCGAGATCCTTCACGGCACACTGCCCGAGTCGTTTAGAGTCATTTACCCTCACGTCATGGGCCACGAGTGGTCTGGCTACGTCGTGGAAACCGGCGACGAAGTCAAAGGATTCAAACCTGGCGATCGCGTCCTCGGCCATGGTCATCTGGGCGGCAACGACTGGTTTGGAGTCACTCACGACGGAGCGGCGGCAGAGCTCTTCACCGTACCGGCGGAGATGTGCTTCCACGTCCCGGAAACCGTAGAAATGCTTACGGCGGCCGTTATAGAGCCTTTCGCCTGTGTGCTGAATGGGTTGAGGAAAATTGGTGGCATTGCGGCGTCGGATACAGTGCATGTGCATGGCCTCGGAGCAATAGGACTGAGCGCAGTCGTTCAAGCAGTTTCCGCAGGAGCTGAAGTAGTCGCGTTTGACCCGAGTCCAATCCGGCGTAAGACAGCAATTAAGCTCGGTGCTGCGGCGGCCGTGAATCCTTTGGAGCGCCCCGACACGACAGCGGCAGCGGAGCAAGCCATCGGAAGGCAGCTTGCCGATGTAGTCGTTGAAGCATCCGGCAACTCTGCCGCGCAGGCCGCGGCCCTGGAAAGCGCCGACCATGACGGACGTGTGTTGCTGATGGGAGTGTCCACTCCGCAATTCGTGCCAGCCCGGCTAGGGCTCATCCAGGCCCGAAACCTCTCAATTACGAGCTCGACGGGGGCCCCCGTCTCAGTCTGGCCGGCCGCAATCCGCTACATAGAAAGAACACGCCTCGACTTGGGTGCGATTGTCTCCAGCGTCATTCCGTTCTCGCGGGGAGACGAAGCGCTTCAGAGGGCACAAGATTCGACCAATGAAACAAAGGTCATGCTTGCCCCGGACGAACCTTTGACCATTGGCGTAAGCCAGCCTTCAAGCTAGAACAAAGGACCAAAGTGAACGCTACAACAATCATCGAAAACCGGGACCTGCTCGCTTCTTGCTGGACGTGGGCCGGTAACGCGGCGCCTCTTCGGGGGGACGAAACCAGCCCCATCGACGTACGTACTCGAATTGAAGCAGCCGCAAAGGCGGGGTGGACAGGAGTCGGCTTCATCCATGCTGACTTGCCAGAAATAGAGGCAACCATTGGTCTCAAGGGTCTTCGTCAACTTCTGGACGACAACGGCATCAAGAACATTGAGCTCGAATTCCTTGCGGACTGGTGGAAGACCGGACCGGAGCGCGCTGAGTCAGACCGTTGGCGTGCGATCCTTTTGAACGCAGCGGAGATCCTCGGTGTAAAGACTCTCAAGATTGGAGCAGAGCTTGCCCTTGAGGGCGAACCGGCAGCCGTGGATGAAACTGCATTCCATGAGGAGTTCGATCGCCTCGCCACCCAGGCCGGGGAAGTGGGCACACGGGTGGCTCTGGAACCAATGCCGATGAATAACCTCAAGACCATTGAAATTGGTGCCAAATTCATCCAGGAAGTTAATAACCAGTTTGGTGGGCTCACAGTGGACACCTGGCACACCAGCCGTGGGGGCACGAGCTACGACGACTTGGCCAGAATTCTTCCCATGGACAAGGTCTTCATCGTTGAGATTGATGATGCTCATAGAGATGTCAGGGGTTCCCTTTGGGAAGACACCATCAATGAACGTCTCTACCCTGGGGAAGGCGATCTGGATACCGCCAAGTTTGTAAAGGCCATGTACGAGGCCGGATGGCGTGGACATTGGGGGGTAGAAATACTCTCTGAATCCCACCGACTGCTTCCTCTGGATCAAGCTCTGGCTCGAGCGCACGACACAGCCGCCGCGACCCTCGAGGCCGCTTCACAACTTATCGAAGTCTGACCTTCCGATAAGTCCCATCGGCTGAGCCTGGTCTGCGCGCTGTCCCCAACAAGCTGAGGCGGCGCGCAGACCACCGAGCACAAGAAGAGAAGCCACATGAGCGCACTTGCACCTGAGGCACGATCGGATGTTGCAATGCAACTTGGCATGCGTCTTCGTGAAGCACGCCAAAGGGCCAAACTTTCGCTTCGGGAACTTGCCCGTCGTGTGAATGTGTCCGCCAGCCTGATTTCTCAGGTGGAGCGGGGACGCACGTCGCCTTCCGTAGGCACTTTGTACGCTCTGGTATCAGAGTTGGATCTGTCTCTCGACGATGTGCTACGTGACGGCGCGGCACTGAGTCTCCCGTCCCCGGCCTCAAAAGCCAACAGGATTGAATCGGATCCCCGGGGGCCGACAAGCCAAGATCATGTTTCGTTTGATGGACCTCGTCCACTTCGCGGTCAGTCTGGGCCAGAAGTAAAGCTACCTGGTCTGCTCGAAGCCAAGGACCGGCCTAAGCTCCGGGTCGATGGGGTCCTTTGGGAACGGCTGACAGCCGAGAATGATCCCAACCTAGAGCTGGTTCAGGTCACCTACAAGAGTGGCACCCAGTCCTGCCCGCCCAATGAAATGACACGTCAGGACGGCCACGAGTACTTCCACGTGCTCAAGGGAACGCTGTGGGTCGAGGCTGGGGCAACAACGGGAGTCGTCTCCGCCGGCGACAGCATTAATTTCAGCTCTGCTGTACCTCACCGGCTAAGCAACCCGTTCCCAGAAGACTGCAGCGTAATTTGGATTGTCATTGGTCGACATAGCTAAAGCCTTCCCGAACCGACAAGACTACTCGATTGACCTCTACGAACAGACAACTCGGTGATCAACCCGCCCAGGGAGATCGAAAGGTCCGCCGCGGCACGCGGCAGCAAACACGCGGAAAATGGGTAGCTCGATAAGGCCAGACGCAGGGACTATCTAAGGTTTCATGCTGACGGGCCGCCTGCCTTAGACGGGGCCAGGACTACGAAGGAAGGTGTTCGACGACGGCCGTATCCTCGCCCGACGATCCGGTTGCCCTGGCTAGATCCAGCGGATGAGCGAAACCTTGGCGACCAACAACTGCCCAGATCGCGACGCAATCTTCAGAGGAAGTGTTACTCAGGCGGTGCGGAACATTCGAGTCAAAATTCATGCTGTCACCGGGGTAAAGTACATGCTTCTCGAAGCCGACTTGGACGTTGAGTTGGCCTGTAAGAATGTGGAAGTACTCCCAACCGCTGTGCCGCATTAGGGCATCAGCAGCACAGGATTCACTTCCAGGAGTGTAGGTAACCCGGAGGAATTCGACCAACGGATCTGCACGTTCGGTCAGGCGCTCCCAGCGGACTCCACTCATGTTGATCTCCGGGCGGTCAGTTGCCCGCTGGATGCCGGTTAGCGCGCCGCCCACTAGGGGAGCGAAGGCCTGAACGCTGGGCAACCCGCTGCCCTGAACCGTTGGAACCATGTCGGCAGGTTGAGGGGTTGGGTGCTCCCCACTCATCAGTGAATCGAGTGATAATCCCAGCTCTGAAACGATGGTGTACAGCGTTCCGATTGAGGGTACAGCCCGGCCGAGCTCCACTTGCGACATGAAGCTGGCGGAGATGCCAACTCTGCGGGCGAGTTCCCTCAAGGAAATCTTGGCTTTGGTTCTGGCAGTACGAAGTTGGCTGCCAAGTTGGGCACGGCCCTCTTCAGTGACGGGTGCAGTGTCCTGAATACTCATTTTGGACCTTTCCGGCGGTCTGTTTGTGGCATCGAGCAGGAGGATGTCCACCGCGCCGGGGGGACTCTCGTCAGTGTACAGTGGGCACATACACCACTTTAGCTTCTTCGACGCACCACCCACGTTAAATGCCGCAATGTCGCGGCGGATTGTAGACTTTAGGTTCGAAAGCCCAAGTGAGTGTTCTTGATTACTTTACGTTCCTGTCTTTTACTTTACACCCTGGCTCGGGCTGATGTCCCGGTCCTCTCCATACCACCAACCCTCCCAAGGGAAGGATTTCAGCTCGCCGCGAGGGAACTTCCCTTGGCCCGAACGGAAAGAGGGAAACCCACCGGATGCCTCGCCGCTGGCGTCAATGAGTCCGAGGAGGAGCCCACCTAGCGTTTTCATTCTTCTCCTAGGGTTTTACGGGGAGTTACCTAAGCTCGCGTGGTCACAGTGAAGTGGAAGATGCCCTAAAGGCGCATCATGAGGACGCCTTCTCTATGGCTATAGGCGCGCCGCATATCCCCGTCGGGTATGACCCAAACGATATGCGAGTTCTCCGTCTTGTTGTCAACTGTGGCCAGGAACTCCCGGCTGTCCGGGAGCACGACGGTGACCCTGTCGCCAGGAAGAAGATGGGTCCAGTTTTGTGCGAGTTCGCGGTTGGTGTTCAGAGCTCTCCCTCTCTTGTCTGGTGGTTCCTCTGGTCCGTGTCTTCCGTGCTCAGATGCCTGGCAGCGGAGCCTAGTTTCGCGGGCTTGGAGGGTCAGACGGCCGGGAAGGAGTCGCCGGCCGCCTGACCCTTAGCTACCCGAGCCTGCATGACGGGCTGCGGGGTTTTCGTGTCACAGAGGCAGTAGTTTCAGAGGTCTTGGTCCACTCTCCACCCTGAATGCCGCTCTGGACACGAGCTAGATGTCGTGGCCGTTGAGGGCCGCGGCGACGAGAGTCCGGATTCCCTCGGCGGTGACGGGGCGGGGGTTGGAGTAAGGATTGCGCGTGGCCATCTCCACGACGGTTTCGACATCGCCATCAGTCAGGCCGAGTTCCCGCAGGGAAGACGGTGCACCGAGTTCCAGGCTCAGTTTGCGCAGGTAAGCGGCAGGATTTTCGGCGCCGGTGGCGCGGCGAAGCGCTTCGACGGCTTCTGGAGCGTCGGCAGCGTTGTAATCCAAGGCATAGGGCAGAACCACTGTGTGGGTCTCGGCATGGGGAAGGTTAAAGGTGCCGCCAAGGGTGTGGCAGAGCTTGTGGTGCAGTGACATAGTTGTCGCACCCAAGGTCGCGCCACAGAGCCAGGCACCGTATAGGGCTTCCGAGCGGGCATCTGTCGCAGTCGGGTCCTTCACGATCAAGGGCAAGGCATTGACCAGCGAACGTGTTCCCTCTTCGGCCATGAGCGAGATGATCGGTGATCCGTCGGGAGCGTACAGCGCCTCGACGGCGTGGGCGATGGCATTGAAGCCGCTGGTAACCGACATACCGACGGGGAGTGTCAAGGTCAGTTCCGGGTCATAGATGACACTGGTGGGCAGAACCTTGGGGTCTCGGCCGGTCTTCTTCTCACCATCGGCTGTCAGGCCCCAGATCGGGGTCATTTCAGATCCAGCATAGGTAGTTGGTACTGCAATGATGGGTGCGCCGAATTCCAAGGCGATGGCTTTGCCGAGTCCGGTGGTAGATCCTCCCCCAACGGCAACATATCCGTCGGCTCCCGAGGCCTTTGCTACCTCGCGGGCACGATGGGCCGATTCGATCGGCACATGCATCTCGGCTTCGGCGTGCACTCCGGCGCTTAGATCACCGAGCTGATCCGATACTTCCTTGGCCAGGTCCTCCTGGAAAGGGGTTGAGAGGACCAGCACCCGGCTGAGGCCGAGTTCCTTGACCTCATCAGCGAGAGTCTTGAGTGATCCTGCGCCGAAAGCTACGCGCATCGGGAGGGCCTGGTACTGGAAGTCCTTCATCGAACGATCTCCTTGGTCTTTTCGGTGGTAGTGCTGAGGGGCTGCGCTTCGGGGTGCAACACGATGTCAATGACCCCTTCAACGAAGGGTGAGCCGACGCCGAAGCCGGTGGCGGCCGCAGGATCTGAGTTAACTGTGAACGGCTTAACGAGGCTTTCCTTGACTGCGAACACGGCGTCCGAGTCGATGTACTCGCTGCCACCGACAAAGATGTGGGTGGTCAATTCCTTGAACCCTGGCGCAGTAACGATGAAGTGGATGTGCGCTGGCCTGTAAGGGTGACGTGCGGTCGCGTTCAGCAAGCTACCCACGGGGCCATCGGTCGGGATGGGATAGTAGGCAGGAACGACGCTGCGGAAGTGGAATTCGCCGTTCTCGTCGGCGTGCAGCAGACCGCGGCCGTTGCCGATGCTTTGGATGCCGGGCTGCTGGACATCGTAGAAGCCCTTGGTGTTTGCCTGCCAGACATCGATCTGGGCCCCAGGGATGGGCTCTCCTGAGACTGAGACGATCTTTCCCCGCACGACGCAGATGTCGCCTTCGCTTTCGGGTGAGACGTTGTCGCCGAGAGCCCGTGCCGGGGACTCGACCATGTGGAAGGGACCGAGCACAGTTGAGTCTGTGGCGTCAGGGGTTTCAGCGTCGTTGATGGTTTCGACCATCATGGAAACGCCCAGGACATCCGAGAGCAGGATGAATTCCTGGCGAACGTCGTCGCATTTCTGTCCAGTGGCGGTCAGGAAGTCGATTGCAGCTTCCCATTCTTCGATGCTGGGGCTGACCTCACGGACGAACGTGTGCAGGTTGCGGGTCAGACTCTCCAAGATCTCTTTTAGCCGGTCGTCCGGGGTGTTCTTGAAGCTGTCGATGACCGCCGCGGTGAGTGTCTCGGGTCCTAGGTCCGTGCTCATTGTGGACGTTCTCCCTGTATCGGTGTTCTTGTGGTATTCCGGCCCCTTGGGGCCATGAAACGTGCCGGGGCCGGTGGGCTTTTACCGGTCCCGGCACGGGCGTTAGATGAAGAGCATCCCGCCATCAATCAGTGGCGACTGGCCCGTCATGTAGTCCGAATCCGGTCCGGCAAGGTAGGCGACGAAACCTGCAACGTCTTCGGGCGTCGAAGGCCGGCCAAGTGCGATACCGCTGGCTTGGTTCTTAAAGGAATCCCCGATGGCAACCCCGTCGCGTTCGGCCATGATGCGGTCGATCTGCTCCCACATCTCCGTGCCCACAGTCCCTGGAGAGTATGCGTTGACGGTAATTCCGTAACGGGCATATTCCTGAGCGGCGGCCTGCGTGAGGCCGCGGACTGCGAACTTGGTGGCCGAGTAGACCCCGAATATCGGCTGGCCTTTGTGGGCCGAAATCGAAGCAGCGTTAATGATCTTGCCCTTGACGCCGCGCTTGATGAAACTAGCAGCTGCGGCCTGAATACCCCAGAGCACACCGCCGATGTTGATGTTGTTGATCTTTTCGAAGTCGGCAGGTTTGACGTCAAGCAAGGGCAGTACTTGGGCGATGCCGGCATTGTTGATCATGATATCGAAGCCGTTCAGCTCCTTCTCGGCACGTTCAACGGCAGCGTGCAGGGAATCACGGTCGCTAACGTCCGTCGATGTAGCGTAGCCGCGCCGACCCATGGTCTCAATTTCGGCGATGACCATCTGGGCTTTCTCGATGTTGAGGTCGAGGATGGCGATGTCGGCTCCGTCTTTGGCAAGACGCAGGGCGATGGCCCTGCCAATGCCTTGGCCTGCGCCGGTAATGATGGCGACTTTGCCTGCGAGTGGGGTGCTCACGAGTTCTCCTTTGAAGCAGTGGAAACAGTTATTGGGCGGTGTATCCGCCGTCGATGACGAGTTCTGTGCCTGTGACGAAGCGGGACTCATCTGATGCCAGGTACAGCACCCCATAGGCGATGTCTTCAGGTTCTCCGATATGCCCGACGGGGTGAAGGGCAATCATGTCGTCCAGATAGCCCGGGATCTCGTCGGCCTTGCGGAGATTGAACTCGGTCATGATGCTTCCGGGGCATACCGCGTTGACCCTGATACCTTCTGGTGCGTAGGTGACGGCATCGGTCTTGGCCATGAGGCGGACTGCACCTTTGGCTGCGTGGTAGCTGGGGGCGTCAGCGTTGCCGATCAACCCGTAGATGGATGAGATGTTCACGATGCTCTTCCCACCGGGTGTCCGGCGTTGGTAGGGGACAGCGTGCTTGGTGCACAGGAAGGGTCCTTGAACGTTGACGGCGAACATGGACTGCCATTCGGCGAGATCGACCTCATCCGTCGCCTGCGGTGGGCCGGAGACGCCGGCATTGTTCACCAGGACATGCAACGCCCCCCACTTGTTCCAGACTGCCTCCATGGCGGTGGCCACCGATTCCTCGTTCGTGACGTCGACTGTCTGCGCTATCACGTCGAGGCCTTGCTTCGCGAGCTCGGCGGCCGTTGCAGCTGCTGCTTCCCCGCGTATGTCGAACACGGCTACCCTGGCCCCGTGCTTGGCGAGCATTTCAGTGATGCCGCGGCCGATGCCGTCGGCGCCGCCGGTCACGACCGCGACTTTCCCTGCCAGCCGGGGTCCGGATGTTGTGGTGCTCACGCCTACAGGCTCATTTCGATGTGCAGTACTGACAGCTCGTCAGCTGCTTCGAGGCGCACGCGGCCGCCGGAGGGGATGGCGAAGGCCCCCTGTGCCTTGACCGGGAAGGTCGCGCCGTCTCCGTTGTGGATGGTGCCGGTGCCGGCGATGACGAAGCAGGCATGTTCGACCGATACGGATTCGAGTTCCAGCGCCTCGCCTGCGGCGACTTTTTCCACCCGGATGTCGTTCCAGGGTCCTTCCATCACTTCGGTGATGTTGCTTGGTTCGTTGAAGAGGTTTACGAATTTCTTGGACATCAGGTGTTTCCTTTCAGCGTCGCTTACGCGCCGACTTCGGTCGGGCGGTATCCGGGGAGGCGCTCGACTATGGAGGGCGGCAAGGCTTCAACGACGATGAATTCCAGGTCCACGTCGCCGGTGTTCTCGATGGAGTGCCGGCTGTTGAGCGGGGTCATGATGAGGTCGCCCGGGCCCACCTCGCGCTCTTCGTCATCCAGTTTCATCCAGCCCTTGCCGCTGACGACGAAGTAGATTTCTTCGGTGCGGGTGTGGATGTGCTCGCCGATCAGGCCGCCGACTTCGAGGCGGTTGTGCTCGAAGGAGTCCCAGTCCGCGTGAAGCATCAGGCCGGTGACGAAGCGCTTCCAGTGGTCGACGCCGCGTCCGCCGTGGAGGCCGTGCAGGGCGCTGGGGGCGCCAGTGTCAGACAGTACCAGTGGAGTACTCAAGGTTATGGTCCTTTCGTAGGGGTTATACCGCGCGGCGGGTGTCCCGCGTTCCGGTGAAGTGGTTGACGAGCAACGCGATCATGATGATGGCGCCGTAGGTCGCCTGGACCCAGTAGCTGGGAACCCGGGAGAGGGTGAGGATGTTCTCGATGAGGCTGAGCATCACGACGCCGAGGAAGGCCCCGATCATCGAGCCCTTGCCGCCGTTGAGGCTGATGCCGCCGATAACTGCTGCTGCGAACACCGTGAAGATCAGGCCATCACCCTGGTTGGAGGTGGCCGAGGCGATACGTGCCGTCATCATGAATCCGGCGAAGGCGGCAATGATCGCACCAGCGACGAACACAGAGATGGTCAGGCGTTTCGTCTTGATACCTGCGGCTTCCGCTGCGGCCTCGTTGCCGCCCATGGCGTAGAGCTTCCTTCCTACCGGGTGACTGCGCATGAAAAGCCAGGCGACAGCGAAAATGAGGATGAAAAGCCAAACCTGGATAGAGACACCGAAGATGCTCGTGGTTCCGAGGAAGCGCATGGCCGGCGGCAGGGCGCTGAGGGTTTGGCCGCCCGAGAGGCCCATGGTGAAGCCGCGCAGCAGGATCAGCATGGCCAGAGTGACGATGAAGGCGTTCAGCTTCAGCTTAGCGACGAGGAAGCCGTTGACGAGCCCGACAACAATGGCGACCACGAAGCCGATGGCGATAGCCAGGGCAGGAGGCCATTCCAGGCCTCCACCGCCCAGCGCGTCCGGGATGATCAGCCAAGCCGCGAGCATGGGAGCGAAGCCGACGATTGATTCGAGCGAAAGGTCGAAGTACCCCGAAATGAGGATAATGCTTTCGGCTACAACGACGACGCCCAGGACCGCTGAGGTCACAAGCACGTTATTGACTAGGTTGTTCACGGTCAGGAACTGGGGCGAGAGGATGTAGCCGACGATGAGCACGGCAATGATGGCAGGAATCAGCGCGAATTCGCGCATGACGCTGGACTGCTTCATCTGCTGCCACTTCGAGGGCGCACTGGCTGCCGGACGGCTCGCCAAAGTGGTGGTGGACATGGGTTACTCCTGTATTTCGGGGGAATTGGTGGAGGAAGCTGATTCCCCACTCTGCACACTCTTGATGAGCTCGTCTTCGGCGAATCCGCGCTTGAACTCCGCTGCCTGCCGGCCCTTGTACATGGCGAAGACGCGGTCGCAGATCCTGAGGTCATCGTCATCGGAAGAGATGACGATGACGGACTTTCCTTGCCGCGTGAGGCCGGCGAGGGTTTGATAGATCGATTCCTTGGCCGCGATATCAACGCCTGCTGTCGGGTTGATCACGACCACGGTGTCCGGGTCCGAAGCCAGGGCCCGGGCCAGCACCACTTTCTGCTGGTTGCCGCCCGAGAGTTCCTCCACGTTCTGGGTGGGTCCGCTGCAGACAATCGACCAGGTGCTGGAGAGCTTCTCAAAGGTGGTCCTGCGTGATTTTTCATCGACCAGCCCGAAGCGGTTCCGGATCCGGTGAAGAATCGTCAAGGTGGCGTTTTCTTCGATGGACATCTCCGGAACGTAACCGTTGACGTGCCGGTCCTCTGGCACGAAACCAATTCCTGCTTTGATGGCTGCGAGGGCGTGACCTGCCGGAAGTTCGGTCGAGCGGTGGACGATCTTGCCCTTGCTGGGTGTCAGCTGCCCTGCGATCGCCTGACCGATCTGGACATGGCCGGCACCGTCCAGACCGGTCAGACCGATGCACTCCCCGGCCTGGATCTGTACGTTGAAGCCGCGGACGCGGTCCGTTACGTGCAGATCCTCGATGGCTAGCTGAATGTCTCCGGTCAGCTCGTATGGCGTCTCGGCTTGCCGCTCGGTCTTCGGGGTTCCTTGGCTTCCGGTCATGGTCTGGATCAGTTCGTCCATGGTCATGTCCGGTACGGGCTTGCTGAGCACGTCGCTGCCATCGCGCAGGATCGTTACGTGGTCGCAGATCTCAAAGATCTCCTCGAGGTGGTGTGAGACGTAGATGATCGTGACACCACTGCTCTTGAGTTTCCTGATCTGGTGGAAGAGCTCTTCAACGCCGCCTCCGTCCAGGCCTGCGGTGGGCTCATCGAGCAACAGAATTCGCGGCCCGCGCGAGAGGGCTCGACAGACCTCGACAATCTTCCGCTCGATGGGCTCGAGATCGGCGACCAAGCGTTCGGCCAAGGCGCCGTGGCCCCACTCTTCCAGCAGCTCAAGGGCTTTGCTGTTGATTTGCTTCCAGTCGACGAGGCCGAATTTGGTGCGGGGGTATGCACCGAGTGTGATGTTTTCGGCGACAGTGAGGTCGGGCACGAGCGTGCTCTTTTGGTAGACGCAGGCGATCAGTTCCTGATCGGGGGCTGATTCGACTTCTTCGCCGCCCGAGATTTGGATGCTGCCTTCGTCTGCCTTCTCCAGGCCGGTAAGGATCGCGATGAGGGTTGATTTTCCCGCACCGTTGCGGCCCAGAAGTGCGTGGCACTCCCCGCGGGAGACCAGAAGGTCAACACCGCGGAGGGCTCGTGTAGGGCCGAAGCTCTTGACGAGTCCTCGGATGTCGATGGTGGCGTCGCGTTCGCGTTGCAATGGTTCAGTTCCTTCTGACAAAGTCCGCATGGTTCGTGCCCACCTCCTGTTCGTCTAGTTGTTGTTGCCCAGAAAGTCTGGCTACTTCTTTGCGTTGCCCCACAGTGACGTGGCGTCAACGTTTTCCTTGGTGACAACAGTGGCCGGCAGCATGTCGGCGAGATTGCCCTTGTAGTCGACGATCTCGCTGTTGTGATCGGTGGGGCCGGTCTTGTATTGCTTGCCTGCCAAGGCGTCCTTGAGGTAGGAAACGGCGTACTTGCCGTAGAGGTCGACAGGCTGGGAGATCACGGCGTCAACGTATCCATCACGCACGGCTTGGAGTGAACCAGCGGTTCCGTCGATGGTGACCAGCGGGACGTGTCCTGCTTCGCCAGCCTTGAACAACTTGCCGTTGTCCTTCATCACTGACTGGACACCATTGAGCATGACGGAGTCACTGGCGAGGAAGATGCCGTCGTAGGAGCTGGTGGTGAGCTGGGTCTGGGCGACGTTCACCGCCTGGTCGGTCTTCCACTTAGCGTCCTTGGAGACGACCTCAATGCCGGGGAACTTCTCCTTGATGCACTCGTTGAAGCCCTTGTTCCGGTCGTACCCGGAGCTCGTCCCGAGGTCGCCATGGATCTCAAGGATCCGGCCCTTGCCGCCGGTCAGCTTGCCCAGCTGCTCGCAGACCTTTACACCCATATCGACGTTGTTGGCGCGGATGTTCATGTAAACCTTGCCGCCGTTCGCGGCGACGTCGGTCGTGATCACGGGCACATTCTGGGCATTGGCTGCCTCGATGGCCGGAACGATGGCGTCGCTATCAGTCGGGAACATCACGATGCCCTTGGCGCCCTGGGACAGCAATGTATTGACGTCAGTAACTTGCTTGGCGGGGTCGCTCTGGGCGTCTGTTGCCGGCATCATGCTCAGGCCACTACCAGAGGTGTTGGCTTCCTTGATAACAGCGTTAACAAGGCCGGAGTTGAACGGGGAGTCCAAGAAGCCTGCAGAGAAACCCACGTTGGTTGCCCCCGCATCAGCACCTGCCGTGTCGCCACGATTGCATCCGGTCAGTGCCACTGCAACGGAAACAGCCAGTACGGCGGCCGCGGTGTAAGGGGTCTTTTTCACTGGTCTTACTCCTTTGTAGAACGGTGTTGGAAATATTGGTGTTGGGGACGCTGCTTTTCGCTCAGCTGCTCTGCTGGGGAATCACGGTTGGTGCAGGCGTTGGTTGATATGCGAGGAACTTCCACTGGTCTGCTTCCCGAACCCAGACGGCAAGGGAGGTATTGTCCAGTCTTTTCGGGGTCCCATTGATAGTTAGATCGGCGGTCATCCGGCCTACTACGAGGGCTACATCCCCGATGACAATGATCTGATCCACCGGGTGGGAGATCCGGCTGTAGTTGTAGACTCCTCGGCGAACTTTGCCGAGGTAGGAATCCAACGTGTCTCGGGACCCGTCAGAATGGGTATAGACGAGTCGTTCGTGACAGAGACTGGCGAACTTCTCCAAGTCACCTTCGACGATGGCGTCGAATCTCTCGTGCTCCAGGGCTTCAATTTCTGTGTGGGGCGTTGTATCTCCTGGCGGAGCGTGTGAAGAGCGAAGTTCCATGGTGTGTCCCTGTTGTGATTCCACGACAAACGTCGGGAGGTAGATCTTGGGTGTGTGCGGTGAGAGGAAGGGTGTTTCCTGAAAGAGCCGCCAGATTACGGGGCGGTATAGCCGCCGTCGATGACGAGCTCCGCGCCAGTCATGTAGCTGGATTCGTCGCTGGCGAGGAAGAGAGCTCCGTATGCGAGCTCACGGGCCTTGCCCAGTCGTTTCATCGGGGTTGCTTCGACAACACCGGCAGTGACGTCTACGTCCTGGGCAGCGATCATGGGGGTTTCGATGATGCCCGGGTGCAGAGAGTTGACACGGATGCCGTCGCCAACATACGTCAATGCTGCGTTCTTGCTCATGAGCCGGACGGCGCCTTTGCTGGCCGTGTAGGCCGCGACGCCTGCTGCCCCCGCGATTCCCCAGATGGAGGAAACGTTGATGATCGAACCGCCACCGTTGGAACGCATGTAGGGAACGACAGTGCGGATACCGAGGAACGGGCCTGTCTGGTTCACTGCCACCACTCGGTTCCAGTCCTCGATAGAGATGGAATCGATTGGCTCGTAGGAGCCCACCATGCCCGCATTGTTCATCAGGACGTTGATCCGTCCGAACTCACTCACGGTCTCTTCAGCAACGCGCTTCCAAGACTGTTCATCCGTTACGTCCAGTTCTTTGAACGCAACGCGGTCGCTGGCAAAGTCTTCTCCAAGGCTGAGGTCTGCAACAACGACCTGAGCGCCTTCTTCAGCAAACAGTTCGGCTGAAGCGCGGCCAATTCCGCGCGCACCGCCGGTGATGATGGCAACTTTGCCTTGCAGCCTCATGTCAGCCTCCCAATCTTCGCATCCGTTGTTCCGGAGTGCGGTGTTGAACAGGCGTAGCTCCTGCACATCGCTGAATCTCCTTATTGCATGGCCCGCATCCTTACGAACCTGCACGGTCGTTCGCTCTCGTGAACCTTTTTGTACACTGCTGCGTTACGAACCGTTCAGTAATAGTAGACACTCTCGTTGTGGTCTACGTCAAGTAGGTAGATGGTCCAACTCACACTTGTGTGAAAACCCTACGTTCCTTAGGGCCTAGACCCCCTAGTACCCTTCGCCGGACCCGCAAAACGCCTGTCCACTGGAGAGGGACACGACTCTGATCACGCTATAGATCGGAGCAAGGATGTGGGTATTCGCATTTCCCCCGATCCGGGTGGTCCACGTGGACTTTTCTGTGACGCCTTGGGCGCCGGGGTCATCCCAGCACAGCGGAGAGGACATTGAAATTTTTACCGTAGGTATGGGGCGCACCCTCCCCTGCCAGTGTGGTGCGCCCCTGCGGCTTCTCAGCCTTACTGAGGAATGATGTTGTCGGCCTTGTACCTGTCGAACAGCCGAATAAAGGAATCGAGGGTTCTTCGGTAGCCTGTAAAACCAGCGAGCCGGCACTTACTCATGTCTGCGACAACCTCAATGTCCCGGCCCAGGTCACTGTCGGAATGCCACCAGGATGCCACCCGGCTGAGGTCCGGTTCTGCAAGCCCGTATTTCGCCGCGATGCCTTCCCAGACCTCCTCCATTCCCTTCATTTGGTCTTCTAGCGGGCGAGGAGAATCGCTGAATCCTTCGGCCTCAACGCCGAAGTACCCTGCCAAGCGGGGCCACATCCAGCGCCAGCGGAAGACATCACCGTTGACAATGTTGTAGGCCTCGTTGCCTACGCCCTCCGTAGTAGAGGCCCAAATCATCTGCTCCGCCAACACCTCGCTGTCCGTCATGTCGACAAGGCTGTTCCACTGAGTTGCAGAGCCGGGGAAGACGAACGGCCGGCCAAGCTCCCGACAAATCGTCGCCTGTGCGGCGAGTGTCAGAGCCATATTCATGGCGTTTCCTACCGCGTGCCCAATAATCGTGTGGGAACGGTGAACAGACCATGTAAAGCCCCGCCTCGCTGCGGCCTCCCACAGCACGTCTTCTTGTGCGTAATAGAAATTTGGCCTGTCCAGCCGCGGTTCTTCCTCGTGAAACGGCGTGTCAGGCATACTGCCTTTGCCAAAGGATTCAAAGGGCCCGAGGTACTGCTTCAGGCCAGTCAGTAGGGCGACATGCTGAACGGGTGAGGATTCCACTGCAGACAGAAGGTTCCGGAGCAAGGCCGAGTTGACGTCGATGTTTTCGTTTTCCGTTTCTCTGCGTATCCAGGCAGTGAAAAAAACGTGCGTGATCTCTTCGTTCCGAAGGGCCTCCGTCAAGCTGTCCAGAGACTGCAAATCAGCAGATACATGGCGGACGCCGGCTCTCTCAACGGGCGTGCGCGACAAGGTTACAACCTCCCAGTCGCCTTCGGTGAGTTGCTCAACTATTGCCGATCCTGCGATCCCGGTCGCTCCAACAACCAGTGCCCTCCGGGACGGCCGATGCTGGACAATGGACATCTGAGACTCCTCCTGTGGGATGACAGCTGGTTTGCTTTCGAAGCCCGCAGGGACCAGCCTCCGGCCTTATCGGCCGTCTAGCATTACTTGACATGTGAATCTACGTTGGCCATGACTTAAGTGTCAACGGTCCGCAAGGGTTCGGAAGATGCTGCCGAGGCGTCTGTAGCACGCTCCGCGCAGGCACCGCTACCTTGCCAGTAAGTCTTCGCCTGGTTGTTCAGCGGGGCTGCCTCTGCGGAAGAGGCTCGTACTCAGCCCCAAACAGCCGGCAGGAGGGATCCACAGAGTGATGTACCGAAAGTTCAGCACGTTATTCGGCGGCTAACCATCGACCACCACGGAGAACTGGTCCGTATCCTCGCACGCGGTAACGCGGACGCCGCAGCCCAGCGAAGCAGTGCACTCGGTACAACCGGGAGACCGCATCGGCCACCTCCGCAAAGAGCAGCTCCGTGACCGGCCAGTAAGCCCATTTGGGCCCGCTCAGCTACTAACCCCTGCTCAGCCAGTCTCAACAAGGGTCGGAAACCGTTGTAGCTGAGGACATCGAGATAGACGCATTTTTGAGACCGTGCCGCTTCTGCCCAGCAGGGATTCCCGTCGCCCACTGGGTCCGCCTCAGGCCGTCTAATCAAAGGATCCTTTGATTGGACGGAGACTTAAGTAAAGTCCTTTCATGCCTGCTGCCGGGAGAGGGCCGCTGCCAGGACGACCCCGCGACCATACGCGCCGTGACAGCACTCATCAAAGAGACGCACCTTAGCGAGGGGAGGCCGCTGTCAGTTAAGGCGAGATTGCTTCCGCATGACTAGTTTGTGTGGTTCTGACGGAGTGGCGCTGTGATCCCACTGCGGCAAAGAGGACGCACATAAAATAGCCTTATGTCTGAACCCGAACAGGGCATTATCCGCAACAGCGTGCCAGACATCCTCGCCAATGAAGCATACGGCCCGGATTGGAAGCGCACCCAGGACATCATGGTGGTCAACACGGCCGGTGGCACCTCAACCCACCTTGCTTTGAAGTCGGCGCTGTTCACGACGCTGTGCGGTCAAAAGACAGGCGGTGTTGCCCGCAGTTGGTTCCTCCTGAGCGGCTGCAAAAAGTGTTCTAAGGCCGCACTCAAGCAAGGCATAGCCACGATCACGGATACGGATGGCACTCTCATTGACGTTGCTACCCACTCAGAAGCTGAGGCTCCAGTATGACGCCGCGCCAGCGTCGAGCGTGGCAGGCGGCGTCCAAGGCCAAGCAGGAAGCCAAAGATCTAGGGGAACTGCGTGCCGTCGAGCCTGCATCACGCCGCAGCGACGGATCGCCCAAGGTAGGCCGGGGCCAGGTGTATGCAGTCAGCACAGGAAAGGTTTATCACCCGGCATGGTGCAACTCAGTAGGCAATGTCTGGGATGAGAACCCCAAAAGGCTGCTGGTCGTCGAAGAGACCAGCGTTGGAACCCGGAAAGCCTGCAAGGCCTGCGACGAGCCGTTGCAGGCCTGAGAAGGGGTGCCAGTCGTCCTACTTCGCGTCGTCGGCGTCCCAGTCGTCCCGCGCGTCGCGTTTCTCCAGTGTGTCGATCAGCGGGTTGAAGCCGTCGTCGCCTGTTGAGTGGGCTATGGCGCGCAGCTGGCCGGCGACTTCTCGCCACATTCCCGCGTACCAGTCCGTGGGGTCAGAACCGTTCTCGCGGAGAAAAGCGTCCAAGGTGGACTTCCGGTAGACCAGGCGGGAGCCGCGCTTCTCGACTACCGGACCGCGGCTCACGTATCGCAAGCCACGGAGGAACTTCGCGCTCAGCTCGAAACCCACTGGGCCGCTCAGATAAGCCGCGGCCTCGCTCGTGGTCATCTGCATGTCGCAGGCATCAAACTCAGGTTCCATGCTGACACTCTAAGCACTGCATGCCGTTGCCTGATCCCGGGCAAAGTTGTGAGAGGCTGACGCAGCGTACGTCAGTAGTACGCCTGTGGAAATCCGAGGGGGCACCGTGGAACTACCCGAGATCCTGAGCGATCAGAACGTGAAAGCGGCGGCCAAGCTACTCCGTCGCTACTATCGCGACACCGACAAGAAGGGGCTTCTCAGCACTGGAAGCTACTTCGATGAATGGGCAGGCCGTGGAGACACCGCAAACAGAGACGTCATCACGGACAGCGATGCCGTGGCTGTGTCAATGCTTAGCGTCACCGTCCCGGCGAAAGCCATGGTGCGACTCGCTGAGCCACATACAGCAGCGCGTATTACAGGTCTGCTGAAACAGATCCCTACCGGCATCGCGCTCAGCAGCCTCAGCCGCCAGAACGCCGCATCGCTGCTCACTGACCTTGGCCCCGCGGCCCTGCTCTGGGACGAGCTGCGCAGCACGAAGGACAACCGCTGGGGAATAGGCGCCACGACCGCAAGCAAGATCATGGCCAGGAAGCGCCCCCATCTGATTCCCATCTGGGATGAAGTCATCGGCCAGGTCATCGGCAAGCGCAGTTCTAGAGACCAGTGGATGAACTGGCACCGGCTCCTGACCGACGGCACCGGTCTGCCCGAGCGCCTGGCAGAGATTCACCGGCTATCAGAAGTAGAGCTGCCATTGTCCGAGCTGCGGATCATGGACGTGGTCCTGTGGCGGTACGGGAAAGACCAAGGGCTTGGTGTACGCCGCGGGTCAGGCCGAAAGTGAAAAGAATCCATCCATGAAAGCTTCGCAATGATCGCGAGTGTCCTCAAATCTCACACCCTCAATTCAAAAGGGCGGCTACTTGGGAAAGCGCATGAGGATACCCAGGGGTCCGCGCAGCCTCTCAATCCAAATTCAGCACATGCAGGGCGGACATGCAGCGTTCAGGGCACCTTCACCCGGCTGTTTTGCGGGCGGGAATTACGGGATTAGGGAACCCTGAAACGAAGAAAGTGTTGCCGCGCGCCGAGTGGGCCTGGACGCGGCCGGCGGAGGACCGGCTTACGGACGGGAACGACGGAGCGGTTCAGCCCTTCCCGGTACGCTGTGCCTATGCAGGTTCGTGACGCCACCATGGATGACCTGGGACATGTGAATGCGGTCTGCGATGCCAGTGGACGAACTCGCTGGACCAGCGAGATGATCGCTCCTAGGAGCGACCGCGTCGTTCTGGTGGCTATCACACAGGACGAAGTAGTCGGCGTGGCCAAGACGCATTTCCACCCGACTCCCGAAGACAACGCTCCAGCGGGCCACTATCTCGGCGGCGTGGAAGTCGCTCCGGCGTTCCGCCGGCAAGGAATCGGTTTTGCACTAACCCGGGCGAGATTGGAATGGATCTGGTCCCGGGATTCGACTGCGTACTATTTCACAAACGAACACAACACGGCATCCATCAGGATGCATGAGGCTCTCAACTTCCGGCCGATCGCACGATTCTCGGAGATTCGAGGAGTAACCGGTGACGACGGTCAGTCAGAGCTCATCCTTTTCGAGGCCTCCCGGTAGGCGATCGGCTAACGGTTCGCGGTGAATTCGCTGGCAAGGCGTCGCCGGAGGTAGTCCGGCTCTGGGACGTCGCGCGATGGCATCGCCAAAAGCACGCCATCGAAGGGCTGGAGTGCACCCTTTAGCGACCCCATCATCGCCTACTTTCACCCAGTCGATCCGAACAACGTAATCTGGTCCGACCCGGAGATATCCCGTGTCGAACGCGCGGTCCACGAAGGTTGAAAGGCATATCCCATTTCTCGGGTCGAGCCTGATGCCTGGCGCCTTGCTCCAGGGCACGATGTGCGATGCGACTAAGAAGTCTGGCTTCGAGATGCCCGTGATTGCGCAGCGCCAGTTGTAGTTGCTCTTGAGCGCTTGAGCGAACGCTCGTTGCGCACTGCCACGAGTCTTGGCGGACACGATCTGGTCGTGCACGGCATAATCGCCTCGGGTGATCTGCCCCGCAAAGCGTGCGACTTCATTCGGCTCGGACTCGGCCGCCTCGGCGAGGGCGTCATCGCCTGTGGCACTTCCCCTTGCTCTACTGATTCGATATACGTGAGGAGCTCACTTGTTGCGCGGCGTCGGCCTTGCACGCGTGCTCCATGCAGACCGTGTGATTCAAGCACCCGGCCTGTCAGCTGGGCACGCTGTTCGTCGCTGAACACCGCTATTCGCCTAAGCCGCATCCAGCTGCGGCGCTTCATGCGATTCATCACGGCCTTCTCGTCTACCCAGTAGCCCCGGTCGTCGATATCCGGCTCCGGAAGGCCGACTGCCGTCACGGAACACTTGATGCCGATCGCCGAAACCGGCTCCGTGATGTAGAGGTAGACGACATCGCCAAGGGCGATGTGTGCCGATCTCGTCTCGCTCCAGTTCACGTCATCGAGGTCTCGGAAAGCACCCTCGCTTCTTAGGGTGGCGTAATTCGAGGCAATGATCCAGACGGTCATGAGGCAGGTTAGACCGTCATCGCCTGAATCTGAAATCACTTGATATAAAGAGCCTGCCGAGGACCCGCCCGTGCTAACCGCAGCGTCCCGAAACACTAGCCATGAAAGATAGCGAGGTCGGGTGCAGCGCCCGGTAGGGGATCCCTTTACGGGCGCTTAGCCGCGTCCTGACGCCTGCGTCCTCGCCCAGCACCGACTTCTTTCCACGAAGACGACATATGGGTGCTTATCGGCGGAGATGATGTCTTTCCCTGATGGCCAGCAGGGCTTCAGCAGGCCAGCGGACGCCGCGTGATAGCCATCCCTAGTACCCATTTAGTCTTGCCAGCGTCAGGATCGGCAGTGTGAGTAGCACACCCAGCGCCCATGCCCCGCGTATCACCCGGGACCGGTTGATGCTCTTTTGGAGGGCCGAGAATCGGGCACGCAAGAGGACCTGGTCTGTGGGTGGTTGTGGGTTGCCATGCCAGGTGCTTGGCTTTTCGGCGGCTGTGACGAGTAGTTGGACCTGCCGGGAGTTGAGGATGACCGGGCGGGAGCTGAGCCAGAAGCTCAGTTGCTGGTCGGTGAGGACTACTGCGCCGATGGGTTGTTCCTTTATTTTCAAGGTTTTGGGGTTCCGGACGACGATGACGGCGGTAACTGGGACCGCGGCGCGTACCTGACGTCCGAGCAGGTCCGCTGTTCGGGTGGCTTCGTAACGGGCGTTTTGGATGTGGCGTTGTTTCTTGCCCGCGACCATCATGACGTGTCCTGCGACCCAGACACTTTGGCCACTGTGGTTCTTGGTGTTGATCGTGAAGACACCCGAGGGCCCGATGAGGACATGGTCGATGTCGGCGGTTTTGGCACCTACGGGAACTGCGTGCAGCACGGTCCAGTCCGGGCCGAGGCAACTGAGGAGGTGTCCAATTGCGATTTCGCCGAGAGCGCCCTTGTACCAAGAGCGACTCCCGGCCGCCAACGGATCTACCCCGAATATCCTGTGTATGAACGGCCGGGGCCGCTGTTGCCCCTGCAGCGCCAACAGATGCTCGATTACGCCCTGCCCTGGCATCCGTTGTTTCAGACTCCTCGACGGCGTCGGGTCCGGGTCCCGTCCGGTTGCGGTCTCCGCCACACTCGCCCCCTGCCATGAAGCCGTACAGATGCTTGAGCGAAATGATGACAGAACGGCTGTGCCGAGACCAGACCCAAATGTGGTTAGGTTCTTCTTTGATCCCGCGCCGGGGGTTGCGAGCAAGCTGCTGCGCAAACCCAACCCACCACTGGGGCCCAATACCCTGCTGTTTCACACCCCGGCAATGAGCTCACGCGAGTCGGGCGCCTACTTGTCCAGGCAGGTGTCGACAAATTGCTTCGCTTGCGCCGTCTGGCGCAATGGTCCAAGGCCCTTTGGATTACTGACTACCCGCGTCCTCATAGGCGATACTCTCGTCGTCCTGTTCGGCCCAGTCGAGGGCTGCGACGAGGTGTCCTTCGGTGGGGAGTGCTTGTTGTTCTGCTGCGGGGAGTTTGTCGTAGGTGTAGGCGGCGACTGCCATGGGGGAGGTGGAGCGGCCGAGGCTGTACCGGACGCTGCGTTCGTTCTTGGTCCCGCAGATCAGGATGCCGATGGTTTCGTTGTGATGCTCGCGGCGCAGCATGTCGTCAACGAGGGCCACGTAGAAATTGAGTTGCCCTGCCCAAGCCGGGCGGAAACGGCCTGTTTTGAGTTCGACAACGACGTACCGGAGCTGTTCGATGTGGAAGAACAACAGGTCGATGTAGTAGTCGTCCCCGTCGACGTCGAAGTGGACTTGGCGACCGACAAAGGAGAACCCGGGGCCAAGTTCTTGCAGTGTTTCGGTGATCCTGTTCGTGAGGGCGTTTTCGAGGTCGCGTTCTGCGACTTCGCCGGAGAGCCCGAGGAATTCGAAGTTGTAGGGGTCTTTGGCCACCTGCTGGGCCAGCTCCGAGTCCGGGGATGCGAGCTGGCGGGTGAAGTTCGAGGGGGCCGTGCCGGTACGCTCCATCGAGCGGTTCATCATCATGTTCAGCAGGACATTGCGCGACCACCCGTATTCCACGGCCGCGGCGGCATACCAGTTGCGCTCTTCGGCGGTGGTGGTTTTGTCCAGAAGGACGGTGATATGGCCCCAGGCCAATTGTGCAACAGGCTGTTGCACAATTGTCTCCGGCCAGGCCGCCGCGAACGCGCGCATGTAGAAGAGGTTCCGTCGTGACAAGCCCTTCATGTCAGGGAACTCGGCCCGGAGGTCATCGGCCAGACGGCCCATGACCCCGCTCCCCCATTGTTCGACCCGTTGGCGTTCCAGCACTGTCTTGCCGATGGACCAATACAGCTCGATGAGTTGCGTGTTGACGGTTCGCAGGGCGGTGATGCGTGCTGCTCGTACGCGGTCCTTGAGCGTGGCGAGAAGGTCGGTGTAGCCCTCGGGCAAGGACAGTGCGCGCGAGTCGGTCATGGCTCCACTCTATCGATCGGTAATTGTGCAGCAGCTTGTTGCACCTTTGGGTTCGTAGCGCATCCCCGGGGTTGAGTTAGGGCTGGATGGTTCTGACGTCGGGGAACCAGCCCTGGGGCGCCTTGCGGGGTTCGAGGTGTTCGGGGTCGCGGTGTTCTTTCATGTCGCAGTTGTAGAAGGGGCCATGCGGGTCGAGGAGGACTCTCATGTGGTGGTCTGCGTGGTCGCGCCACCAGACGCTCATGCCGGTTGCGGGGTCCAGTCGCAGGTGTTCCCACGCCCGCCAGAGGGCCGCTACACGTGAGATTGCCTCGGGGTGGAAGTACCACTCGATGCACCACTTG
The DNA here is from genome assembly GCF_042886835.1 of Paenarthrobacter sp. NPDC057981. Classification (NCBI taxonomy): domain Bacteria; kingdom Bacillati; phylum Actinomycetota; class Actinomycetes; order Micrococcales; family Micrococcaceae; genus Paenarthrobacter; species Paenarthrobacter sp. NPDC057981. The sequence continues at coordinate 26,225 of NZ_JBHVQI010000009.1, forward strand.
GCGGTCTTGCCCGTGACGTTGCGGACGTAGGTGGGCAGCAGCTGCTCGTGGAGGAATTCTTCCGCTGAGCCGTAGACGAGTTCCGGCTCCTTCCCAGCTCCTTGGTCGGCTGTGTCTGGGGCCGGTGTGTCCGTGTCGTAGAGGTCAAAATCAGTTGCCATGAGGGGCGCCCTTTCCTATGTCCTGACCCAGGGATTCGCGGCCGGTGCAGGTGGCAGCGGGACGGATGGTTGTTCGGGGCGGGGGCTGTATTTCTTGATGGATGCCGCCACGGCTTCCTTGTGGGGTCCGGTGTACCAGGGCATGGTCCGGACGAGCGTGGCGGGTGCGCCGGAGGCGAGGACGACGGCGCGGCCACGGTCCAGTTCGGCGAGGTTGGAGACGTCGAAGATGCGTTCCTTGGCCTCTTGGCGTGAGCGGCTGGAACCGGACTTGCCCGAGGACGTGGATACGTTGATGTAGCTGTAGTCCCCGATCAGGTCCATGAGCTCGCGGAGGAAGCCTGCTTCGGCGACGCCGCCGCCATAGACCTTCACATTGGCCGCTGACCAGATCTTCCGCATGTTCGCCTCACCCCACAACTCGACGCCCTGGGACCAGGACTGCAGGATCCCCATGACAATCAATCCTTTGGATCCGTAGTGGCTGAACTGGTCCGGGAGCCCGGCCCACCGGACGACGTTGGCCAACTCATCGAGAGCGAACAGACCAGGCTTGGGAAGCCGGCCGCCGCTGCGTTCGGCACGTTCTTCCATGGCCTCAGCGATGGCCACCGTCAGGGCAGTGGTGAGCGGCGCAGCCGAACCGGCACCTTCCTTGGAGAGGATGTAGATCGTCTCCTGCGAAGCAGCGAAAGCTGCCGGGTTGAACTGACGGCGGGGATCCGCGGCCACCGTGGCACCACCGGTTGGGGCGACCCAGCGCAGCGTGTTCCGGCTCTTGAGACACTGGATCATCTTCTCGGCCGTGCCGAAGATACCGTCGCGCTGCTTGTCGGCCAGCTCCAGCGTTGATTCAAGGCCCTTGTACTGCAGCTCGTAATCATGCTCGCGAAGGATGTTAATCGGCTCCCGGTTGACCTGTTCGGTGACCCAGATGTACACCTGCGTGATGGGCAGGCCCCCGAGAGCGGCCGCGAGGAAGTATGAGGCCAGAATGTCTTCGGCCTTGGGGTCGAAGTAGGCGTCGGGTTTGGACCCGGGCACGCGGGAGCCGACGGAGAAGTGCTGGGTGAGTTTATAGGCTTTCTCTTCGTCGGTGACGTAGGAGAGCGGGTTCCACCACCAGTCCGGTTCTTCCTGGGCGATCTTCTGCGGGTCGAATACCCACACCGGGGCCGTTTGCTCGCGAACGCCACGGGTGCCGTCCACGACATCGCGCTTGTTCGACGTCGACACCACGGCGCCGGGTGCGTCGAGGATGGCGGGCATGACCCGTGAGGTCGATTTACCGGTGCGTGGTCCCCAAATATCCAAAGACAGGTCTTCCCAGGACTGAATGAACTTCTGGCCCGTGGAGACGACCTTGCCGACAACGATGCCCGGAGTGTCCGTGATGCCCAGGCGCTCGGCGGTGGCCTTGGCTCCCTTCTCGGAGAATGCGTGCAGTGCTTTCCCGCGACCGAGGTAGCGGGCGGCCTTATCGACGCGGGCGCGCTGGGATGCACCCTGCTTCCAGGCAACGAGCACGACAATGGCCAAGGCCAGCACCACACCGGCCATCAGGCAGACAACGACTGTGGCTTCGGTGGGCCACGGGACACGGCCCTTGATCAGGCCGACGATCAGGTCAACCGGATGAGCCGGCGGAGCCTCGATCCCTGCCATCCATGACCCGAGGTGCAAGGCGGCGTACGTTCCGCCACCGAACACGACAATGAAACCGATGGCCAGCCACACCAGCAGGGCATCGCCCAAGCCGATCCCTTTACGGTTTGGTGCGCTCATTTCTTGCCACCTTTCGCCTTGCCTGCTTTCCGGAGAAGGCTTCCCTCCCCGACAGTGGTCTTCCTGTTCCTTGCCTCGTCTTGCAGCCTGAGGTTGCTAAGTTTGAGCTCCGTGTTCTCAGCCGTGGCCTTGGTTTCGGTCTTCCAGATTGGTTCGAGCACGGCTAAAGACAGGACTATGAAGATCCAGCCGATCAACGTGCTCCACAACGGAACGACATCCCATCCTGTCCGCCAGGACGGAGGAAAATTGAAGGCGAGAGCCGAGGCAAAAACGCCAAGTATCGTAAGACCATTTCTGGACCACGTGATTTCGTGGTTTGGCGTTCTCTTTACACGGAAGATCGCAATTCCTATGCCCCCTGATATCACCATCAAGACGGCCCAGAAACAGAACCAACCCCAATGGTCCTGAGCATGCGACGGGTCGCCAAGGATGTTCATGAAGACGCTAAAAGCCACCGCACCGCAGAAGAGTGCACCTATAACGCAGCGGTACCACCATTCGGTGAAAGTCGGGGTTCTCATGAGGGTCCTTCCTGGGTGGGTGCAGCGAGGGTAATCAGGTTAGGAACTGATCCAGGTGCGGTGTGCCATTTGCCGTCGGTGTCGTTGACGCCTTCTGGGCCCTTCTCCAGGGAAGTGAGTCCGACTTGGACGGGGATCCCGGGACGGCCGCCGACCTTGATGAGGAACTTTCCCCGGCCCGGAGGTTCGACGTCGATGCCTCGTGAGTCCCACGCGGGCGGGTCCTGCCAGCCGATGAGTTTCTGCTGTTCCTGGCGGGAGAGTGGAATGGCGGAAGTCAGCAGCGGCATTTCCGAGGCGGGGAGGCCGCCGCAGATGACCATGCCGGAGCGTTCGACGAAGCCGCGTGCTTTCATCCGGTCCTCTTCTGCGGGCAGGGCCAGCAGGTCGGACATGGTGTGGGAGATCATGCCCTGCCCGACACCGACGGAGCGGTTCAACCGGGTCAAAGCATCCACCCGGTCGACCATGCCTTTACCAGCGCGCAGTGCTCGCCACAGCTCGTCCAGGACCACGAAATAGTTCCGTCGGGGTTCCAGGCCGGCGTCGGCGAGGGCGTTGGCGACGTTGACCGTGCCGAAGCCGTAGGACCAGCACGCGAGCAGGATCGCGGCCTGCAGGTCTGTCTCGGTCTCGTCGATGCTGGAGACATCGAAGACCACGGCACGGTCGCGCTTCATGGGCTCGCTGGTCTGGCGGGAGAAGATTTCTCCCAGCTTCCCGCCACCGGTCAAACCGAGCAGGGTTGCCTCCAAAGCCCTGGTTTCCTGCAGGTAGATGTTCATGTCGCCACGGTCCAGGGCGACCTGTCGCAGCTCATCCGGGGCCGAGACGATGACATCGAGCAGGTCTTTCAACACCGGAACGCCGTCGAACCGGTCATCGAGGATCCGCAGTGCACGGTCGAGGATCGTCTGCTCCTGATCGGTGGGCGGGTTGTTCCTGCTGATCGTGATCAGCGAGACGACCATGGTCAGGCGGCGGCCGTGCGCGTCGGCACGGACCCGGGCTGCGTCCTCATGATGGCCACTCTCTTCCAGGAGCTGCGCGGCCTCAACAGCCTGGCCAGGGTCAAGAATGTTTAAGTCCCCGACACCACGGCCAAGCCGGATGACCTGCCCGCCGAGCGCCCGGACGGCTTTGACGTGCTCGCCCTTGAGGTCACCCAAGATTAGAGGGTGAACACCTTGGGCGGAGAGTCCGATGAACATGCGCCGGACCACGGTGGACTTCCCCAAACCGGGCTTTCCCAAGATGAATACCGAGGGATTGGAAATCAGCCGTGCGCGCTGGAACCAGCTGATCGGGTCACAGCAAACCGTGGCCTGGGTTTCCTCATGACGGCCCAGCGGGACGCCGATCATTGGTGAGGACGCGCCCGAGGAGAACGGCCAAAGCCCGCAGACCTGAACCGTCGTTCCCCGGTACTCCTTAACGGACGGGACGAGCTGGGCCATTCCCCCGCCACGCCCTGGCCAACCACGGGCGCCAGGACCTGCCGGGCGAGGCGGCTTCTCAGCCCTCTCCGGCGCAGCTTTGACCCGCGAGGTGCTGTACTTGGAAGAACGGGTGAAGAGTTTCATGCTGGCCATTACAGGGCATCCCTAATCTCGGACGGGAGCATGCTGTGCTCGGGCAAGACCAGGCCCAAGGGCAGGGATGCGGCGAACACTGTGTCCTGCGCCCCGTACGCTTTGCGCAGCAAGAGCCTGGCGCTGCCGGAACTCTGTTCCACAGCGGCCACAGCGTCTGGAAGGCGTTCCCGGTCTGTCACGGTGGCCGTAACGACCAGACCAAAGTTCACCAGACCTGCCCCTTGGGCTTCTTCCTGCGCTGTCTGCGCCGCTGACCGGGCATCGACCAGGGCGCGGGCTGAGGGGCGGGTGCCGGAGGTGATGCGGACGTTGGCGTTGTTCTGATCCCGCTCGACCACGGCAGCAGCCCGGGCCGAATCCATCGGCCGGTACAGCAGAGAGACACGCTTGCGGTCAACGTCCCCGTGCGGGGCCAACAGCCGGGACAAGACCGAGGAGTTTACGGAACCCCGCGGGGCACCGGTCATGGTCCAGGAGACCGAGAACGCCGAATCGTGCCGGTAGTTCTCCCAGTTGGATTGGTGCGCCGTTGGGCCAACCTCGCCCCAGGTCAGGGACACCGGTGACCCAGCGGCGTGGGCTTCATCAATGATCAGCGCTGCGGGCGGATCGTAGGCGATCCTCACAACTTCGCACAGCTCCTGTGCCGTCATCGGGCGGGCAATACCGGCCCCAGTGGACTGCAACCGCGCCGACAAGCCGGGGATCCGGGAGGCCAGGTCGCGGGCGACATCCTGCGGGGTCCGCTTCTTGGCCCCGGACCGGATGGCGGCGTTGAACGTCAACGACACCCAGGCACGGACCGTTGCCGAGCCTTCCGGGTAGGTTTCGACGACTTCGTTCAGCATTTCCCTGGCGAAGGCGGGTGCGTCCGGGGCGATGTTCATCAGCACTTCGTTCCGCAGCCGGTACCCCGAATCCGGGGCGGTCTCGACCGTCACAGCCGCGGCGTCCAGCCCGGCTTCATCGGCCAGACCGGCGAGCCAGCCGCCCCAGTTCGCCACCCACGCATCGACCTGTTCCGGGTCAACCAGGGATGCCCCGTCGGGTTCGGTGGAGAAGATCACGGTGAAGTGGCTCGTCGTTGGGACGTGGAGCACGGCGAAGGGGCGCTTGTAGGAGTCAGTGAACTCGTACAGGGTCGACTTCGCCGCCAAACCGGGGAGCTGGTACGTGCCCCATTCGGTGACTCCGAGGGGGCCGGAGCGGTACAGGTTGGTTCCGGAGGATCGGGAGATTTTGAAGGCCATCCGGGTGCCGAAGCGGTCAACGACGGACTGGCCATGCTTGTCCTTGACTGTCAGCAGCAGAGTGCTGACACCGGCAAAGGCAAGAACGCCCAGGCCGACGAACAGGCCCCAAATAGCGAAGCTAACAATGCCCGCCAACAACCCGGCGAATACGATGGCGGTGCCGATCGCGCCGAGGTTGGCTAGCCCGGCTGAGCGCGGTACGCGCCAGTTGCCGTAGGACGGTTCTTTGTATTCGGTGTTAATTGCTGCCACTGGGTCCCTCTCCGGTTGAATCCTGCGCGGTCTTTTCGATTGCCTGTGACGTCGTAGTCGCCACCTTTGCTCCTGTAGCTACGGCCGCACCAGCCGGACCGGCTGCCGCTGCTCCCGCTCCGGCTGCGATCGCCCCTGAACCGGCACTAGTCGCGGCTCCCGTGCCGGCGGTGCCGGCCTTGGCTGCTGCAGCAGTGCTGGCTGCTCCGCCGGGGCCAGTGGCTCCGGGAATGGGTTGCCCGCTGCCTCCGCGTGGGCCGAACGTGCCGTTACTGCCCTTCGGGGAGCTGCCCGATGTGCTCTGCGTGCTCGATGAAGATGCAGGGGTGGGTGAGGCGTTACCCCTGCCACTACCGCCGCGGCCAAATGAGACAGCACCTGTGGCAATAGCCCCGACCGCTGCGCCTGCCCCGGCGCCCCCTCCGGAGGCCACTGCAGCCACCATGGGTGTTACAAAACGCATCAGAGCCGGCAGCGCAAAGAGCGCGACGACCATCAGGGTGAATCCCGTAATCGAAGAGATCAGAGCGTCTTTATTTCCGTTGTTGCCCATCAGGAGAAACGCCACGGAGTACACGATGGCAGCGGCTGGTTTGTAGGCGATGAAGGCGATGGTCCAACCCACTGCCTTCAGGAACCACTGCCTACCCATCTCGGTGTTCGTGAAAGAGGCTGTGGTGGGCAGGGTGCCCGCAAGGACGACCAACATGCCGCTACGCACCACCATCAAGACGATCTGGACAAGGGACGCAAGCAGGCCAATCAGGCCAAGGACGATCAGAATGAAAACTTCAACACCGGTCTGGTTCGTCATGACCAAGAGTTTCATCGACTCGGCGAAGCCTTTTCCGTCCGTGGAACGTTCGATGACAGCTGCCGCCAAGAAGTCCGCTGCAAGGGCCAGAATCGAAATCACACTCAGGCCCAACCCCGACACCAGCGTCAGAGTGATAAGTGAACGCAACAGGTCCTTCAGCGGGGCTCCCCGCAGCTCCCAAATCAACCGAATACCGCCGAGAATGACCGCCAGAACTGCCAGTGCCAACGTCCACGGCATCAACTCGCTATTGACGATGGAAACAACCGGACTCGCGGTTGAGCCGTCTTGACTGGTCAGGTTCACAGTGGGCATCGAAACCCAGAAAGTAGACAGAGTCGTCACCATCTGGCTCATCCCCTCCATGATGGCCTTGGCGAGGTTGCTGATCGCATCGTCTGCGATCCCGGCGATGACCTCACCGGCTCCTTCCTTGGCTTTGCATCCCAGGTCCCAAACTTCGCATGCCATCTCAGACACCAGACCACGGGATGAATGAACTCAGGTCGCTGATCTGGCGAACTGTTCCTCCGCCTGCTGCGGGCATGTCCAGTTTCCAGTCACCGTCTTCCCAGAGCAGCGATGTGGAGAGTGCACCGTATCCCCCAACATCGGTTTTGAAAGCCAACTCCACGACTGCAGCTGTTGGTGTGTATGAGTGGACTGCGAAGCCAGCAATTTGCAGCTTGGGAGAGCTTCCGCCCCCAACTTCCTTGCCTTCATTTATCGCTTTGACGGCCTTGTCCCGAGTGGGGCTATCGGCTGAGAGCTCCAGATAGACCTGCTTCGCGGAAGCGTTGAACAAGGCAGCCCAGATGTTCGCCGTAGCGTAGAGGGCCCCTGTAGGGGACTGCGCAAAGCACGACCTCAGACCGTCCTTGCCTACAGTTCCTGGACCGGCAGCTGATGGATCGGTCGGGACTGCCATGGTTCCCACCAACTCCCACTTGGATTTTGGCGCTGTCCCCAGTGCTGTTTCCTTGCTGGCAGGCAGTCCGCACACGCTCTTGTCTGCCGCAGCTGACGCGCTAGGCGTGGCTGCGGCAGCGCTGGATGAGTTAGCAGGCGTTGGTTGGGCGTTTTCCTGTCCTTTGGGGAGCAGGAAGATCACGACTGCCGCCGCGATCAGCGCGACCACCAGCGCTGCAGCAATGATGAAGCCGGGTTTGGTGAACGGATTGGCCTCGGTGGTGCTCTCTGTTGACTGGCTCAAAGTGAACCTCCCGTTGTTGGTGCTGGTTTAGACGAAGGCGCGGACGATTCCGGCGGCACCGGTGATGATGATGCAGCCGAGCAGGACCCAGCCAAGCTTGGCCAGGGATTCCCCGCCTTCACCACGGCGAAGCTGGACGACCATGGTGATGCCGACGATGATCACGCCGAGAACACCCAGGACGAGGCCGATACCGGAGGCCCAGTTCAGGACGGTGAGCAGTCCGCCGGCTTCTGCGGGAACGACCGGGGTCGGGTTGGGGATGACGCTGGTTGTGATTGCAGTAATCGAGTTCATGATGCATGACCCTTCAGTGGCTGGTGCTTGGGTTGGTTTTGGTAACCAGTGCGGTTACGTCGGTAATGAATCGTTGGTATTCGCGGGCCGTTGGTGTGGGGGTGTAGTCGCCGTGCCGCCATTCCGCGACCCAGGGAAGAGTCCAGAGGCGGGGTGCTCCCCCGCCGACGATGTTCGTGAAGTCGCGGAGTGCCTTGGGTGTCTTTCCCGGTGCGTCCGCGAGGACGGCGAGGCCGATCAGGTCAACGGCGGGTGTCGCTCCTGAAACCCATTGCGTCAGGGCGCCTTGGGCTGTGGTGAGGCCGCGCATGTCAGCACGGCAGACCAGAAGTACCCGGGGCTTGGTGCCGTTTTGCAGGACAGGCCAGCAGTGCCCGGTGGGGCGTGCCCCGTCCATCAGGTCAGCGGTGCGGCTTTCGCCCGCTCCCCCGTGGCTACCGACAACCCACAGAGCGGTGGTGCCGGACATGATGCGGCTGGAGAGCCGATCTGCGGTGTCTAGTTCGACCATGCCCTTGAGCGGCTTGCTGATCACGGCAGCCGGCGGGACGTGCACGTCAGGTGTTTCTCTTTCGATGCTCTCGTCCGGGGTGGTGACCCAGGGGTTCAGGGACAGTTGCATGGCTTCCTCCTTTCTTCAGTCGGCGTGGATGGGTTAGAAGCCTTTGGCGACGGCGGCCGCTGCGGCAAGCCATGCCCGCTGGGTTGCGGGCTGGAGGGCTTCGTAACGGATGGGGCCGTTGACCAGCGCCGGGTCGTAGGGAATCCGGACAACGGCACGGACAAACGGTTCAAAACCGTCTGCGATCCGCTGGGCTTCTGCCTTTGCCCGTTTGAGGGCATCGCCTGTCATACTGCGCTTGGCATCGGTGGACTCGGAGACGATGACGACGGCGTTGCGCGCCAGCTCGGCATCGTGGCCACCACGGGATTCGAGCGTTTGCAGCGTCAGCCTCGCGGCCTCTGCCCGGTCCTCGATCGCGGTGACCGGGACGACGAGCTGGTTGGTGTGGTCGATCATCCTGCGCCAGTTCGCGGCCCGTGCGGTGTTGCCGGAGTCCATGACCACCAGCCGGTAGTAGCGGGTCAGCACCTGGTGGGCGATGTCGACTTCCTCAGCCGTGACTTCGTGGTCGCCCTCTTCGTTCTCATCCGAGCGCAGCACATCGAACTTGTCAGCCGTCTGGTGATGCACGAACTTAGCGATTTCGGCTGCGTTCGTGGACGGCGAGAGCAGTTCGGTGGAGGAATCAATCAAGTCCAGCACGCTGCGGTTATGCGCACCCTTTTCCGTGCGCCAGCCCAAGGTGCCCTGGGATTCGTTGTTGTCCCACGCAACGGTGGCCGCTCCGCTGTAGCGGGCCAGGATGGCAGAGAGCATCACAACCGTGGGGGTCTTGTTCGCCCCGCCCTTGCGGTTGACTACGGCGATGGTCCTGGGCCCGGGCCAGTGCTGGCTCACAGTGCGGATATCTTCGCGTTCGGACAGCTCCTCCTGTGAGGGGTCCATGCGGAACCCCAGGCGGGTGAGTGTCCCGCGCCAGCCCTGGGTGGCCGGTTCCAGCACCGGGGCGCTGACCAGGAACGAGGTTTCCTTCAAGCTGCGCCGCGTTGCCGGTGCCTCCGGCCCGGTCACAGCTGCCTGCGGTTCCTCAGCATCGATGATCCGCGGCGTGGTTGAGCTGCCAAGTCCAGAGCTGACCTGGATGTCTGTCGTTACGTCAGCCTCTACAGGAGTGGGCGGCCAAGGCTGGCGCTCCACTGCGGCCGCCGTTTCTTCGACTGTCACAGGCTGCGCGGGAATGGCTACCGGCTCAGAAGCCGCTACGGGGACGGTTTCAATGACAGCCGGGGCTGCGGTCTCGGGCGTGGTTGCCGGGGCCTGCGCACGGCGGCGGACCGGGAGCGGTTCGTAGGAGACGGATTCGATCTTGTTGTCCGGGTGCACGATCAGTTCGCCGTGTCCTTCGGGGTCCTCGATCTGGACCCGTACCGGTCGGTTCAGCGTCTTCGCTTCGCCCACAACGACGGTGAGGGCGTTGTTGCGGAGCTCCTGCAGGGTGTCCCCGTCGGGGACGAGGCGGGAGTTACCGGCGACGACGACTTCCGCGGTTCCGTTGTCGCGGACGATGGCCCTGATGTTGGGAAAGGCCAGGACCTCAGTTGATGCAGTACTCATGAACTTCTTCCTTTACGTGTCTTTGAAGTGAGGATGATCGGCGTCTAGGGCGCTGGTGGAGTCAGCCGGTTGACCTTCCACGGGGCGTCCTTGCCTGTGCGGAGCAGCTGCAGCGTGTAGGTCCCGACGTTAGTAGGGACAGCGGCGGTGACGCCGTAGCCGTTAGATTCATCGACGATCAACGTGGCCGTTCCAGTGACGCGGCTGACCGGGATGTTGGCCGGGTCCACCGCTGAGTAGTCGGCGGTGGCCTGCGGCGTAAGCCAACGGGCAAGATCATTGGCCCACTGCTGGTCCCCCACCGTTGGGCGGGCGAAGTCGGTCATGGCCTTCTGCGCGACGTCCACGGCCTGATCCTTGCTGGCTTGGTCCCAGGCGATGCCAATCGTGGGAGGGACAGTCCCGCCCGGTGCTTGCGGACCGCTGTCCGCACTGAGGGAGACCGGAGCGGACGGCGTTGCCGTTGCTTCCGTGGGTGCCGGTGTGGTGTTCGACGCTGGTGCACATCCGGCGCACAGCAGAGTCGCCGCTGCAATGAGGGCCAGGGGCTTTTTCACTTCTTCTCCTCTTGGTTGGGCAGGTACAGGAACGCGGACGGGACACTGCTTTTGACGGTGCGGGTGTAGTAGTTGTGGTCATCCGGTGGAGGGTTGCCGTTGTAGCCTTCTTCGACGTAGGTCCCGTCGGCTTTGACTTCCTTGACCACGGCGACGTGACCGAACGTCGGGTCCGATCCGCCCACTCCGGGTGCGTACCAGACGACAGCGCCGACCCTGGGTGTCTTCCCGGAGGGCCAGCCCCTGGCGTCCCAGCCGGCCTTCCACGTCACCGCGGAGCCAAGGCCCTGCCCGTCCGGGCGGAAGTTGCCGTTGAGGAACTTGAACGGCGCGCTGGTGGACCCCATCTGTTGGTTGACCCGCCACAGGGCGAAGTCCACGCATTCGCGGTAGAACATGCCCAACGGCGACGCCGCAGCTGATCCTGCTCCGACCTGCAGCCAAGTCGGAGAGTCTTTCCACGGGTAGTCATCCCCCGCGCCGGACTTGCCCGGGATCCCGCAGTTGCCGCCTTCGACGGAGAACTTTCCGTCGGAGAGCGCCTGGACGATCTTCACGGCATCTGGCCAGTACTTCTGGTAGTGGTACGGGTCAGCGTTGCGCTGGACCTTGTTCCCGGCAATGGTCGGCTCCAACAGCTCCCAGCCCGGTACAGCCTGCAGTGCCTTGATGAAGTTAGTGGCACTGATGCTCGGGTCCATCCGGTCCGTGTACGAGCCCCACGCGCCGTTGTCGCGCTGCTGGAACAAACCACGGGAATCAGGGCCGGGTCCGTCGCCGTAGTCCAACACGCGCAGACCGGACTCCCCCAGGGCCACCATGATGCTGATGGTCTGACCCTTCACGGAGAGATTCAGTGCCTTACCGGCTCCCACGACAGCGGCAGCGTTCTTCAACTGCTCAGCGGAATACCCCTCAACCCTCGTTGCGCCATCCACAACAATGGCGACCGGGCCGCAATCAGCTGCAGCAGGATTCGCGGGTGCCAGCAGCAGGACGGATGAGAAGAGCAGCCCCAAGAACAGGCTTGGGACGGCAATGAGAGCCAGGAGGCCCAGCGACTTACGCCGCATCAGGGGCTCCAGCCGCAGCCATCCAGAGACGGAAGTGCTCCAGGCCGTCCTCGTCGTGTGCAAACAGCAAAGCATTCACGGTCCACACTGCACCGAACGTGTTCTTCACAATCCATCCCCCTGGGTACTGCTTCCATATCTACTGCCCCCAGCTGCACTAGTAGTGCCTGTCAAACTGCCCAGTTGGGATGCCGTGGCCGGGCTCGTATTTCTTGTTCTCGTAAAGGAACCTGGGCGCGCTTACGATTCACTGGCATCTCTACAGCTAGGCCGTCGAACGGGTGCCTGGGATCTAGCAAGTAAACAGTGGGCCGCATAACGCCTCCTTAGTGGTGAGGGACGGAGATGAATGTGGGTGAATAGCTCCAGATTAGCGAATAGTTTAACTAACCGCTAACCTGTTGAGGTCTCTTGGGCGGGGATGCGGCAAAATATGAACCATGCCCCGCTACTCCCGCCCTAAAATCCCGTCCAGTACAGAGCGGGCAATTAGCGTGTTCAGCAACTCAACAAAAGTGGCCATTGTTGGCTACCTTGCTAAATCGGGGCCGGCTACCAGGGGTGAAGTGGCCAAGGGGCTGGAAATTGGGGTCCCGACGGCGCAGAACAACCTGGTGCAACTGGAGGCCGAGGGGGTACTAATGGCGGATCCGCCGGCCTCAGAAGAGCGGAATGGCCAGCGAGTCAGGTACACCGTCGACGCCGATGAGGTGGCCCGACGCTACTCCATCCTGGGTCGGGCACTTGGCCTCGACGAAGACCAGCCTGAGGACTAGCCGCGCGAGCGAATCCCAACCACAGGCAAGGCATCCGCTCGCGCGAGAGTGCCGCCCCCTGACCGCTGGGTGAGGGTAAATCAAATTGCTGGATCGTAGGCACGCCAATAGCCTACCTTGAGCATGCTCAAGATAAAAAAAGCATGCTCAACATGAGCGTGCCGGGAGTGTTCTAGTCGTCTTCGTCCAGGATTCTGGCTATCGCTTGGAACTTCTCAGGTGAGACGCCCTTGAGGCTACGGGCAGCGAATTTCTTCACTCTCTTCTCGCGGAGCGTCTTTAGCGACTTGAGCTGCTTTTCGATGCGTTCGGGAATCTCGGTTTCGAAGTCGTTGAGGTACGCGGGGTTTACCCCGAAGAAGTTGGCCAAGGCCGTGAGCAGTCGTTCATCCGTCACAGTGGCTCCGGTGCCGTCACGCATGTACAGCCAGCGCGAGCGAGACAGAGTCACGCCTTGCTCTTGCAGGCCTCGCCGGATGTCTTCAAACTCGTAGGGCTCTCCCCCACTGGCCACCATCACGTCGAGCAGGAGATTCAGCCGCTCCGACAGGGTCTGACGCCAGGCGTCCCGCGCTTCGTTGAGGTTTGGCGCCACTGTTATGCTCCGAGCAACGACAGGCTAAGCAGGTATGCGAGCCATGCGACGACTCCAATGGCGCTTCCCCAGAGCGACTGGGCAACGTGCTGGCGCTTCAAGGCTGCTCGTGACCAGATAAGGGCCGGCAGCACAATCAAAGCCGCGAACCACAGTGGAGACAGCGATGTTCCGAGGCCCAGCACGATGCCGGTGAAGATGGCGGTGTGCACAGAAACGTTCCACCGTGACCGGCCCAGGGCGATGAGCGTTGCTCCGACGAAGAAGGCGATGCCGTTGGCGATGAGCAGCGCAGGGGCTCCCAACAGGGCCGTCACGATCAGGCCAAGGCCAAGCACGCCCGCGCAAGCCATGAAGCTCCTCGTCTTCCTGCGCTCTTCAGGCCAGCCCAAGGACTTGCCGATCCGCGGAAAGACCAATACGCCAAGTAGGATCACGACTGCCAATGCCGCCAGGGTGGCGACGAGGGCGGGAACGGATCCTGGAGCGCTGATGGCCGTTGCAACCGCTGCCACCAGGAGCAAGACCGCAGGGTGGAGAATCCGGCTAACGGCTTCTGCCGCGCGTCCTGGGCTGGTTTGCTGGTCAAGCATGTGTGTTAACTTCCATCGTTCGAATTGTCGCCAGTTCGGCTTCAGAGAGTCTACCTTCTAGGGTTGCATCCGATTCAAAACAGTCACGTATTTCGACGCCCCTTCGATGCCTTCGCATGGCGGGGTCCCGGCTCATGATTTCCATCAACCGGCCGCGGTACGGCCAGATGACGTACCGGTCAATTTCCGGTTGCAGCTTGGCCCACACCGGGCAGAGGTTCCAGAGCTCCCGCCGGGCGATGAAGTCCTTCCTGGCGGAGCCCAGCCACCGGGGAAACGTGGGGATCCCGATGGCCAAAGCGAAAACAATGGCGGCGCTGGCTGTGAAGATCCGTTCCAGCGTTCCGAGGATGTCGGGTGGGGATCCAACCAGGTCGGTCAAGGTGATTGTGGCGTGGATCAGCGCGACGGCTAGGGCAAAGCCGGACCCAAGGGCTACGAATGCCAGCGACCGACGCCGGCGCAAAGACTTGAGACGCGGTCTGTAGCGCAAACTCAGGCGCATCGCGGAAAAGGCCACTGTGGCAAGGTGCGCAAGCATCAGAAGGCTATAGGTGGCGACCAGCGGATTGCTTTCGTATTGCCGCATACCCGAACTGCTAAACGACGGAGCTGCCAGGATGAACAGCATCACTTGGCCGCCATAGCTGGCCGCTGCTATGACGCAAGCAAAAATGACGGGACGCTTTAGTTGCGAAGGGGCCATGGCCCGCCAGATGCCTATATGCATCGAGAGCAGGGTCGCCGTCAGGAAAGCCCGCTGGGCCAAGGCAAGGTAGTTCACACCTCCCAGGGCTGCGTCCACGGCATAAAAAATCGGCTCGACAAGAAAGATGGCGGTGAGCGAGCCAAAGAAGCTGCCGTAGATCCACGAACCATGCATCCGGCGACCCCGGGAAACATACATCGCCACGGACGACAGCAGAAGAACGACGGCGGCAATAATCAGGACAACACCAGCGAGGGTCAACCGATTACGTCTCCAAAGCCCAAAATCTCTTCTTCCCTCTTTCCGGAGCGGATTTGGGCATAGAGGTGGTCCGCCAGCAGCTCCGCCTCTGCTTCGATCCCGGTCCGGAGCTTGGTGTGCCTCCATCCATGGAGCACCTTCCGCGGGTCTAGATCCGGGAACACGACAGCCAATTCCTCCCCCGTGAGAGGCTCAGGATCATGTTGAAGCAGAACGTGCGAGATCTCGTGCAGGATGTTCATTTCGCCGGCGAATTCTGATCGGTCGCCCACATGAAATAGACGGTTTACGTCCTCGCCCTCATGCCAAAAACCTGACATGTCCACATCCAGCAGGTCATCCCTCCGCGAGAGCTGGATGGGCCTCCCCGTAACCAGTTCAACAAACCGCAGGAGCTTGTCCAGGCTTAGAGGCGACGGCAGTTCCAGGATCCGGGTGAAAGCGGATACTCTGCGGGCTGCTCGACGCCTATCAAGCGCAGAGGAAGCGAACTTCCCGAGGGGGCCAAGGAGCCGCTCTGCAAACTGACTGGATGATGCAATAGGATTTAGCTTGAGCATGCTTAACTCTTAACAATCATGATCAACTTAGTATAGAAAAGAGAGAAGTACATATGTCACATCCTAACTACGGCAAAAGCAGGCTGGACTGACGCGTATGGTTTGCCAGCTTTTCGAGCTAGCAGAGTTGCCACCACGCGCCTCACGCCTCACATGAAAGGCAATGAGGCATGCATTGCTAGCATCAGCGATCGTCGGCGACCGCGGTTTAGTCACAGTCACGCGCTCCGTCGTATGGACGATGGCGGCGGCACGCCCAATGCGGGTCCGCATCCCAAGCTGTCCATCATCGGGCACGCCGACGCTCTGGCGTCATGGCAAACCTCCATGCAAGGGCTCCGCCACTAACCTCTGTTTCTGTTTCAACACGCCGGAGGGTGTTTCTGTTTCAATGCCACTGCCTGGAGGCGCGCGATGGTAGTTTCAGTTTCAGAGAAGGCCGGTTGTACAGCAGCCGCCAACTTAGGGCCAGGTGGCACTTGGTTCGACCAATCTATTGAAGTAGCGGCGGCTTCCGCGGCCGAGTTCAAAGGACAGGGATGATGGCTCCAGTTACACGTACAGGCAGACGCTCCAAAGGCGACCGCAAATTCGTCGGATTCCGCATCGCAACTCCCAAAGCGGATGCAATGGACCAGATTGCAAAGGCAGAGGGTTACCAGTATGTAAGCGACTGGCTGTCCGATTTGGTTGAGGAACGCCTGGCCAATACCAAGCTGCACGCAGTTCCCCAGCAGGAGGAGTTCCCGCTAGGGCGCTTAGCCTCATAACGAGGAAGGCCCGCACTAGGCGGGCCTTCGAAGCTAGTGATTTACATTCTGGATTGCTTCCCGGCGCTCAGATTGTAAATCGTGAAGGTTGATCCTTTCAGATCCACCTTTGTCTTGCTATGAAACCGGTCTTGGCGGGCCGGTCCTTTGTTGTCCCTCTGACAGGACCTCCTCGAAAGGATTGTTCTCATCGTACAACAGCACGCTCGCGTGCTGCCAGCAGGCAAACCTGCTGGCGTGTCCCGCGACCATTCCCTGGCCTCCGAAGCCGCCCAAGCGTGGGCCGCGCTTGCGCCTCTTCTCGCAGGTCAACCCCGTATTCGGCTGTCCCGAGACGGCGGTAAGACCTATCCCCAAAAGCACGAACGCGCGCTGACTGAGACGCTCCCCACTTTTCCTGCGGCGGTCCGGATCTTCGGAAAAGACGGCACCTGCTCGGCCATCTTCCTTGACTTCGACTCCTCTATTGCAGGAATCGACTGGGTGGAAGCGGATGTGAAGTCCCTCCAATCGTGGCTTCACAACTGTGGCGCCCGGTGGATTGAAGATCACTCCCCCAATGGTGGGCGGCATGTATACATACCCCTGGAGACAAAGGTTTCCTTTTCCGAGGCCCGTGACGTTGTCGAGGCACTTGGCACGCGATACCGGACATTGGATAAATCACCACACCAAAACCTTCTCCACGGGTGCATGCGCACACCAGGATCACCCCACAAACGTGGCGGACACCAAGAGCTCGCCATGAGCCTGAGCATGGCGTACGACGTTGCCCGACGCCCAAACAAAGTTCGGGTCTGGGACGCAATACGCCAAGACTTGAGCGCTGAAATCGCCAGCGTACGAGCGCTGAGACTGGAACAGCCGCTTCCCTCTGATGACGTAACCCTAGAGACACCGCAGATGATCGGGCGGATGTCCAGGGCAATGCATCAGATGGCACTGTCGGGCCTGTACGACGCCAAACGTTACGCCTCGGACTCAGAAGCCCGTCAGGCTGTCCTCACCGCGGCGGCCGCCGCGGGAATGAAACTCGTAGATGTACAACGACGAGTCCTTCAAGGTGTCTGGCCCGGACTCGCATCGTTCTACGCCCGATACGCCTCCCATCACAGGCATCCCTCCCTGAAACGGGACTGGAACAAGGCGGTCGACTACCTACGAAAAAACGAAGGTTTAAGGACAGGGAATTTCAATGCCCGTAAATCCCCCACAAGCCAGCCAGATACACAGCCCCTACTAGGGACATCCTCGAACTTGGATCCGGCCAGCGAACACCGATACTTGCGCTCCTGGAGAAACGCCTTGTCACTGAGGGAGCCGGCCTATGCTAGTTCCCGGACGGGTCTGGCACGTCGGATGGTTCTAAGAGCATTGGGGGCGGCTGCTCATATGACAGGGTCTCGCTTTGTTGAGTTTGGTGACCGGTCGATCGCAGTGGCGACAGGATTGGATCACACAACTGTTGGCTCGCACCTGCGTGCCTTGCGAGCTGAGAATGATCCTCTGGTGACGCTGGTAGAACGTGGTCGGGGGACCAAAGGTGATCTCTACATGTTGACGATCCCGGAAGGACTTCGTGCAGCAGCCGAGGATCTAACCTGGCGAAAGGGCAAGATTCACTCGCTCAGGCCGGTCTTCAGGGAGCTAGGTTTGCCGGCAGCGTTCGTTTACGAAGCCTTGGAGAGCACGCCAGGGCTTACAACGACGGAATTGATCGCTCAGACAAAGCTATCCAGAACCGCAGTGAGCGAAAGCCTTGAGATTCTTGCCGCTTGGAACCTGGTCTCCAGGAACGGCTCCCGATCCTGGATGATCGTTGCCGCGACCTCTCTCCAAGAGCTTGCAGAATGCTTTGGTGTGCTGGAAGCAGTAGCAGCTCAACTCCAGAGGTATCGCATTGAACGGATTGTGTGGCGGGAGTGGCTCTCAAAGAACGTGAACACAGTAGCGGAACTCCTGTCCCCCACAGAGGATTACCCATGGGAAGCTTACGAAGGACCACCAGATGATTGGACGCTAGCTGATATAGCCTTCACTTGGAGCCAGTGAAACGGGTATCGGCTGTTGGCTGCTGGGAACTACGGCACCTCGTAAGACCTCCGAGGTCGTCAAGTTTCATGCTCTAAATGCATTACAGGTCCATTCGGAATGCATACTAAGGTCGTCTGTTCGAGCTTGCGGAGGGGCCGCGAACTTTTCTGATGTAAAGATAAGGTCGACGTTAAGCGCCAGGTACTCCTGCCCATGGGTGACCCTGCCGCGGCTACCTATGAGGGCATTCAGCTGAGCAGCCACTCCCCACGGCGCCTGATGTTGTGCGCCGGAGTAGAAACCCACGCCATTCGCCCCGTGCTCCGTGCCCTGGGCGACACCGCAGCCCTCGTCTACGAAGCTTTGAACGAGACCGGCACTCCCCCACCACCGCCGAGATCGTCCGTGTCAGCGGTGTCAACCGCAATGCCAGTTCGACGGCTCTAGCCGAAATAGAAACTCTCGGCCTGATCCAACGCCACAACCGCACCTGGTAGACCACTACAGCGAACTTGTGTGTGCTACTTGCCAGGTAGGGTGTCCTTGATGATTACCTTGAACAAATCATTCGGAACCGCCGTGAAGGTGGTTTCTGGCATGCCTACTTCACCCGGTTCCTGACAACACACCTCGACCAGGCCGACTTCTACGACCGGGAACCTACGAAGCCGTGGACATAGCTGGGTCATCCTGAGAGCTAAAACTGGAATTCTGAAGCTCTGGGATAAATCCGTAGGCAGCTGCTCATTGGGGACTAAGTAGTGCCCTTCCACCGTTCGTGGGCTGACTGTTTGCTGACTCCTAAGGTGGCTCCGATGGTCGCCCAGGAGACCCCCGCAGACCGTGCGGAATGTACTCCCCTAGCAATGCGCTCCTCTGCGACCTTGTACTCACGAAGGGCGGCCTTTAGCTCGGAAATTGCAGCAGCGGGTTGCGCATGGGTTAACCATTCGAGTTGCATGTCTTTTTCAACTGCTACTGATGGCACTGCCACTCCTAGAAAGGGTACAAACGCCAAATGCTTCTCGCGCATTTCCTCTGATGCAGTTAAGACTCGCTTCCAGAAGGGACCGGTCCAGCCGCACGCGCAGAACGAGCGCCAACCAATAACTTTGTCGTCGGGGACAAGCTCACGCCCTGTGTTGACTGGGTGCCTTGTAAAGCTTCCTGAGACACCTTCGACTGAAACGCTACCGGTTCTGACGTCGTTGGTTATCCGACCGTCTGGCGCAACTGCAGCAGGCCATCCTTCGTGGACCCCATCTTGCATGTCCCAATTCATGCTACCTATCTACTTCCTTGTGAGGTTGTCTCTGGACTTGCCAGGTTTGCGGCCCAAGTGTGTCAGGAAATCCTGACGAACGAAAAACGCATGTTAGCAAGAAAGTCCAGCCGGTGAAGTTGATGAGGTGAGGACCAACGCGATCACATTTCCAGTCGAGGTCAACAGAAGCCGGCTCCTAGACATAGTGCAGGCGTCTTGGGAGCGTGGGGATAGAACGGACGTAAACTTCCCTACTCCCCTATCGAAGCAGCTTTGCACTCTGAGATCTCAGGCATTGGTCGCGAGCCCGTGGTGCCCCTAGTTTTGACGTGATATCACTATCGAAGTGATATCAAATCACTAGTCTTCTGAGATTAAAGTGGCGCCTTGCCCTTCGAATCCCCCTGGTTTCAAAGTGATATTAGTTTCAAAGTGATATCTTTTTTATAGCATTATGCGTAAACGGGGTCACAGCTGGGACTGGAGGAAGGCCAGGCGCGCATGGGCATGAAATCACTTTGATAGTACTATCAAAGTGATTTCATACTGATATCAAGTTGATAGCGCGCTAAATCCTCGATAGCTCTTTGAAAGCAGACTCATATGCTAGCACTTTCAAAGTGCTAGCATATCGCTAGTATTATGATATCACTTCGAAACTAATATCAAAATACTAGCGCCTCGGTACCAATGGTCAGCGTTCCCGATGTTGGCTTCCTTGATGAGAATTCGATCATTGGGGCTCATCTGCCCATTGCAGCCGGGCGTGGCATGGGCTTCCCAGCTGCGCGACGAAAAGAGGGTCGTGCTGGTGTCCCTGGGCGACGGCGCCATGAACTAGGGTTTCACAGCACGATCTCACTTCGAGAGCAGTATCAAAGTGATGTCAGGATGCTATCGATGTGATAGCCATCCAAGGCGTCGACAGCTCTTTGAAAGTAGACTCATTTGCTGGCACTTTAAAAGTGCTAGCGGACGGATAGTGCTTTGATATCACTTTGAAACTGATATCAAAGCACTAGCGTGTCGGTACCACTTTGATAGTTTTCCCGATGTAGCGTTGCTCTCATGATCATCGTGGTTGGAAGTGAAAAGGGTGGCGTGGGCAAGTCCACGGTTGTCACCAACATGGCCGTCGAGCTCTCGAAGCGTGGGATGCGCGTGTCAGTGGTAGATGGGGATCGCCAGCGGTCGACCGCGCGTTGGGCAGTGGATCGCGAGGAGGCGGGCCATGAACCGCGCATCTTTGTCGTTGAAAAGTTGGGTAGCTTGCACGAGACTCTGCGTGAGCTCGATAAGAGTTACGACATCGTCCTCGTCGACGTGGCAGGCAAGGACAGCAAGGAAATGCGCACGGCTATGACGGCCGCGCATCAACTCCTAATCCTGACTCAATCTAGTCAGTTTGACCTGGACACTCTGGTCACCGTCGATCAGCTCATCGAGACTGCACGTGATTTCAACCCAACGCTGCGGGTCCGTGGCGCTTTAACCCGGGTGTCGACCAACGCTTTCGAATCGGAAAGTGCAGACGCCAGAGAGTATCTCGCTGACTATCCGAGCATCGAACCTCTGCAAACCGTCCTGTACGAACGCAAGGCTTATCGAGACGTAGTGGGGGAGGGCCTTGGTGTTGTCGAATGGAAAAATCCTAAGGCGGCGCGAGAGATTCGTGGTCTGGTGGAGGAGTTGATCGGCTAATGGCACTCAAGAAACGCTCAGCATCCGAGAGGGCTCGGGATGAGGCCATCGAGGCCTTTGGCAATGCTGCCGAACCTCAATTGATAGCGCCGGTTGCTAGAGATGAACGAACCTCACCTGTCAGGCCTAGATTTACGCCGGAACTTAGCGACCTCAGGGACAAGGAGCGTCCAAAGACTATGCTGCTCCGGTTTGACAACGACCTGGATCTAGTCGAGCTGCTGTCTGAAGTGGCCACCCTGGAGGGACGAAAGAAACATCCCATGGCTTTGCGGGCACTCCGGATTGGGCTGGAACAGGTCAGGGAGAGCTACGAATAAGCTTCAAGAACACTAGCTGATTGATATTAGTTAGATATCTTCCTTGGGATCACTGTCTGAGAGGATTTGTGGAAGAGCGATCGATGACTTGAAAAGGCCACAGCCCTTGGGGTCGGCCGAATCTCGGTGAGTAGTGGCGGAGCGTTGGCGAGTAAGCCAATAATGAGGCTCCCATGGGAGACGAGGCCTTGCTAGGCCATCCCGCTAGGAAGGACTCCATAACTGGGGAGGAGTTGGGGCTTCGAGGGTGAATGACGTACGGAAGGGGATCCCTGAGCGTGCGTCAACACATAGAGTCGCTCAAGATAGTCCTCCGTCTGCATTATGCGTTGAATTTGAGGGGCTCTAGCGAGTTGCCAAGGGACTGAACGGGGATGGGGATGTCGGATCCGACCGGACCTGTGTGACTTGCAAACATCGGGAGCTTCTGTGAGGCTGACCTCGTCGTGGGGGCGACGTGATCCCCACGGGCATTCCAAACCTTTGGGGGAACTTTGAATACTCGTATGGTCAGTCCTTGCCGCCAGCAGCCTATTGCTGCTCGCAGCGACGTTCATCAACCCGGCAAGTCCGGCTAGTGCCGCCGCCGCTCTATCAGCCGGCATGGCAGTTGTTGGGTTCAGCGCGCTGACGCCCGCGATGCTGCTACAAGATGCCACCACGGTCATTGATGAGATGGCTGAGTTGCATGGAGCCATCCGCACCATTCTTCTATCCTGAGCCGCCGTCTACTTAAACGTTGCTGGATTCGCAGGGCCAACCAGCACTTCCCCCAATGAGGCTCAAATCGCCCGTTAGAGGATCCTCAACCGCGCAAGCTCAAGGCTCACGACCTTGGTTCAGTGCCATTCGTGATTGATGTCCAGGAAGGTTCCGTCACCTGCCCGTAGACGTAAACCAAATTGGCAATATACGTGTGGCGTTGCCTGGACCCTTATTGGTACTTCGCCGCCTCCTTTGTCTGTCATCAAGTAGAGTCCTGTTGCTGGCAGGATGAGGTCGCGTTGCCACCTCCACGGCCCCCACTTCAGGCGTACGTGGTGCACACCCTCCTCTTCTTGAGGCGTCGGTTTTAGCCTTATCCATACCGGTCCGCTGTAGTCCAAGGGCCACGAATAGCAATGCTCTTCGGATGGCCAGTCATCATCCCAAGGTGACCATGCGTGCTTCGACAGGCCAACAACCGACAGCGAGATCCAGGACTGACATTCGTAGACCTGATCAAGCATGTTGGCGGCAGCTCGAGACGGCCTTCTCTGTCCGTTCTCATACCTTGAAAGGGACGGTCTGGACACAAACTCAAGTTCTAAGCCGTACGTCTGAGGTAATTGCTTTTGCAGTAGTTCCACGTCTCGGAGGCTAAGCCCACGGCTTTCCCGCATTCTGCGCATAGCTTGGCCAAGTTCTTTAAGCGACGTAGCTAGCGGTCCTGGCCCCGTTTCTGTCATGTGGTTCCTGTCTCCGAACTGTCTCTGCTCCAAGGCTAAGGCCGAAGATGCCGGAAACTTGGAGGTGCAGTAATGAGATGTAGTTACTGCGCCTTATGGAGGTGGTAGTCGCGGCTAGAGGTGTCGAGAGGCGCCGCCACATGAAAAGGAGAGACCGTGCTCATGAAACCCAAGCCGCCTGTAAGACAAGTCATGGAAACCGTCTCGTCGGGTGGAGTCGGTACGCCAATTTTGACTCCACGCCAAGTCAGCGGGCTTCCATCGCGCTTCTCAGGACGTGTCCGCAAAGCAGCTGCCGTCTTGGCCGCTGCCGGACTGATGGCCGTAGTCAGTCTAGGAACAGCGGTGCCCTCACAGGCAAGCGGCAGTTCCTCCGGGCTCAATTCGGAGGAGGTGCTCAATTGCTCCTTCAATGCAAAGGCGTGCGTCTACGCGAACGATGCGAAGAAGTGGGCAGAATCCATCACAGAGTGGAAGTTCCCTATAGCTCAAGAGAGCAACCACAACACGCGTTCTGATGCTTTCCGTCACTGCAGCTGGTCTGCAGCCCTGTCCAACCGCGTAGGTTTTGACACCGCGTGGCAGATCCTCTCAACCCACGAAACCTCGGCAAAACGCCAACCTGAAGCAGAACTCAGGATGGACATGGCCAACAATTACACCGGTGCCAGGATAGGCCTCGAAGCTCGCAGCAAGGGTGGCAACGATCAGTGGGGTTGGATCATGAATAAGTGTGAAAAGTTGGCCCGCGCAGGCCAGCTGGAAGTTCTGCGTTAGCAGTAAACAAGCACGGTTGAGGAGATCTGCGCCTAGCGGGTCTCCTCAATTGTTTATGCCGAGAATACTGACAGCGCGATGCCCGATGAGGATCGCTATCTGCCACACTCAAAAACGACGGTTTTCAACTTCACCCCGTCAGCACTGCGTCGTCATCGGAAAGCGTGCCAGCCGAAACAGCATTAAGGAAGACCTGTGGCCTACTCGGAGTCGCCTATACAGCTGGTCGTTGCTAACAGGGTCAGGGGAGGGGAACGGTCTGCCGTGACCACGAGTTGCTCCGATCAGTCCACACGACCACTATGAACCGATCGGTCGCCGCATCGCTTTCCTCAATGTAAAACTCAGTTGAGTCGAGTCGGTTCATAATCACTGGTGCATCGAAAAGCTGGGGATTGGTCGGTCCTTCCACCGAATGCAGGACCGCGAACTCGTGCCGCAAGTTGGTGATTTTATAGTCTGTGTGCAGGGCGGACCGCTCTACGGCCCAGCCCGTGAGCTCCCTGGAAGCCCTCGCCGATTCCCGTAGGTCTTGATTCTTCGCGTTCTCGATGCTGATTGACGAAAGTCGATTTGCTTCGAGTGCTGCCGCTGCGGAGACCTGCGCGGCAGCAGCACTGTCTGCTGCATGCTTAGTCGCCTTACGAGCGACAAGGGCTTGCCAAATACTTATCCCCACCGCCACAGCCGAAATTGATAGTGCAATAAGAGCCAAGACTTCAGATGTTCCCACCGACTCAGCCTACGGTGTGCCTCGATCAACGGTTACAACTGCCTAAGCCCGAGACTTTAGTCGTTGACGCCTGGATCCGAATCCAGTGTCCTTTTGCCCCTGGGCCCTTCTGCTGCAGAAACGCTCCCACGAGCTCAGCGCGGTGGCACAGCGTCAAGAGCACTCCGGACCTAACCCGAGAGGCCATGCCGTCCTTGGTCCCAGCTCGGCTATTCAAAGCCGGTCGCCGAAGCCGACCTGGTTACTCTCGGGGATTAGGCAGCCGAAGGTAGGCCCTGGTTTAACTTGTCCAGTTGCTTCGTAAGTGCAGTTTCAATTGCAT
This sequence comes from Paenarthrobacter sp. NPDC057981, assembly GCF_042886835.1. Taxonomy (NCBI): domain Bacteria; kingdom Bacillati; phylum Actinomycetota; class Actinomycetes; order Micrococcales; family Micrococcaceae; genus Paenarthrobacter; species Paenarthrobacter sp. NPDC057981. Next base: position 50,797 of record NZ_JBHVQI010000009.1, read on the forward strand.
TCAGCACTGGCAACCACCTGTCAGCCCACTCCAAGTTGGCCGCCTCGTCGGCTTGCTTTCGCATGAGGTTTTGTAAATTCGATTTGTTTCGGTCCTTCACCACGAAGGGTTCGACGGCGCCGACGGCATCAACGGAGAAGGAGTCGAACCAGCCGGGATGTTGCTCGTATGCCTCGGCTAGCCAGGCATCAGGGAATAGGCCTTCCACTGCATAGCCGGTTCTGATCGAGACGTAGTGGATGTTTGGTTGGAATTGGATGTTCTTCTGGCCGAAATACTGCTGCAGATTTTGTCGGCTTCTGTGGCCCGCTTCGTCGCCGTCGAAGACTGAGACCAGAGCCCGCTCCGCGCTGATCGGTTCGAAGACGGCCTTCAGGAAACCCTCGAGTTGCTTCACACCCCCGAAATCATCAATGTAGCTCTGCCGTATTAGTGGGTAAGTCTCAACGCCACCGCATCGCTCGGCGGCCCAAACGAGCAGTTCGGCGTCAGACGGGCCCTCTCTGCCAGACGCTAGAGACATCGCTGACGAGCTCACTCGCAAGGGAGTAGCTCTGAACATCGGCGGGAGCGTCTATGACCCGCATGACCCAGTGGGCAAGCTCCTGTTTAACGTCCTGGGCATGGTAGCTGAATTCGAAGCAGACCTCATTCGTGCCCGAACGCGCGAGGGCATGGCCGTCGCGAAGGCAAAAGGTAAGCTCCGCGGCAAGAAGCCCAAGCTCTCGAAATCCCAAGAGGCTCACTTGGTCACCCTCCATCGGGCCGGAGAGCACACGACAACCGAGATCGCCGAGATATTCAAAGTCGCGCGTTCGACGGTCTACAGGGCCATCCAGCGCGGAGAGCCGATCGCGTAATCGCAGACTGCTGCGGCGAGGCACACCGAGCGCTCAGGTCAGCGCCGCAACCCAGCATGCGCGCTGCTCTAAGATTCGAATTTCCTCACTAACGGGCACAAATCGTGGTTCACAGAAAATTTTTCTGGTCAAAGTTATCCACAGGGCAAGGGGCCGTCCTCGGGCCTTAGGCTGCGATGGAGCTCAGCTCTCGACCTCACGGCAAGATGTGGTCCGTCAGGGCCTTCAGCGAGGCGCGAACGGCCATTGAGGTGTCCCAAAAAGCCCGAAATCACAGGGATGTAACTCTATATGTTGCGTAAACGCAACACATTCAAAATATTTTTGTCAAGGGGCTACGAGGCCTCTCTGCGGCCCTGAGAGGCCCCTCTGAGCCACCGCGTGCACGAGGGTGCATAGTTTTTGCCCACAGGACGAAATAGGCCGTTATAGGACGAAATAGGGCCATTTGAGAGACTCTGTCCGCAGGAGGGTGCGTCCCATGCTGTAAACTAGAGGTAGGAGTAGGGCAACAAAAAAACCCCGCTCTGAAGAACAGCTCTTTTTTGGCGAAAAGAGTAGTCCGAGCGGGGCTGATGTATTCGTTTTGACGGGCGAATATGCATCAACTCTACATCGGATCTGGGCTTCTGGCGCACATTTGTGTCCAAAACCATGCCTCGGGCGCCCGCCCCTGGCACCGATCCTTGGGGCTTAGCACCCCGGAAAGAGTTGAGGTAACCCCTTGATTCCTGTGTCTACGGCCTTTGGCCTTCCCACCCATCAACTTCCGTTTCTCGACGTGTGTGTCGATACGGACAATCCCCTCGTCTTGGACCCAAGTGCTATACGAAACAGCACTCACCCTCGGGCTACGAAGGCCCAAGAATGCCTGCGGTCCTTCTTCGTCGAAGTGCTCCGCTGCCGGGACAGCTCAGTGTCATCCGAGCTTGGCAGGGGACTCCAACTCCTGCAGGATCTTCACGAACCCAATGAGACTCGCCTGGGGCTAACAGCAGAAGGTAGCCGCGGCAAAGGATTTGGGCCTGAAATGGGCCTGCTCCTCTGGAAGGAATTGCAGAGTCCTGTCTGCCGCAGCGCTGCTCTGACCAGGTTGGAAGATCTCGCTCTGTTCGTTTCCGGAGTCGGCAAGGATCTCACTTCGGACATGACGACCCGCGTCACCTTCGGAGTGCTGGCGGAGTTCACCCAAGAAATGATGCAAACCTACCCCTCTCTGGCAGTGGGCGCGGTCGAGAAGACAGTACGCATCTGGGACACAAAAGCACTCGATTGGGTCGAGCAGGGCGTCCTCCTGCCTTACGTTGATGGCAAACAGCTGCTGTTGATTCCGGTCGAGTGGACCCGTGGAAATCTGCTCATGGCCAGCCGTTCGTTCTACAACCGGAAGGCCACCGAAACGCTTCAGGAAGAGCAAACGGTCCTCAACGGCGACGTGAAGCTCATCCCGTCGAAACGGCTTCTCAAGGAACAGAACCCGGAAGTTAAGAAACTCAATGGCTCCCAGGCGGTCACATATCTTCCGAACCGAAACCTCGTGGAGGAATTCCGAAGCGAGGTGGACAGGGACTTCACAGCAATGACCGCAGAGGAAGCTGTCCGCCGCATTTTGCGAGGCAGGCGCGGGGCGGCGTAAGCGCTCTGAATGGGCACCTTCCGCCCGAAGTCCATTAGGGCGGAAGGTGCTCAGTCACGCCGATAGTGGGAGGAGTGCCCCGAACTGGATGTCCCACGTCCAAGGAAGTGGGACACGCTGCCAGAAAGTTGGCCCTTAGAACGTGGCCATGGGATCGAACGAGTGTGACACTTTTGACACGAGATTCAGGCTTAGCCATGACCCTGCATGCGAGGATGGCCGCGCTATAGTCTCTCGTCACAAGCCTTTTAAACCGCTAGAAATGAGGTACTGGCAGTGCGCAATCCTAACTCTGTTGCAGTTGTGTGTGCCGAATGCTCTGCCACCACGCGGTTGAATGTTCTCACTGGCCGTATCTACTCCCACCAATTGCCGGGGCAGACAGAGGCGTGCACCAATTCAGGCCGGCAGGTCCGGGTTCCAACAGACGGGGAGCGGTTCGAAGTGGAACGGCTGCGCTACGAAGCAAGGCCGTCCGTGTACCGTGTGGCTGAATCTGGGGATTCCTCCAGCATTAGGACCATCAGTGGGGGACTCCCGGGCACAGGACGTCGTGCTTAGGGGACCGTGTTACCTCATTCAAGCGTTCTCTGCAGGCTAAGAGCCCGTGGGAGCCTTATCCTCATTCAGAAGGCTCGAGGTACCGTCCTCGATCCTTAGGAAGTCGGCCGTTAGAAAAAAAGCCCACATCAGGCAGGACTCGGCTTCGATTAGTGAGACCTCCTGGTGAACACCCTTGCTGGCGAGGGAATTGAGCTTGTTCAAGCGGTTCCCCAAGCTGTGGATATTCTCCTCAACTAGCTTCACATGCGTACTTTTCCCCAGCCTGTCGATGGCAAATTGCATCAGTCGGTTCAGGAACTGGTCATCTCCAAGGACGCGTTCTTTGCCGTCGCTTCCCTTGATGGCCACATCCGTCGGCGGGTACAGGGAGTCGGCCAGTGACTTGATCATCCTTCGGCAGCTGGTGAGGGCCTGAGCGTAACTCTCAGGTGAGCCTTCAGCGATCCGTTGCTCGGCAGCGCGGTACTTTTCCAGTGACTCTGCTGAAACAGCCTGCAGGCGTTCGACCACGTATGCCTCGCCCCGGGTGAACAGTGAGGACTCGGTTTGACCTGTTAGGAGTTCCGATTCAGCTTCGACCAGATAGTCGTGTACGCCTTGGCGGACTCGATTGAGGATATTTTCGAAGGAGGTGATCTGGGGGAGTAGCTGCGCACCAACTTTGTCGAGTTTCTCGATGTAAAAGTAAGCATCGATTTGGGTCATGTACTGCGCAGCTGAGGGGTCACCTGCTGCTGTCCTCAGCTTTTGGAGATGCTGCTCCACACCATCGATAGAGCCGCCATAGATGTCATCTTTCTTTCCTGTCATGGTCCTGTTGTGGAGGTAGCGCTCAACTCGCTCGCCCATAGTTCGGTTGGCTTCCTCGCGTCCCAGCAAGGTTCGAAGCTTGTCAACCACACGAGTGTCCCTAGTGTTTTTCACTCCGGAGGAAGCATCGGCGGTCTCAAGTTGGAAGGCGAAAACGGCGGCATAGTCGTGCCTCAACGACGCTATTCGAGTGGCCTGCCGAACCAACGTGCTGACTAACGTCTCCGGCTGCTCAGCCGCGTCAAGGCTTCGCCGTAAGAGATCTAAAAGGTACCCCTGGTCTGACATATGCACCATTCGGTCGATTCCCCTCAGTCTTATGCCACCCGGTCTGCCACGCAGACACTAATTATTCGAGATCCCAGAGGGTTGCAGCGCGATTGCGCTGAATCTGTTCCTTGGTGGTCTCGATCTTGCGTGCTGTCTCGCGCCAAGAATGCCATAGTTCCGTAATACCCTCATGGGAGCCTTGGTCGTACTTCATGGTTGGATTACGGGCTGTCCCGGTTTCGGGTATGTAGAAGAACCAATCAGAGTTCGCTGTCCCAGGGTAGGAAGAAGACTCTGTACCAGGGTTGTACCCGCGTTGTATGAAGGCTTTGGCGAAGTCGGCATGGGCCTGCTGAGTTAGGGCAAGGTACGTCTTTCGGGGATCTTGTGCCAGGGCCTTGGCATCCTCCAAATTGGCAGTTTCACTCCAGCGGTCGAACATGGTCGCGACCTCATCGCCGATTGCGAGGACTTCCTTCTTTAGCGCGGTGACTTCTTCCGTAATTGTCTCTGTCACGTCGGCTTGGCTAACTACCGTGAGGCGAGCCTCTTGGAGAAGGAACGTTCGTGCAAATGCGGCCTGGCCTTTGGCCCATGTCTTTGCCCGGGCTAGGAGTGAAACTTCAAGGGCTCGTGCCTCGGCACTAAGGGCCGCTATCTGTGTGTTGTCTGCTTCCTGCATATGAGGGAGCTTAGGGGAAGCCTCCGACAAGATAGCGGTGAAGCCCGCCCGCCGTTATGACTAAGAGGACTGTTACTGGTCCTTGAGGGGTGGCAGGCCTAGTACCAGAGGTATGGAACGTTGGGCTTGGCCTCCTCCGAGAATCGTCCCTAACTCGGTGAGTGAGGCTTGATTGAGGAGGGATGGGTCTTTCTCAAGCATTAGAGTGATTGTTTTACCCACCTGTTGCGCCGTAAGCGACTCCATTGCCGTCCGCAGATCGCCCGAATCACCATCATCTTCGATGTGGGCATCCCGCAGAAGTCTCAGTTGCTCTTCGCTAAATGCTCGTGCAATGAGAGCAGCCACGAAGCGTTCCCTTGCCTCAGTGCTGCCCATGGAAGATGTGTACTCTTTGAAAGCTACTTCCAGTTCTGTCGACTGAGTTTCCCGAGACGCAGTGTCGGTGGCAGACACGTGGGGAGCAACGCCCGGGGCCTGCCATAGCGCAGCAACGCTTTTCCAGGTCGCACTGACGGTACGAACAGTATTGCTTCTAGCTGACTTAAGGGCTGGAATTGCTGCATCCTGCCACCACTTCTGTACGTGCGGGGCGGCCCTGGACGCAAAAGCCGACACGATGATTCCCAAACCGACAACTGCCCGTAGCAACTCGGCCAGTTCTTCGTCTGTAAGCTCCCGGCCCTCGCCAGCGCGCGGTTCCGAAACATACACGTACTGAACATTTGGCTCATCGATGTCGTGCTCGCTGGTTTCGAATAATTCAGCGTGGCCGGGGAGGTCATTCGTTTCATCGTCAAAGAGATGTGCGCGATATGCCCCGTCAGTGCCACGGGAGAGCCCGAGGTGTTGCCCATCGGGAACTTCGACGTCGAACTGCTTTCTAACCATTCTGCCTACCTTTCGGCTTGGATGATTGCGGCAGGGCACTGAGCTGCTGGCCCGGATCGGGAAGAAACTTTGGCTTCCTAGTGTCCGGCCCTACCGGGCCAAGCCTTCATCCTCCTTGAAGTGAGTCTCTTTGATGAGCGCGGTGATGGCCCGTATGGTTTTGGGATCATCTTGCCAACGGCTCCCATCCCGAGGGCAGGCGCTGAGGCCTTTTACCCCTACTTCGGCGGCGAGTTTCAGCAACTCGGCGCGTGCGTCGTCTAGGTCTACTAAATGCTCAGACGTCGCGGGCGCACGGTCCATGGGCGCGGCTACCATCCCCGCATTCGCATGCTCCACGTCGGCCGGCAGGCTTCGCCTGTTCAGGAATTTCCGTAATCCCACTGCAGCTTCTCCTTTCGGAAACAGGTGGTCCCGCCTGGGACTTGGGGGCAACCAGGCGGGACACCCCCACACTACCGCCCCGTCAAAGAGTTTTGTGGCACAGTGCATGCGTCGCTGGGTTTGCACCCCTTTAGGCGTCACTGCGCCTACGGGCGTTGGCGCTGTCGGTACATGTTTGACGATGTCAGACTTAGGACAACCCGTGGGATAGGGCCGGGTACAGCTGCATCAGACGGTCAGCTGTCCGCGGGCCAAATCTCCCACCTGTTTGCGCGCCCTCGTTTGACGGTGGCGTCCGGGTGTTTGTGTTCCAGTTCGCTGAGTTTGGCAATTACTTCGGCGATGGGAAGCCCCGAGGGCAGGGCGGCGATTGGCTGCGGTTTGGGCTGATCCGGTTCCGCCGTCCTTTGTACGTTCGGTTGAAGCGAGAAGAAGCTCACGAGCGCGCCTCAACCTCTCGGCCCAGTCGGGCCAGGCCGGGCAGGGACCTTCGTAGGGTGGTGAGACCCAGCCGTGGCTCGATGCTGGTCGTGGACATTCGGAGCATATGTCCTCCCTGGCCATGGGAAGTACGTCGAGGAGCGTTTTGAGGTCCGATTCGGCGGTTTGTATTCGCTTCGGAGCCTGGTGCGTTCAGTTCTGTCATCAGATTTCGCTGCATCGGCCTTCAGCTCGGGGATTCGTGCGCGCAGCTCGCGTACCTTGTGTTCGCGGCGTAGCCGGTAGCGGAGAAGGTTCGCCTCCCGTCGCTCCCGTGGCAAGCGCCCATACTTGTCGACGACGTCCTCGCGGCTCCCAACGATAGAGGCCAGGGCTGCGATATGTCTCTCCCGGTCGTTGGCTGCTTGCTCGATCTCTGCGATCTTCGTGGTTCGCCGGTCCTCGTTCATCGCGGGGTAACGCCCGGTCTGAAGATCCGCTATTTCCTCGTGCTGGCGACTCAGTATGGACTCCTGTTCAAGAACTAAGAGACGAGCCTGTTCACGCTCCGGGTCGTACCGCTTCTTGTCCTGCTCCTGGCGGGCAGCAGCGACCGCGTACTCCTCCTCGCCGCGGCGGCCAGCATCGTCCAGCATCTCCTCCAGTTCCCGATCTGTCCGCTGTCGGAAACCTGGCTCTGCTCGTTGCCACTGCTCAATGACCGCCAGCGCGGAGCGTTCCACCAGGGCCCGGTCCTGGTAGACCCAGGGGTTCCACCAGGCATCTCGGCTAATCTCCATGAACGTGGCGCGGGCGGCTACATACTCCTCAAATGTAGATGTCGCCCCAGGCTTTGGGGCCACGAGCATGCCCGCCAGCTCGTAGATCTGCTTTGGGGCCAGGCGTTGAATCGGTCATATTTCCACGATGGTTTATCTGACTGACAACCGCTAGACCACGGATTTGGGACCGGAACCGAAGCTGTCCTGGAGCAACTCACATTCTGCGCTTGCCAAGTTCCCAGCCGATGATGTCCAAGGCCCGCAAGGGCGTGATTTGAGGGCCGGGCGCGATGCCTGCGATCTCATTCCATTGCTCCAGCTGACGGTGAAGGTCCTTTTGCACCGCCGTTAGCCACGCGGACCGGTACTCGGCACGGCTTCTACCGCGCTGTTCCGGTAACGGTGCTTCCGGCCGCAGCGTGTAGCACCAGTAGATATGAGCATCGAAAAGCGGGATCAGCTTGGGCCGTTTGCGGTGCAGGACCTTGGATAGGGTAACGAGCTTCACGTACTTTGTCGGCTGTTCTTCCAATACGCCAAGGAGGTTCACGAGACGACTGATGGTCTCGGAATCTGCCGTGGCAAGGTCGGCTTCTGCCGGGAGGGCCTCGAGTCGATCGTTGAGGGGCCCCATCAGGGCTTCAAGCCCGTAGTAAGCCGGGACCGGGTTCTGGCTGACGTTGAGCAATGCTGGCGCGAGCAGGTCCTGCGGCCCAAGAGTGGGCGTGGGCGATCCCGGGTATCCGTCATACGCTGGATAAGCCGACAGTATCTTGTCGTTCGCTAAGTAGTCGTACGCCCAAGTTTTCGCCTCGTCGAAACCTACTGATGCCCCACCCACGCGCAGTTTCGTCATGCCGATAGCCTAGGGGAGTTCCGCGGTCAGTCCGGGACCATGCGCCGCGCGGATGCGGATCGTATCTGCTGTAGTCGCGAGGAACGTGGAGTGCACTGTCCTCTGCCCTTGTTCGAGTGCCAGATTGGCTCGGTCACTTCTTTACCGAGGTCGGGCCGAGCTGCCATCACATTATGGCGAATCTCATCAATGGATCCTTTAATAAGAACCGCGGGGCCAGGCCTGGGTTGAGGATTCGGGCTCGCGGATTTCCGGCACCTCGGTTGTCCCAACAATGTGTCTCACCAGGTTATTCTCAACATCGCCCGTATTTGCCCTTTGATAAGACCAGGAGAAGTGATGGCACGCCTTGGATATGCCCGAGTCAGCGTGGCTGACCAAAATACCGATTTGCAGATCCGGGAACTGGAAGCAGCCGGGTGCGAGCGGATCTATAAAGACCAAGGAGTCAGCGGGACCCGGGTAAGTCGTCCGGGCCTGGACCGAATGCTGGACCGTCTCGGCGCAGGGGATGAGGTCGTGGTGTGGAAGCTGGACCGGTTGGGACGGAACACGCGCCATCTCCTCGAGCTCTTGGATCATTTCAAGGTGCGAGGCATCAAGTTCCGTTCGTTAAGGGATGGCATCGCCACTGACCCGGCCAGCGAGGTCGGGGGAGCGATGGCCCAGGCTATGGTCACTATCATTTCGGCTTTCGCCCAGCTTGAAAGAGACCAGCTTTCCGAGCGCACCAAGGCCGGCATGGCGGCCGCAGCTGCTAACGGAAGGAAAGCGGGACGCCGGGAGATCACGACAGACCACGAGAAGGTCAAGAGGGCGCATGAACTGAAAGCTCGCGGCCTTAAGCCGACGGACATCGGAAAGATCATCGGATCCAGCCGCGCGACCGTCTACCGATACTTAGGTATGGACTCTTGAGGCCCACAGAGCTATCTGTCCCGGAAGTTGTCTTTGTGACTGCTGTCCACGGCAGATTTTTGGGACAACATCCGGGACGGAATTGTTACGCGAGGCCCGCTGCCGACTGCTGGCGGCACAGCAAGTCGCTGTCGCGTAATGATCTAGTCCACAGGGGCGCGTCCCGCTTCTGAGTAAATCGGGCATGGCACGTCAAGAGGCGGGCGCAGATTTCTTTACAGGGATTAGCCCGGTGGGGCCACATTCGGGGTTGGCTGCCATCGGTCCGGCCAGGACGGTTAAAGGATCTCCGTCATGATGTTCCAGCCGCTGCCCACTTTCCTCGATGTGGGCCATGCGGATCCACCGCTGCCCTCGTAAAGGTATAAGTCGCCGATGGAGTCCCGGGCTATGATGTCGTTTTTTCCGTCCCCATTGAAGTCGCCGGGTCCAACAAGGGAGTTCATGGCGTTCCAGCCGGCGCCGGTCACGCTCTGTGGCAACCAGCCGCCGGTTCCGTTGCCGGGGTAGAGCCACAGGACACCGGAATTGTCGCGGCCCACGACATCAGCTGTGCCATCACTATTGAAATCACCGACACCGATGGCCTCCGACCCGAAGAACCAGCCATATCCCGCCCACGCTGAGTTCAGCCAACCGCCCTTTCCATCACCGCGTTCTATCCACATCCCGCCACGGTTGGAGACGGCTACGTCGACGAATCCGTCGCCTTGGAAGTCGCCGATCCCTAGGATATTAGTCTGGTTATTCCAGCCGGCGGATACCTGCACACGTGGCATCCAGCCCGCCGAGCCGTTTCCGGGGTACAGCCACAAATCACCCAAGGGATAATCACGGGCCAGGATGTCCGCATGACCGTCACCATTAAAATCCCCGGGGGCAATGATGGCCGTCATGATATTCCAGCCGTTTCCTACCTTAATCTGGGGAAGCCAACCACCTGAGCCGTTTCCGGGGTAAAGCCACAGGTCGCCGGCGCCATCACGGGCCAGAATGTCAGCCTTGCGGTCCCCATTAAAGTCGTTCTTGACGACGCCCGACGCGGAAGTTGACGGAGCCAGATCCCGGTTCGCGCTGGCCGCGGCAGGCGACCCCCCGGTTCCCAGCAACAACGCCAGCACCAAACCGACGGCCGCCAAACCCGCCACCCGCCGCCCCTGCCGTTGACCGACGGCTTGAAACACACTTGTAGCACCCACAATAGACCCCCAAATAAAGAGTGGTGACGCGGCAGCGCGCCGTGGGACGGAGTCTACGACTGCCACGTCCTTAAAGGGAGCCCCACCTGATAATCCGGCTATGAGATGGCGGGAATCCTGTGGCACGGTCATTGACTCTCGGGCGCAGAAACCGTGCCGAGTTGAGCCAGTGCGGGGGTAAGGGATCTGCCGGTGGTCACTGCGTCGATTAGATGGAGGGTTGCCTGTGCTGCTGATGATGGTCCCGAGGGGCCTCGCATGCCGGTGTTCCCGGGAACCGGGCCGATCATGAGAGCGACATCGATCATGCCAAAATGAGTCACCCCGTCCAAAGTGACCCGGACTCCGTTGCCGTCGTCAAGCAAGGCGTCAAGTACGGCGTTGTATTCAGGATTCGGATCCGCGTCACCGGCCACTATGGCGAGTGCTGGTTTGGTCACAGGTGCGGCGTTCTCCGGGGTTCTGGGCATTCCGTCGATACCAACAGCTGCGTCGACCCGGTCATCCAGACGTGCTGTTTTCAAGGCGGCGGCACCTCCGAGGGAGTGGCCCGCAGTGATGATGTGGCTTCGATCTGGCGGGCGGTTCCACGGGGTTTGAATCCAAGTGGTCGATCACGGCGCTCATGTCAGCGGCACGAATGCCATGCTCCTGCCAGGGGAGGAGCCTCACTTCCAACGAAGTGGAACACCGAAACAGCGGCAGGGCAGCGAGGTCTGCGTAGCGTGATTCCTAGCGAGCAGGAAGGCGCGAGTACATGTACATGTCCTTGCGCTGGCCGCCAATCTCCAGCCAGCTCCTCATTGTCCCTTCACGTACGAACCCGCTGCGCTCGGCTGCGCGCCAGGAGCCCTCATTCCACGGCTCGACGTAGAGTTCCAATCGATGAATCCCGGGGTGCGCAAGACCCCAGGCGGCGAGGGCACCTAAAGCAGAGGAAGCAGCTCCCTTCGCCCGATGACTTGCCGCCACCCAATAGCCAATGCTCGCCCGGCCTTGGCTGAGGTTCTTCAGCCACAGCCCGATTTGACCAACCGCCTGATCAGAGGAGGAATCAGCAATAGCGAAGGAGTACCCGGTGCCATCAACTAAGCGTTGGTGCTGTCTTTCGATGAAGGCCAGAGCTGCCTGGCGTGAACCGCTGGCGGGCACCGTCGTGATGGCAGGAATTAGTGGATCGCTCGAGGCTTCCTGAACCACAGGAACATCGGCTGCCGTAAATGGGCGGAGCCTGAAAGGAGGCGCAACGAGTACAGGCTGCTCCAGAGGATTCATTCTCAGACTCTACGCTGAGCCCCCGGGTAGCGGGGGGAGATACCGAAACTGCCACCGTCCCACTTCCAAGGAACTGGGACAGGTGTGCCGCACTTGTGTCGTCTTCGAGGGACCGTGCCGTCAGCGACTCCCGGATGGAGGAAGGTTCTTTTCCTCCCGCACGCTCGGGACTGTGGTGCAGGGGCTTTCTTGAGGAAGGAGCGCCAGGGAATGGGACCCAGCTGGGCCGACATCGCCTTGAGCACCTAGATAAGTCGGCCGAATAGGGATCTGGAAGCTAAAGTTCGTCTCCTGTTTTCATGGTTGCGTGGACGGAAAATCCGGACCGCAAGGGCATCAGAAGCCCCCCGTTGGCGGGCATCACAAATCAGGAGGCTGGCTATGAAAACACAAATTGGCAGGCTGTGCATGGTGGCAGGGACAGTGCTTGCCATTTCCCTCGGTTCGGTCACGGCAGCCTCAGCGTCGCCGGGGACCACTGCGGTTCCCGCCGTTACCAATGTGACCCCGAAAGCGTCTTTGGCCGCGGACCTGCGACTGACCTGGAACAAGACCGTGGCATTTGCAGGTTGCATCACCTCCGTCGGAGTCCCCATCGGAGCGGCCTGGGCGATCGCTACCAATCCGGGAGCCATCGCCTGGATCATCGGGCGAGGGCCATTGCCGGCTTCTGTTGGGGGAGGAGCATCTGCTTACCTGTCATATGTGAAGCGGACCTGCGGATACGCGATCTTCAACATCGTCTATCGCTAGTACGCTGCGTGCGAAGCCCGGTGCCGTGGTGCAAACGCTCTACGGTGCTGGGCTTCCTGGCGACGAACCGTCATTGCTGATGGATCCCAGAAGGGTGTCCACGGTCTGCTCAAGACTCAGCCCGTCACCGAGATCGACCAGCCCGAGGAAGAGCGCAAGGGCAGCCGTTCCAAGCAGGGAGGTTCTCCGTTCGTCGTCGAGAATCTTCTCGTTGACCCCGGAGAGCAGACGCATCCCCAGGCCTTCGGCGGTGGATTGAAGAATGATGTTGAAATCCTGCAGGGTGATCCCCGGCCTGAAGGAGAGACCATAGTGGTTGAATACCTTGGCGTAGAGGTCGGTCCAGGTCTTCGACAGATGCTCGTACATGCGCGACAGAGCGGCTGCAGAGGCAGAATCGGCCTGGGCGGAGGCTACCGCGAGGAGTTGGAACCGGTAGGCAGGGAGCTCGAGAACGAGCTTGAGATCCTCGTAAGCCACCCGATGCACGGAACCGGAGAAGTCCCGGCCGCCCGTCAACAACGCAGCAGAACTTTCCGAAAGAGCGATTTGAAGACTCCAATGCCGCTCAGTGAGGGCATAGGAGATGAAATCCGCCAGGAAATCCGGCTGGAAATCCCATCTGTTTCGCATAATGCTCTCGGTAAGCACGAGCTCCGGAAACATCTTCTGCGCACGGTCGACGACCTTCCGCCGGGACAGGTAGGACATGGTCGGTCGACCGTCTTCGTCTTCATCCCTCAGTTGTCGTGCTGCGGGGCTCGGGGCGAACAACTCCGAGGTAAGCTCAAGGGCCGCCTCAAGGAAGGCCCGGACCTCTTTCGTATTGGCATTCCTTTTTCTTGTAGAAGCGCGCCGGCCCTTGGTGTTGGTGACAATGTGGGAGAGATCAGCGGTCGGGTCGAACGGCGGGTAGGTAAAGCGCTCAAAGTCTTCATCGGGCTGCAAGGTTTACCATCCTCACTCCATCGCAGCTCGACAGCCGGGCTGCTCTTTGACGAAAGGTAGCGCAAACCTACCTTTCTACGGATTATGTGACAGCCGAAGAAAACCATGTCGCTGTGTCTCCCGCAGATCCCTCACCGCGCCGTCAGCAATGATCGCCATCATTTCATGGCAGCTGTTCCCGTTCGGGGCATGTCCGCTTTCCAGGAATGAAACAGGCGGGCACTTGCGACCAGGTGTGGCGAGCCCTCCTTGTGATTCGAAATCAGGGATAACTACGGCGATACTGGGCGCCCTTCGGATCGATGCCATGTAGCTGGTGTTCCGGGTTCGGAAGGGCGAAAGTATGGGCGTCGAGGTCGAAACGCTTCCTTTCGCCGAGTTCGGTGAACATCCATAGCTGGCCGTTCTCGGCAGCGACGACATCGATGGTTCCCTGCCATTGCTGCCCGGTACGTTTGTCGGTGGCGTAGATCGACTCACCTGGGTGAAGCTTCAAAAGGAATTCAACGTCATCCCAGGACATCTTGGCCGCCGTACCCAGCCAAGGCCATCGTCAGATCGGTTTGTCTTTTCTCGCGAATTTGTCCGTAGGGAACGCTCTGACTGAGTGCAACGGTTTAGCTGTGTTGGGTGATCAGTCCGCCTTGTCGCCCGGCCTGCAGGGCATCGCTTACTGTTTGGTCAACGGCGCTGGTGAGGGCGGCGCGGATTTGGTGGGCTTCATGGCCGGTTACCTTGAGGGAGAACGGGGATGCGGTGTGGTCGGTCATCCTCTTCCTTTGTAGTTGCTGCGGCCGGAGTTTTAGGGGATTCCGGCAGGGGATGAGAGTGCCATTCCTGCGGGAACGTCCCACTTGATGGCTTGGGCGGCAAGCAGGGCGGCTCCGACGGCGGTCACTTCGGGTTCGGGGATGATGTGTACGTCGGCGCTGATGAAGGTCTTTTCGATGTCGATCCACCCTCTTGAGCGTGCCCATCCGCCGGCGACGTAGATGGGCGCACCGGCAGGCATTTTGGAGGCGACCGATTCGATGGCCGCGGCACCGGCCCGTGCCAGGGCGCCGGCTACGGCCGAGGCCCTGGACAATGGGGCGGCAGGTGCGTCGGAGGCGTAGCGTGGACGGACCCCGCCGGGGCCGCCGGGGATGAAGGCCTCCGAGTGCAGGAAGGCGTCAGCTTCCTGGTTTCCGTCGACGATGGCATCGAAAGCGGCCGCTACGGCTGGGTCCTGAGAGATCCTTTGCACGTTCCGGGCGAATTCGGTGACCGTCAGGAGAGTTGTGCCCTGGCTCAGGATTCCAGGGGCCACGTCGCAGCCAGGGAACCGGCGAAGATTTGCTGTAGGGGACTGCGCGAGGACGACTTCGGCGGTGCCCATCGAGTCGAGGATCGCGCCCGGGTGCAGTTGGTCGATGCCCCATCCTCCGATGGGTGGTCATGGCCGCCGGCAACGACGGTGGCGTGGTGGGTGATAACCCCGGCTTCCGCCAGGCGATTTGAGTGGAGGCCGACTGGTTCACCGGTCGGCAACCATCAAGGTCCTCGTTCACGCTCCGTTTGGCGGGATCCTGCGTGTGAGTGATACAGAGAAAGGACCAGGGCACTGGTGCTACGGCAGCGGTGGAGCTTCGTTTAAGGACCTTGGCCCGGACAGCGAAGCATCAGTCGCGTCACAATCCGGGTTGGTCTCGAGCGCCCGGCTAACGAACAGCATGGTTGTTGTCGACCGAGCCTGCAAGATGATGTACGTCGTACCGGACATCATCGCTGAGGATGGGCCGTACAAGGTACAAGTAGGCGATCGAGATGCCGGAACTCGAACAGAATCTGAACTTCGTTCCGGATTGGACCTTCAGATCGGGAAATAGAGCCTTGGGCCTGTTTGAGGGCCAAATGCTCTCCGCTCTGCGCCTAGATTCGGCCTGTGATCAAGCTACCGGTGGGTGACGAGGACGAGGTCCAGTACAGCCAATGGATCATGCGGATGTTTGAACGGGTTGCGGAAATTGAGGCGGCGCTTGACCCATTTGTGGAGCCACGACCAGGTTCGGCCTTGTTCGCCGACGGCATCAGGTCACCGCATTACGATGTCTCCGGTTATGCGCATGGCCAGCTATCTGTGGCCATCGGGTGTATCGCCTCGTTGAAGCAGATGATTGTTCAGGAATCTGAGCACAAGATCGATATGGCTGCCAGCCCTTTCGGCGCCTATGCATTGGTGAGGAATGCTCTCGATTCTGCAGCCATTGCCTTATGGCTGCTGGAACCGGTCAACGGCACTCTGCGTATTAAACGAAGGCTTCTTTTAGGGGTTGATGAGGTCGGTAAAGCTGCAGCCCTGCGCGTAACTATGAATCAACCGTCCGTGAAAGCGAAGCGGCGGGACACGTTGAAGGAGGTCGCCGGACAGGCAGGACTCGGTTCGTGGAACCCCCTCAGCGAGAGGCTACCCCCCACGACACACATCCTCCAACGCTTGGAGCGCTGGCACAGCAACGTTGTGTTTCCTTGGCTGGCGGCTTGGCAGCTAGCCAGTGGGCATGCTCACGGAAAGTTCTGGGCTCAAATTTCGTCAAATGAGATTCAGGAAGTTGAAGGCACGCGAACTACGTCCGGGGCCAGTTCCAGATGACCATCCGTTATGGCATGCTGGCCGCTTTGCTGTTTGAGACAGCCCAACTACTGGAGGCTGCTGGCTCCCGCTACGTGGATCTGTCGGGTGGACCCGGGGTGCCTTCTTCCTCAAACGTGAAAGGTGCGTGACCAAGACAGAGTGCCCAGGGGCCAGGGATGGGGGACACTTCACCGGGTACCACGTCGTCAGCGGCACTGGGCCTTGGCTACCAGATAGCTGGTTCGGAGCCCCTCCAGCCCGTTGAGCCTAGTCTGGAGAGACTGCATGCGGGCAGTGGCCGTCACAATGCCTGCAGTGTCCCCTGCGCTCAGCGCTTTGCTGGTATCGGAGAGCGCATTGATGGTCTGGACAGCCAAGTCCATGATTTGGTCGGCGTACTGGAGGGCCTGAGTACATGCGTAGGGCGTCTGGGGCACGGTCTTAGTCTGGGTGACGGTCTCGGTGGCCGTCACGGTCGGAATCGGCCTGGCCGACGCCTCGGAGGAAGCGGTGCCGTACCCGTTGTTGTAACCAACAGCCGTCCCAGCAGTCGTTCCCAGGGCGATCAACGCGAGATTCGCCAGCACTATCGCGAGGATCCGCCGTGGCCTGCGCTGGGTCCGCGGCCTCGTCGGAGCCTCATCCACAGGTGCGGGCGGGTAGGGCGGCAGCGGAGGCTGCCATGGCGCCTTCGGCCCCTGGGTGTAGTTGCTCATTTGCTGCCCGCTGTGCTGCTCTTCCACGAGCTGCCCCCAATCCAAAATGTGGCCTTGCTTTGGTGCATTCACGCTCGCATGCAGCCGCACCCGCGGACAACACTTGGCTGTACTCGTCTTTCGGAGGCGCCCACTACGCGCAGGATGCGGCGGAGCGCTCACTATGTACGGTTAGGGATCCCTAACGGACACCTGTCCAGCGTTGAAACGGCAGCGAGGAAGTCCGTATACGAGAATCGCACCGGCGGCCGGGTTGTTCCATGCCGCCGTGGTGTTCCAGTTCCAAGGAAGTGGGACGGGAAAGTGTGTAGCGTTTAGGGCACCTTCACCGGGCATTTTCGCGGGCGGGTCTTACGGGAATCTCTGAGCTCTAAAACGCCGCGGGCGCCTATGCGCGCGCTACGCGGCCGTTGGGGGACCGGCTTACGTGTCATTCTCAAATCCCGAGTCGCCCCCGATAGAACGCGCCCATTGAAACCGACCACCACTATTGCGCTCGGGATCGATCTTCCAGGAGTTCAGATGCTCTACTCCGAGGCGCTCCTTATATGGGGCAGGCACGGCGAGACCTGCGCAGAGCCAGCAGGTGCTCCAGGCCGATCATCCCTCACGTTTTTGTAGGCCCTAAAGGTTGTCATGGTCTAGCTAGCACATCCTCTTGGCTGTCCGCAGGACTGCGTCCTCCATCTCACGGACGAGCGAAGGCGTTTCGGTGACGTTGAGCTCCCCGGGCGGAAGTACAGTTGCCACCGTGACCTGCTGTTGCCCGTCTAGCGATGAGATGGATTGGACACTGTAGGGTCCTCCGCCCCCGGACACAATGATGTGGCGTTGGCCCGGGCAGACGCCGTCGCTTGGGCGGATGCCGCCCAGAGAGAATGGCACGGCCTCAACCATGCCCTTCCACGTGTCCTCCCGGATAAGCCGCCCCGTGGTGAGCGCCGCCAAGAATTTGTTGATATCTTCGACGGTTGAAATGATCCCGGAATCGGCCGATCCGGCCACGGCATCAACCCGAGTGAAGTCCCGCCTGTTACCGTTCTCCAGTACGTACCCGTGCAGCATGGGCTCGGGCGGTGGGCCTGCCGCTGCCATGTGGGTGTCGTTCATCCCTGCTGGCACGAACACATCCTTGGTGAGAATCTCGGCGAGGCCACTATTGTATTTGCGCTCTAGCAGCCAGCCCAGCACCTCCCAATCCGTGGCTGACCACGCTAAGTAGGTGACCGGCCCCGGTGGTAGTTCCAGCCCCGCGGCGATTCGAAGCCGTTCCTCGAAGGTCAACAGGCGGGTTTGAAGCTCGTCCAGGTTCCTGGATTCAATTAACGGTGGAAAGTAGTCGGGCAGGCCGGACGTGCTGCCTAACAAGTCTCTGATCGTTACCCTGCCCCACAGGGGAAAGATGGCTGTGAACTCGGGCAAATGAATGGAGACAGGATCATCCAGGTTTATGGCGCCGGCCTCCACCAGCTTCATTACAGACACGGCAACCATGGGCGTCCCGGCCCCGATGATCCACGTTTTGTGGGTAGGGAGCGCCTTCGTGTCGGACTCCAGGTCTTTCACCCCAGTAGCCCCCAAGTCTTCCTGGTCGCCGTTCCGCACATGGAAGACCACTGCCGGGGCCCCTTGGGCGGACGCGTCGCCGGAAAAAGCCTCCAGCTCAGCGGCAAGCTTCACGGCCGGAGCAGTGGTTGTTTCGTCGGGGGCGCCGAAAGTACAGCCGGAAAGCACAAGGGCCATGGCCAGTACCGCAGTGTACTTGTTCATCATGGAGCTGGACCCCATGGATTCCCTGGTCGGTCCCCCGACTCCAGGTGCCTGGACCACTGGGAGCTGTGGCGGTCGTACCTCCCGCACCTGATACAGCGCCGCCGGAAGCCGCCGTCGGGTGTTCTTTCCGCCAGCCAACGGTGTCCGATGTTGAGTCTGCACAGCAGGGCGCGAATCATGACCCACTCCTCTCCGAGAATGTGCCACCCAGCCACTCCCAATTATGTTCCTAAATCTCCCGATTGGATCCCTTCGAAACTGTGCCGCCGTACTTTTGGCCTGACTTGGACTGCTATCTGCACCAGAACCATTTACTGCACCCGAAGTCCCCTTACGGGCGGCAGTGCAGCCGGCATTGAATACTGATTTGAGTATCTGGGGTGCGGTCCTACAAAGAGTGTTCCGGTTCTAAGGAAGTGGGACACCATCGGACGTAACCGTAGACCAGCCCGTTGTCCGTTGAGGCCGATCCGGCCGTCTAAGTACTTGGGAGGGCGAGGGATAGCCTGCGGTGTGGAGTTTGCCGATAATGACGGTTTCAAGCTGGTCTGGGCTGAAGGTCGACGAGGCAGCAGATCAACCGAGCAGCTGTCAGAGGCGCCGCCGCACGAGCCCAGCGGGGACACTCGTATGGGCCCGGACGATGAAGTGTCCTGTTCCAATTCGCGTCACCAGAATTCCCATGTCGTATGTTGCGGCCGCCGGACGGACCGCCTCAATGGCCGTCACTAGTGCCTCCTCCGTGTCCGTGCCGCAGCTGATCGTGAGTTCCACCATCCCTGGAGTTTGAAATCTGGCCGCTTCAGGCATCGACGAAGCCCTCATGAGGCTTCAGCAGTGGTTGCCGGAGCTGACCAGCTGTCTGAGGACAGCGGCTGTCGTTGTGGCCGGAAGGGTTGGGTTGCATACAAGGCTTCCACTGGTGATGTGCGCCCAGATGTCCGGAGTCTGTGGGCGGGAGGGGACGGGCGGGGGAGAGGGCTGGGATGATCGTGGCTTTGCGAGTGTCTGCAGCTGCCTATTCCTTGAACGTGTGGCTTCCGGGTCCCGCCGTGTACTTTGTTCCGCTGGGCATGACGATGCGGGCGCTTGCCCCGTCGGGTACTCCTACCTCCAGCTTGAACTCTGCGTTGTGGGTCTGCCAGCTGCTGGTGATGCGCCCTCGGACGGTCCGAAGACTTGCTTGCGCCCATTCGATTCCGTGCCCTGGGCGGGGTTCGATGCTGAATTGCTCGTACCCGGGGTGATCTTCTTCGGCGCGGATGCCGGCGACGTATTCGTGCAGGAAGGTGATGACTGAGCCTTTGGAGTAGTGGTTCAGCGACTCGTGAGGTGTACCGTCGTCGGCTATTCCTTCCCACGATTCCCAGATCGTGGTCGCGCCCCTGTTGAGCATGGTCATCCAGCTCGGAGAGGTGTCCTGGAAAAGGAGCTCATAGGCGATGTCTGTCCTGCCGTGGTCTGCCAGGGCTGGAAGGAGGAAGGGTGTGGAAAGAAACCCCGTCGACAGATGGGTGTCTTTCTCCCGGATGAGTGCAACGAGGCGTTCCACAGCTTTGGTTTTTGCATTTTCTGGGATTAGCCCAAAGGCGAGACCTCGCACGTAGTTGGCCTGGGATTCGACCTTGAGGTGACCGTCAGAAGCTGTAAGGTACTCGGTACGCCAGGCGCCAACCGTATTTGAATGGAGTTCCCTGTACCGGTGGGCGAGGTCATCTCGGCCCAGTATTGCGGCGGCCTTAGAGACGATGTCGGCGGACCGGGCCATGTAGGCGGTGGCGATGACGCCTTTGTCCGCGGCGTAGTCGAAGACTCCTCCGGGTTCCGCCCATTCACCCCAGTGGAAGCCGCTGTCCCACAGGAACCGTTCATGCGCTGCCGGGTCCGGCCTGGCCTGTTCCCGGGAGGGGTGCCGTCCTGCGGCGGCGATCTCTGAAATGTAGTCCACCCATCCGGTCATCATGTCGAAGTTCTCTTCAAGGACGCGGGCATCGCCGTAGGTGACGTACAGCTGCCACGGCACGATGGTGGCGGCGTCGCCCCACCCGGCGGACCCGTCGAAGGAGAACGGAATGTCGGGGTTGCTTACAACCCCGGTGTTGGGGGCGACGTTAGTGATGCAGCCGTTATCGAGCTGGTCATCGGCCAGCGACCGGAGCCACTTCCTTGAGAATCCGAGGATGTTATCAAGGAAGGCGGCGCTTCTGACGAAGATCTGGTAGTCGCCGGTGTATCCCCAGCGTTCGCGTTGCGGGCAGTCTGTTGGCACATCACAGGCGTTCGAGCGCCAGCTGGCTTCGGCTATGCGGTGGAGTTCGTTGAGGCGCTGATCGCTGCACTCGAACGTGCCGGTGGGTTCCAGATCGGTGTGCACGAGGACGGCAGTGATGTTCTTTGAGCTCAAGTCTTCGGAGAGGCCATCTACCGCCACGTACCGGAATCCGTGGGTGGTGTGCCGGGGTTCGAACACGTCCCCGGGCCTGCCGCGTGAGATGACGGTGTCGATTTGCCCCACGGGCAGGGGCTCCGGGTCCGGGTAGGGGGTGTAGGCAAGGTGTGCGGTTGTCAGGTCGCCGTGGGAGTCGAGGGCTTCTCCGTGTGTAAGGGTTATTTTTGTTCCTGCCGCACCTAGGGCGGACAACCTGACCCACCCATTCAGGTTTTGCCCGAAGTCCACGATTTGGCGGCCTCCCGGTAGCTTGGTGACAGCCCGGGGCGGGTAGTCGCGGATGCGGCGCACGGGTGGGGCTGGTGAGAACGCCAGCCGGGATGTATCAAGTGTCATTGGATCATCGGCGATACTGGCCGGCTGCCAGCGAATGTTGTCGATCCTTGTGAAGTCGATGGTTTGGCCGTCCATAAGGTCCGCTGCCGTGATGGCGCCGGTGCCGTATTCCCAGTCTGGCCCTGTCGCAATGATCAGATCTTCCGTTGGTGTTTGGATGAGGAGTTGGGCACAAATGGCCGTGCTTGTGCCAAATCCGTCGGGGATGCGGCTCGGACCGCACCGTCCACGGAACCAGCCATCGCTGAGGACCAGGCGAAGTTCATTGGTTCCGTTGCGGAGCAACTCGCTGACGTCGTGGTGCTGCACGTAAAGGGTTGTTGCGTAGCTGGTCAGGCCGGGGGAAAGTTCCTCGTCGCCGACGCGGGTTCCGTTGATGAAGGCCTCGTACACTCCGTGTGCTGTGGCTGCCAGACGTGCGCCCCCGATGTCCTCACCGAGCGTGAACGTGGTGCGGAATTCGTAGGCCGGCCTCGTACCAGCTGGCGGGATAGGGCCGGCGGCGGCCGTGATCCAGCTCGCTTTGGCCAGCAGTTCCACGGGGGTGGCATTGATGTCGGCAGTCAACGTGGTCCTTGTGCTTTTGGGGCTTAGAGAGCCGGTGCGGGTTGGCGGCTGAGTTCCAGCAGTTGTTCTAGGGCTTCGGGCGGGAACATGCCATTGAGGAAGCCAATGAACTGTTTCATGGGCATTGATTCGACCATTCGCATGCTGTCCTGGTTGGCTGCGGCTGACGCGGCTTGCTCTTCGGTCATGGAGGCCGCCATCCCGTCCTTCAGAGCGGGTCCGACCAGGGGGTGAGCGAACCAGTCAGCGACCGTGGAGTCCATGCTGAGTTCCTGGACTACCGGATCGCCGGCGAGTGTGATTGTTTGTGCTGTCTCTACGGTCGCTGCGTCCGAGCAGACCTGAATGGTGTGCTCACCGGCGGCTACCAACCATTTCTCCGTCGCCGCGTCGTAGTAGGCGAAGGAACGGTGGTCCAGGTGCAGGTCCACGGTCTTGGTCTCACCTGGGTCCAGGGTCACTTTGGAGAACGCTTTGAGTTCACGGACCGGTCGCCTGACCGGCCCTGCGGCCGTGGCCATGTAAAGCTGTATGACGTGTTTGCCGGCCCGTTCCCCGGTGTTGGTGACAGTCACAGCGGCGGTAGCGGACGCCGGACCTGTGATTTGCACGTCCAGGTTCTCGGTGCGGAACGTTGTATAGCTCAGCCCGTGTCCGAAGTGGTAACGGACCGGAACTTCTGCCGTGACGTAGTAGCGGTACCCCACGAAAACGCCTTCGCCGTAGCGCACACGAAGCTGTTCGCCCGGGAAATTGAGCCAGCTGGGGTTGTCTTGGAGCCGCAGTGGAATCGTCTCGGCAAGGTGCCCGGACGGGTTGACGGTGCCAAAGAGGACATCGGCGGTGGCTGAACCGCCTCCCTGGCCGAGCAGCCATCCTTCGACGATGGCGTCGACGTCATCGTGCCACCCTTCCAGGGAGACCACTCCGCCGTTGGAGAGAACGACAACGGTCCGTGGCGCTGCCTTCGCTACTGCCTTGATGGTGTTGACTTGGTGCTCGGGAAGGTTCAGGTGGGACCGGTCGAAACCTTCGGATTCGTCCTGCTCGGATAGGCCGGCGAACACGATGGCAACATCGGAGTCGGTGGCGGCTTGGACTGCAGCGCCGAGATGGTTGGCGTGTTCGGGGTCCTGGTTGTCGGCGGTGAAGCCCAGCGAGTATGTCACGGTCGCCCCGACCCGGGCAGCGTGCTGGGTGAGGGCGTCGAGGGCTGAGTCTTCTGAGGTGGCATTAATGTGGGAACTTCCGCCGCCCTGGTATCTGGGTGTGGAGGCGAAGGGGCCGATGACGGCGATGCGCTGCCCACGGGTCAGGGGCAGCACCGCGTTATCGTTTTTCAGCAGGACGATGCAGTCGGAAGCGAGTTCCCGGGCCAGCGTATGGCCTTCCTTCCAATCGATCGGGGCCGAGTCCGGGACGGTCCCGATCGCCAGGGACAGGACACGTGCTACGGCACGGTCGACGTCGGCTATGTCCAGGGTGCCGGCCTTGACGGCAGCCACCACTTCCTGGTCGGTCGTTCCCCCATTGCCGGGCATTTCAAGGTCGAGGCCGGCCTTCAGCGCGGCAACACGGTTCGATACTGCGCCCCAGTCGGACACGACCGCGCCGTCGAAGCCCCATTCATCGCGGAGCAGCTCAGTGAGGAGCCCGCGGTTTTCCGAGGCGTAGATGCCGTTGATCTTGTTGTAGGAGCACATGACTGTCGCGGGCCGGGCTTCCTTGACGATCCGTTCGAAGGCCGGGAGGTAGATTTCCCGCAGGGTGCGTTGGTCCACCTCGACGCTGACGCGCATGCGCTCGGTCTCCTGGTTGTTGGCCGCGAAGTGTTTGACGGAGGCCATGACGCCTTCGGCCTGGAGCCCGGTGACCTGGGCTGCCCCGAGGATTCCGGACAGGAGGGGATCCTCGGAGTAGTACTCGAAGTTCCTTCCGCAGAGCGGGGACCGTTTGATGTTGACTCCGGGGCCAAGAGCCACGGAGACCCCCAGGCTGCGGCCTTCCTTGCCGACACCTTCCCCGAGCCTGTGCGCGATGGTGGGGTCCCAGCTGGAGCCGACTGCCACGGCAGGTGGAAAGCAGGTTGCCGGTTCGCTGTGGTGCAGTCCGAGGTGGTCTTCCCCGCCGAACTGGCGGCGGATGCCATGAGGCCCGTCTGTCAGTACGGCGGCAGGTATGCCGGCTTCCGGAAGTTCTTTCGTCTGCCAGAAGTTTTCACCGGAGAGCAGCGATGCCTTCTGCTCCAGTGTGAGATGGGAAATGTTTTTGCTCATCGAGCTCTCCAAAAGTTCAGTCGGGCGGTCTGGTGATGGCAGCAGGCCGCGTTGGTATCGGGGTGCGGTCAGGCGTCCGCTGGGGCGCGGGTCAAGGCACTTTCCAGATCGAGGCGGAACTCATCAGAGGCGCCGGGAACGTACTGCAGCAGGACGGTCAACGAGATGCTTTCAGCGCCTGGTCCGTTGCCGTCGATGGGGACACCGGGCAGGTGGGCGGCGAAAACGCGTGTCAGAGCATCCCAGGTGTTGATGTCCTGGGACAGGTCTGCCAGAGGGGTGTCCATGGTGAAATTGGGCTGCGAACCGTAGGAGACGGGCAGCGGGTATTCCCAGCGGTGCCGTCCCTGCCCGACGGTCACAATCGTGCCTGCCGGGTCGAGGGGGAGGACGATCTCGGCTTCGGCTCCGGCCGGAATGAGCACGTCCAGGCTGATGGATCCGGAGGAGATCCGCCATGAAACTTCAGCCGGTCCGAGGACGGTTTCATGGCGGGCTGTGGCGTGGGTGAGTCCACCGCCGGGGCGGGGTGCAATACGGATGTGCCGCCAGCCCGGCGCCGCGGATTGGAGGCCGGCCACGACCCGGTAAAGCCAGGCGGTGACTGCCCCGAAAGCGTAGTGGTTCAGCGAGGTCATCCCCGAAGGGTTAACGGTTCCGTCGGGCCGGACGGAGTCCCAGCGTTCCCAGATCGTCGTCGCGCCCTGGGTCACTGGGTAGAGGAAGGAGGGGCAGCGGGTTTGGGTCAGCAGTTTGTAGGCTTCGTCAACGTGCCCCGTCAGGGTCAGGGCATCCGTTACATGCGGGGTCCCGGCGAAGCCTGTCGAGATGGTATAGCCGGACTTGGCGACCAGTCGGGCCAGTTGCTTGCCGGCGTGAGGCAACTGTTCCTCGTCCAGGATGCCGAAGCAGATGGCCAAGGCGTAGGCGGTAGCTGACTCATTCACGATCCTGCCGGCTTCGGTGATGTACTCTCGCCGGAACGCGTCCCGGACCCGGCTGTGCAGTGCTGCGAACTGTGCCGCGTCCTGTTCCTTGCCAAGGATCCTGGCCGTTTCTGCCATCTGCCGGGTGGTTTTGCAGAAGTAGGCTGAGGCCACGAGATGCCGGTCTGTTTTCCCTCCAGCGGGGTTGTCGTCCGGTGCGTCCGGATCAAGCCAGTCGCCGTACTGGAATCCGGAGCTCCACAGTCCGCTGTCGTCCAGGAGGGCTTCGACTTGCCGGACAAATGCTGTCATGGACCCGTAGGAGTCTTCGAGGATAGCGCTGTCGCCGTACTCCTGATACAGGGTCCAGGGAAGCGCGACGGCCACGTCGCTCCATAAGGCGGTGGGCGAGGACGGGTTGGAGAGGATGTCGGGGACAACCCACGGGACGAAGCCTTTCTCGTTCTGCTCGGCACGAAGGTCTTCCAGCCACGATCCCAGGACACCGCGGACATCGTGCAGCAGTACCGCAGTGGGTCCGAAGGCGTGCAGGTCACCGGTCCAGCCCAGGCGCTCGTCACGCTGCGGGCAGTCCGTGGGGACACCGACGAAGTTGTCCCGCATGGACCAGACAGTGTTTTCGTGCATCCTGTCGATCAGCTCGTTGGACGATGAGAACCACCCGGTGCGGGCCATGTCGGTGTGCAGGACGACAGCTGCGATGTCACCCGCCGAAAGGTTCCCGGGGTAGCCGGTCACTTCGGCGTACCGGAAGCCGTGGAAGGTGAAGCGGGGCTCCCATTCGGCTTCTTCACCTCCGGCCAGGATCCATTCATTAGTGGCCTTGGCGGTACGGAGTGTCTCGGTGTCGAGCTCTCCCTCGGGGGTGAGCAGCTCGGCGTGCCTGATGGTGATTGTGGTCCCTTTGTCTCCGCCGCGGGTGCGCAGCCGGACCCACCCCGAGATGACCTGGCCAAAATCGATGACGGTCCCGCTACCGGGGCGGGTCGTGACGGAGACCGGCTGGAGTTCCTCGATGCGGCGGATGGGCGGCGCACTGGGCTCGATCAGGGTCTCAAGGTTCCACTCGAACTGCTTGGCTGCACCCCAGTGATCGTCAGGGAACCCAGGCAGCGTCCAGCCAACGGGTTCAAGCCTGGCGTCGAAGGTCTCGCCGTCGTAAATGCTGTTGGCGCGCACGCCGCCGGTGGAGCAGCGAAAGCTGGGGTCTGAGCGGACGAGGTCCGTCCGGTCTGCGTACTCGAGTTCGATCTCCAAGTAGAGGGCAGGAGCCTCGGAATAGAAATGGCTCTTGTTCTCCCAGCCGAGGCGGCCCAGCGCCCAACCCTGGCCGACAATGGCACCCACTGCGTTCGCACCCTCCCGGATGGAATCAGTGACATCGTAGGTGCTGACGGCCAGCCGGTTCCGGTAGGAGGTCCAGCCCGGTGCCAGTACTTCGTCCCCGACCCGGGTGCCGTTGAGATGGGGTTCGACGAGGCCGACAGCTGTCGTCTTGAGTGTGGCCTTGGTGAGCCCTTCGGCGACATGGAACTCCTTCCGGAAATACAGGGCCGGGTCGTCGAGCGCACCGTTGGGGAAATCCGAAGTGATGAACTCGGCGTGCCAGGTGGGGGTCATGAGATGTCCTTGAGAATTGGTTGGAGGGCTGGTTGTCTCTGCGGCTCGTCAGGCCGAGACGATCTGGGCGAGAAACTTGTTGTGCTCTGCTTGCCGGTCGTAACCGGCCGAATCAGCGGTACATGTTGGGCACCAGTGGCCGGCTCGGAGCACCAGGGTGGGGCTTGCAGTGAACAGGTGTCCGAGCCCGCAGGACCATCGAAGCGGCGTAGCCGGCGTCCCAGGCCTCACATCGTCCGACAGGAACCTGCCTCCGCGAAAAGCAGCCACTTCCAGGTAGTCGATCGAGGACCAGTGTGCTGCGGGCTTATCCTCGTCATAGCCGTGGTCAAGATAGGAGGGGTTGCGGGACGGTGCAGGCGGCTCGAAGGTTGACCAACCGCCAATGTTGCGCCATTCCTGCAGTCCGCCGAAGTGCGCGTTGATCTCGGCGCCATGTCCGGCTCTGATGGCCGCCATCGTTCCGCGGGGCTTGCGGGTCAGCGGCTTCATGACAAGGTGTTTGACGATCCAGGCGGGCACTTTCCCGGCATTCCTCACCGAGGACGGTGCGGCGTCCACGGCCCGGGCCAGGGCGTCTTCAAAAGTGTCTTGCCTGTAGGGCACCAGCTCATGCAGCCGGTCGCTGTCGGTGTACCACTGGCCGTGGAAGTTCTTTAGCGCGAACCAGTTCCGGTCGTACCATTTCCGGATATCCCGGACGCCCATCGCTTCTCCAATGGCTGTCTGAAGCTGCCAGTTGGTGAGCCGCCAGCCTTCGCCACCACCGATGTTGTAAATGTTGCCCCACAGTTCTTCCGGGACATCCGCTTGGCAGAGGTTCGCCAACAGCCGGGCTGAATCTTCCACGGACGCCCATTCCATCACCGCGCCGAACGGCGAGTGCGTCATGATGGGATCGCGGATTTCGAGCATCCCGGGGTGGAAAATCCCCGTCTGCCGCAGCCATACCCATTTCGGCAGGCCAGCTTCTACAAGCAACCGCTCAGCGGTCACCTTGCTTTGGCCGTAGGCATCGAATTGTGAAACACGGATCGGGTCGCCGACCCTGCCCCAGTGAAATGGCGGGTTGCGGTTGCCTGTTTGGGCCACCGAACCGATGCCGACAACTGTGACACGTTCCGGATCCGGCTGGGCTTTGACCGCCCGGATGATGTTCTGGATGCTTCCGACGTTCACACGTGCGGCAAGCTCAGGGTTTTCGTCGGCCAGCGGTGAGACCACCGCTCCGACATGAAGGACAACGTCAACGCGGGCGATGCATGCCTCTACGGTGGCGTAGTCGGTCAGATCACCCCAAACAACCTCCAGATTCTCCATGGACGAAAACTCAGCGAGGGCTGCCTTGTCCTTATCGCCCGGCAGGGACAGGGCAACTACAGTCATGCTGTCCGCGCGCGACGAAAGTTCACGCAGCGTCGCTCTTCCCCAGTTGCCTGTTGCCCCGGTGAGGAGCACCCGTGTCCGTACTTTGTTCCTGCTCGCCATTAAATCTCCATCTCGCCCAAACCAATACGTTCTCGTCCATGCTCAGCGCCACGGGTGCTGCCTGCGCGGCACCTGCGGCAAGGGTTTAGCGCACTGAGCGGATACGCATGATGACTGCACCGCCGAGCAGGACGAAAGCGGCGGCCACAAAGAACAGCAGCGTGTAGTTCTTCTGGTCCCCCACCGCTCCGATAGCGAGGAAAAGCGGGGCGATCAGCGGGGCAGAGGACTGAGGAATCGAGGTGGCGAAACCGGTGATGCTCATGAAACGGCCAGCGTCGGTGCTCTTTTCTGGAAGGACGTCCAGCAGAAGCGCCTGGTCCACTGCCGAAAACATACCGATACCCACGGACGTGATCAGGGAGCCTGACATGAGAAGCGTGATGTCCGCCGAGACAGCCATCATGATCATTCCGGCCGCCATGAATGCCCCACCCAACAGAACAAACAACCGACGGCGCCGCAGCCGGTCAGAGAGGAAGCCGCCACCAAGTGCACCAATGGTCGTAGCCAGCACGCCGGCTCCACCGAGCGCGGCGATGATTCCGCTGACCTGCTCGATCGGGATGTCCAAACGACTTGCGAAGAAGAAGGCCGTGAAGGTCGTGTTCAGCGTCAAACCAAAGTAGAACAGGAAGCGTCCGAGCCAGTTCCAGGAGAAATCGGGATAGCGGCGGGGGTTGTAGATGTATTTGCGCAGCATCGACGTTGCCGTCAGATTTTCCGAGAACACCATGCCCCGGCTGTCCGCCTCGTGGACGAACAAGACGAAGAGCGCCACGAGGACAACCCCAACGACGCCCGGGACCATGAAGAGCAGGAACGGGTCGGCAGCGAAACCGCCAGCGATGACAACGCCGAACACCGGAGCGATCTGCGTGGAGAACCCGGTAAGCCCCGCCACTTTGCCGCGTTGGGATTCGGGCAAACGGTCGGCTGTTGAAATTTGAAGGTTGCCCAGCACCTGGCCCCAGCCGATCTGGGCCAGGATCCAGCCGGCGCCCAACACCAGTACGTTGGGGGCGAAAGCCATCACAAGGAGTGAGATAACGCCGAGTACCGTGCCGCCGATCATGAACGGACGTCGCCGGCCGATCCGAGTTCTTGTACGGTCACTGGCCATGCCCAGGAACGGGCCGACGATCATGACCACCAACGCGCCAGCGCCGGTGATATAGCCCAGATACTCCTGGTTGGCCGGAGCCAACTGGTTGACCCTGATGGCCAAGGAAATGGCCAGAGGGGTGATGAACGCGACGAACACACCGAACTGCGCAAGCACCATCAGCCAGATGTACCGGGCGCTGACCTTCTGAACATCAGGTGTCGGGACGGGCGTGGGCAATTCAGCTTCTACGGCCACCGCAGGGGCCAGCGCCCCCGGTACAGCGGCGGAAGGTTCATTGGGATTCATGATGACTCCATTGTCGGGGAAAAGAGTGAAGGAAGTCACTAGCGCGCGCTAGCAATGACGTCGATGCTACAGTAGTGCACTAGCGCGCGCAAGCAGTTTTTCGGCGCCATGGGCAGGAGAGGATTTCGTGGGGAACCTGACGAAGAGCCGTAGGGTCACGACCCAGGACATTGCGAAGTCCTTGGGGGTGTCCCGGGCGACGGTGGGCTTTGTCCTCAACAACACGCCGGGTCAAACTATCTCCGAAACGACCAGGTCACGGGTGCTGGAGGAAGCCCGGAGGCTGGGATACCGTCCGCACAATGCTGCCCGGGCGCTGGCCAGCGGCCAGACCCGCCTTGTGCTGCTGTTGCTCCCCGACTGGCCACTGGACTTCAGCCTCCGGCGCAACATCGAGGAGGCGTCTTTGACACTGGATGAGGCTGGTTACGCGATGATCACGTACACGCCACATCCGACAGGGCAGGCACGTCCCTTGTGGGAATCGCTGCAACCCGACGTGGTTGTTGCTTTGACTGCATTCACCCCTGAGCAGGTCACTGCCATTCGGGACGCCGGCATCACCCGGCTCATCCCTGACCCCGACGTCATCCCAGAGAACCCCTATATTGAGAACGGCCCGGCGCTTCAGCTGGAACATCTTGCCGGACTCGGCCACCGGACCATCGCGTACGCCGGACTCGATGATCCCAAAGTCGCGGACCTCGTTACGAGCAGAGGAACACGCGCCCAGGAAACAGCATCGTCCCTGGGGCTTCCACTTCTGGCATCCCGGAACATTGGGCTGACAGACGAAACGGCCGAGGCGGCACTTCGGGAATGGCGAAGCGTCGGCGTCACGGCCATCGCCGCGTACAACGATGACGTGGCCGCGGCCCTGACAGGGGCCGCATTGCGCAGTGGACTGGCCGTTCCCACGGATATCTCAATTATTGGCTACGACGACACCCCCCTTGCTTCCATGTTCGAGCCCCAGCTCTCCACTGTCCGTGTTGATTCAGCTGGTCTGGGCCGCTACCTGGGTCGGCTTGCCCTGAGTGCCGTCGAAGGAACCCCGCCACCGGCGGCAGGTCCTGAAATGCGGTCAACGCTGATCCAACGGGCTTCAACCGGGGTCCGCGGGTAGCGGGTACATCCCACTGACTAAAGAAACGCGCAGAAGACCTGGGTCAAGTCCGCCGCATATCGGCGGGCGAGGCCTCCCGGCGCCCTGATCCAGTTGCGGTTCGCTCCAGCGAAGTAGGGAGATGAAGCCCCCACGCCGGATGGGCGTGGGGGCTAACTCCTGTGACCTGCACAAAGTGGTATCGGTTGTTCGCGCCGTCACCGGGTTCGAGGTGCACTCGTTTCGGCGGGTCCGGCTGGGAAGGTCATGGTGCGGCGGTAGGGGTCGTTCCGGCTTGCTGCTTCCAGAACCTGATGGCGTGGTCGATCCACCCGGCCGCCGGGGTACCTTGACCGATGCCGAATCCGTGTCCACCGGTTGAAACTCGCTCGTACTGCACCGCAACGCCGGCTCTCCGGAGCTCATCCATTACTGCGTCGACGTGTTCTACCGGTATCAAAGGGTCATCGGCAGCTGTGATGGCGAACGTTGGGCCGCTGCCGGCTGTGACTCCCGGCCATGTGTGGGTCGCAGGGTAGGCAAGCACAGTTGCTTGTGGTGGCGGGAAGCCGTTTGGTTGCGCCCCAACGGGGAGGTTTGATGCCCATTGCAGAGCGAGCATTCCCCCTGCTGAGCTTCCCCACATGGAGTAATTTGAAAGGTTCACCTTCCAGCGGGTCTCGTTGTCGCGGATGAGTTCCATTGCCCGGACCACATCGAGGCCGGCTTTTTGGGCGCGAATTGCTTGTTCAGCGTCGTCTTTCGCTGGTGTCGGAGTGACCCGGTAGCGCAGAACGAAGACGTTGTAGCCCGCATCGTGGAGTCGCTGAGCGTGTGGGAAACCCTCTTGCACTGCGGCCAGAGTCTGCCAACCACCACCGGGCATGACGACCGCAACCGGAGCGCCTGGGTCTCCGGGGAAGAAGAGCATCCCGGCGTCCCGTTTTGAAGTGTCCGCCTGGATTTCCTCTTGTTTGTATAGCGGGAAGTACAACTGTTCGTGCTGGTTGGCTTCGTCAACTACGAAATTGATTCCGTCAGCGATGGTTTGTGGTTCCCAGGTCTGGCCGTAGTACGACAAGACCCGGCTCATTGAGAGAGGTCCTGCCACCACGCCAGACCAATCGTCGGCGAGGGGCGTCATCAGCGATTTGTAGTCTGAGAATGCCGGCAGGCCCGCAATATGCGCAAAGGACGTATCGGTTGTGATGTGGGAATACGATCCGTCGGCAGTGCGAGTGGCTGGGTTCCTTCCGAGTTGGAACAGGTAGCCGCCAATTCCGATGGTGAGGATCAGTCCCAGCGCTCCTCCCGTCCACGCAAGAATGCGACGGCGGATCTTTCGCCGTCGTGATGGTGGGGTTGGGTGCGTCATTGGTCCTCCTTGCCGCCTTCGCGGGCACAGTTTGGGATGCCGAGACAGTGCATGCAGTCTCGGCGGGATGGGCAGGGACCTGGTAGGAGTGCGGGCCCACGTCGACTCGGGCTTAGGTTCCGGTGGTAACGGCACAGACGTCGGAAGTCGTCTTGGCGCCATCCCCGCGAGCGGGAAGCCCAACCACACCACGTCCGCGGTTCATATCCACGGCAGAGAGGCGGGTTTCTCCCGAGTTGACGTATCGGGCGACTCCATTGTCCAAGGCCAAGCACTTTCACTTGCGCGGGAAAGTAAAAGTTGATGGCTATAGTGACACGCATCACTTGCCCGCGCAAGTAAACTATCAACCAAGCGATGAAGACGCATGCTTCGTTAGCTTCACTACGGGATTTAGGAGGCGATGATGACACCCGAGGCCAAACCAACTGCGCGGCGCGCGACGGCGAAGGACGTAGCTCAGACGCTCGGCCTTTCCCGCACCACGGTGGGCTACGTGCTGAACAACACTCCGGGGCAGAGCATTCCGGCAGCGACTCGACAGAAGGTTATGCGCGAAGCAGCGCGGCTGGGATACCGCCCTCACAGCGCAGCGCGCGCGCTGGCAAGCGGCAGAACGCGCGTGGTGCTGCTGATGCTGCCCGACTGGCCAATCGATTACACGATGCGCCGCAACATCGAGGAAGCCACGCATACCCTTGAAAAGGCCGGGTATGCCCTCATCACTTCGACGATCCGCCAGTCCACGAACATGCGACTTCTGTGGGAGGTCCTGGAGCCCGACGCAGTACTGGGATACGTGCCATTCTCCGAAGAACATGTCACCGAGATGCGGCGAAGCAATGTGGCACGCATCATCCCCAACCCAGATACGATCGCCCAGCTCCAGCGATACCCCGAGGAAGGACCCGCCATCCAGATCCGCCACCTGATCGAGCAAGGTCATCGGCGACTTGCGTTTGCCGCGACCGCCGACCCTCGAGTCCGGGACCTTTGCCAGAGACGGTATGAACGCGCGCGGGACTTCGCCCAGGAATCGGGCATCCAGCTCAGTACAGAAAGCATCGACTACCGCGACAATTCAGCTAACGAGGCTGTCGAGAAATGGCTCGCTGAAGGTGTCACCGGAGTGGCGTGCTACAACGATGACGTCGCGGCAACGCTCATCGGACGCGCCATCGAGTCAGGTATCGACGTACCCGACAAAATCTCCGTTGTAGGCCTGGACGACGCGCCAATCGCTAGCATTATGCATCCACAAATAACCAGCGTCCGACTCGACGCCGCCGGGCTCGGTGTCACGCTCGCACAGTTGGCGATCGCCGAAATCGAGGACCGACCCTACGCCGCAACCGCGTCCTTTCCCCAAGCCTCACTCGTCATCCGGAGTTCCACTGCTGCCCCGAACATGCCATAGCTCGACGCAGAGTTCACCGGGCTGCTGCCCTTTGCTGTGCCCGCTGCCATACGACGTAAAGCGATCACAGAACGCCATCGTCTATCGGCAATATTCACATTCCTCGGATCCAGGCAGTGCGGGAAGTATCCCACTGCGGTGTCCCAGTTCCAAGGAAGTGGGACGCGGGTGGATTGAAGAATAGGGCGCCCATTCTGCCTCTGGATGTTGTTGTCGTAGCCGGATGGTAAGAATGGGTAATGTTTCAGAAGCCTCCGAATGTTCCCTTGGAAAACTTCACCAGCACTACCCAGGACTTGGCTCAGGCGGTTATGGCGAGCAAGTATCTGACTTTGGAGCTTCACTTCAGTCTGGAAGGCTTCATCGCCCGCGACCCGGACGGTGTCCGGGTTCTAACCGCTGATATTGGCGTGCGAACGGATAAAAAGACTGGTCAGCGTACCGGGGCTTTGGAGCGCTTGCGTGAACACCGCACGGAAGCTGATTTCCCGCGGGGGATCTCCGTGTTTCAAGCGAAGCGTGCCATCATCCACTACGACTTGGAGCGCGACGGCAAGGGCGACCCTTACTTCTTCGTGGATCGCCCCCACCCAGGAATTGCCGAAGACCTCTGACAGGCTCTTCCTCCGAATGCTTAGCTGTATCGGGTGCGTGCCAGCAGGATCCAACCCACTTCCCTCCGGAGTCGTACTACTTCCCGCAGACGGTTCAGCTCCGAAAGACGACGGAGTAGCCACGCTAGAGTGGTGATTTCAACATTGGGGACGCTGTGAAAACCGTGCTGTACATCATTTGGGCGGTGTTCGTCCTGGCCGCCGCCGGCGCCTGCATCCAATCGGTCCGAAAGACGAAATCCCAGGAGCGCCGAATTGATTCCTGGCCAAAGGCTCAGGCGATCGTTACTGGCAGCCGGGAGGGCTGGACATCCGGTGTCGGCAACACGAGCAGGAACCGCCGCTATTGGCCGACCTATCAGTTCACCGGGCCCCAGGGGGTCCTCTATGCCGGCGAATCCGAGGTCTCCGCGGTTGAACGGCCCGCTCCCGGGTCAGTGCTGGAAGTGGCCTACAACCCGGAGAACCCCGGCGAATCCTTCGAAGTCGCGCATCCATCCAAGTTGGTACTGGGCTGCCTGATCCCCTTCTTCGCGGTGTTCGCAATTGCCTCGTTTTGGTTTATCGGGATTTTCCCGGTCGGCTAGTCAGCGCCCAATCCTCGACCTTGCCCTGTCTTTCGCGTAATCTGTCGAGAGCCTGAAGAAGCCGGGCAAGAAGTAGCCCAGCACCTACTTCCTCAGGTGGCTGCCGAAATGAATGCGGACCTACATGACATCAGAGGCATGTACTGAGACGTGCGGCACCGGGAAGCCCGACCACTCCGGAAATGTGCCAGCCAGGGACGTTGCTGTTTCTCGAGCACGGCCGGGCATCGTACGGATCGTTCTTCGTCCACACTCGCGCATCGGCAAACTTGAGGGTGCATGGGCGCGTGAGCAGCTGCTGGCCCTTACCGGGGGAGACCCTGTAGGAGTTCTCCTTCAGATCACCGGGGTCGAATGGGTCAGCCGGGAAGCGGTCGCAGTCTGCAGCAGGGCGACCACGGTCGCGGCTTTCGCGCTGCTTGGTAGTACGGCGGTCGACATGGTTATCGCCCACAATCCGCGCGGAGTCCCGCGGCCGGGATGCCCCGTCAAGTATTTCGTGGACGAGCAGGAAGCCCTCGCCTGGCTCGCCGGGTACTGCTAACGCCGCCTCGCCTAGCAGGGCGGCGTTCGTCCCGCGGTACTTGGCGTGCCCGCACGAGTAGTCGGTACTCGACTTTCCCGAAAACGAACAGCAGTACCTGTATGACACACAACGGACCACCCTAGGTCCGCCTTATAGGTGCTTCGCCAGACATGAGCGCCGGGCAAAGTTCCCAGCGGAGGAATTTAGGCTGTCCACATCCAAGGGAGTGGGACATTCCAGGACTCCGGTCTCCAGGTCCAGTTGGCGTCGTGTTCAAAGGAAGTGCAGGTCATACTTGGGCGAGTCCGTCTAACGCTTTGACGGCCATTTGCGAAGAAGAGAGCACCGTGCACCCTCATAACTTTTACCCTTCGGGCTATTTTCCGGGTCAGCCGGGGCGGGTCCAGGCTCCACCATTGCCTGCGTGGGCTAAGACGTTCAGGTCTGTCCTGCTGATCGGTGCCGGTCTTCTGGTGCTCCTATTGCTGCTTCTTATTGGTACGGCGACATTAGGATCGGCTGATATGTATAGCCAGGGCGGCCTGGGCGTTCTACAGGCCACCATCTGGCTAGGATTGGGAATGATCCTGCTGACATTCCCGTACCTGATTGCCAGCATCGTCTACGGTGCCCTGTGGGCAACCAAGCTGCGCGGCAGGGGCTATCGTCGGTACACGGCCACCAGTTGGATCTTGGTAGCTGGCCCGGTTGTTGTTGCCTTTCCCGTAGTGGCCTTGGTAGCGCTGATTACCGCTGACCCCAGCATGTTGTGATGCCATTGACCAGACCGACAGGGAAAGAGAAACCGAGCATGATTTCCGATCGCAGGCGGCACAATGAAGCTGTCTTTGCAGAGCATCAGGCGGCAGTGGCAGCCGGGGAAAAGCGCGTACTGCGCAACACCAGCACCGGAGAATTGCACAGCTACCCGGCAGAGGAAATCGGCTTTACGCCAGGCGCAGGGCAAGCCCAGGTCAGTACGTGGTGGGGGATGGCGATCGTCGCGGCCGGTGCTGCACTACTGTGCATATTTTCGATAGTGCTGCTGCTCGCTCCGCTGGCGCAGGGCCAAGG
This sequence comes from Paenarthrobacter sp. NPDC057981, assembly GCF_042886835.1. NCBI lineage: Bacteria > Bacillati > Actinomycetota > Actinomycetes > Micrococcales > Micrococcaceae > Paenarthrobacter > Paenarthrobacter sp. NPDC057981. The sequence goes on from NZ_JBHVQI010000009.1 coordinate 86,943, forward strand.
TCCGATGTGGGCCGCGCTGTTCTTGACTGCCCTGGGAGGTGGCGTCACTTTCTACGCGGCGTCGATGTCCCGCCGGGAATACCGGGCTATGCGGCTGCGTAAGTTGCGAGGCTCACCCAGGCCGGGTCCATCCGGCCGGGCAGACATTTAGGGAGATCTGCGATAGTTGCCCGGTCTCCGCAGTGGGCAACATCCCAATCTTGGCCGTCCCCTTTGTAAAAAAGGGGGAAGGGGAGTGGGGGGCGGAACATTCCTGGTTGCTTCGTATCTGATGTCGCGTGCCCTGCTGCCGCCGATATAGGAGGGGCCACCCCTAGGTGGCCCCTTCCCATCTCCATTCGTCTATTTGCAGATTACGTCGGGCCAGCCGTCCATAACGACGTTCCAAGTGGCGCCCCCATAGAGCCTGGAGGATAGGCACCCCTTGTCGCTCTTCCAGTTGGTTCCGGCCGAAGCCATCCCCACATTTCCGAACTTCATATAGAACGAGATCGGGGCATTGAGTTCAGCGATGGCATTTCCGGACTCAGGGAACGTCCCAAGCTTCTGCGGGAGGGTAGTGCCCTTCAGTGATTGGGAAGCATCCGGCGCAAGGGTTGTGCCTTCGACCGAACCAAGTTCGACGGCGCAATATGACGGCTTCTGCCAGTCGGTGCCCGTGACTGAGATGCCGTTATAGCCATCGCAAGCAGCGGATTCAAGCGGGTAGACGGCCATGACCCCTGCCCCGGGCGTTTTGGTCTGGCGTCCGGTTGTCGTGTTGGTGACCGATCCCGAGACTGTGGAGCTGGAGATTCCGTGAAGCTTACCTGGGGGTGCATCCTTGACGTCCTTGGTGAACGGCTCAAGCTTTCCCTGCACCTTCAATTGGGCCGTGTATCCCTCGTCATTGGTCACGACGGCGGATGTCGAGAATGCAGCCGCAAGCCCCAGTGTAAGTGCCTTCGTTGGGTCGCTGCCGGCGCTCGTGGTGGAACCAGGAACGGATGCGCGAGCCATGGCCTGGGCCTTGTCAGCCTTCAGGGCAAAATCGATTTTCGCCTGAGCGCCTTGCGTGTACGCGGGAAGGACGGTCTGTTCCCACCCGAAGTGGTCGTTATCTCCGCTTACCTGCACCACGGTGCTCTTTGTCCAGCCACTGAACGTGTCCGGAAGGTCGAAGTTGTTACCCGTCGTGTCGGTGGTCGTTTGATTGTTTATGGGATCGGTCCCCTTCAGGGGTGTTCCTCCTGCCGACTTCGCCCAGTTGGTGATGTCTGCGGTAGTTAGCTTGCCTTGGCGGTTGACGTTGAAGTACCACACCATGACGCGCTGGTACTTCTCGCTGGAATTGTTTGAAGTTCCTGGCGGGCTGTACAGGTACGCGCAGCCGCCCGCCGGCAAAGGGGTCTTCAGCTCGGAGTCGAGGAGTTTTGCCTCGATGCTGGCAGTGAACCAATTCGGGTCTTCCACCCAGGCCTGGCCCAGCTCTTTTTCTGGTGGGCAGCCGTCCGGAACCGGAAGCACTGTCGGTGTCGCGGAAGGTGACGAGACTGCCGCCGGTGTGGCTGATGACGAATCTGGTGATTGTCCGCATCCGGCCGTTAACGCGGCCATTGCCACAATTGCAAGTGCGGCTGAAGAGGAGCGGAAGATGCTCTGCGGCATAAAAGTTCCGTTCTGTGATGCTGCTGAAGGCCAGATTCCCACTAGTCCCCCGGTCAGCGGATGGGCGTTTCCACTTGTTTTGACTCGAGGGCCCAGACCGTAGCCTGTGCTGGTTTCTGTCCCCCCAATCGGCATCGTAAGCTACGTCGATGGCCCGGATAGGACTGCGTCAACATATTTCTAGCTGTTTATGTGCCGGGACAGGGCATTTCTCCAAGGATCTAGACGGACCGGGCCTGCTCGAGGACGACGGCCCGCGTGGGTCCATGATTTAGCTCTTTGCCCAGATTTAGTCGCTTGTAGGATCGAGATTCCATCAATTCCAAATTTTCCTCGAAACACCGGAAGCGGAAACCAAGGCCCTGGCAGAGCTGAAGGGCAAATGATTGGGCCTGGTCAGGGTGATTTCTTCTTGCTGCGCATAACTTTGGGTGCCCACATTAGCCGGACGCGACCTCAGATCATTGCGAAGGCTGCGTAGCTGTATCGTGGGTGCGTGCCAGCAGGAACCAGCCCACTACCCTCAGGACCAGTCGCAGCAGCCAAGCTGATCGTGGCCTACCACCGTGCCCACGGTGTTCTGCCCACGGTCGCGGGATCCACGGGCAGCGAAGAAGCCGAGCTGTACCGGGCACTGGCAAGGATCCGGCTGCTCTACCGACAGGGAAGACTCGAACCCAAAGCAGCAGAGGTCCTCGAGAAGAAGATTCCAGGCTGGGCGGACGGCGACAGCTACAACAGCGAACGCTTGTGGCGGCAACGCCGGGACGAGCTCATTCGCTGGATGAAGAAGGCCAAACGCCCTCCGCACTACGCCTCCGGGGACGATGCTGAACGTGCCCTGGCGGCGTGGATCTCTGCCTACCGAAAGCACGCCAGGCACGGCCGGCACCCTGACAGGATCAAGGAACTCGATACCAAGGTCCCGGGATGGAGCGAATCGCCGGAATGGACACCAAGCACGTGACGCCCACAGTTCTTACTCCGCCAGGAATCCCAGACTGCACCAAGTCTTCTGGTAAATGTCAGTGCTCCCATGCAGACTGTGTGTCAGGAAACCCTGACAGGAAGGCATAAGGCTATGGGCTGGACCTCCAACGACTACCAACACGAGGGCTGGGTAGCTGCGATTGCACCCGATGGCCGCCTCGCTTCAGGTTCAACCGCTGGCGGGATGCTTGTCCACGGGATCACCGGACGGTACAAGGTAGCGGGAGATTTTGTTGCTCCGGATCAGGAGATTGTTCCGGACGACCTGATCATGAGTTGGCGGGGTGCCTGTACCTGCGGGTGGCAGGGGGAGGTCTGGCAACGAGTGCTCACCCCTGCCGAGGCCGACGTCAGCTCCCGCAAAGAGTATTGCCCTTTAGGGGACGCAGCTTATGTTTCCGGACCTGTGGAGGATGCCGTTCAGGGCGAATGGATGATCCACATCGCGCCGTCCGAAGCGCTCCTGGGTGTTGAAGCGGCCGCCAAAGAACATCGACAGGCATCGCACCGCTTGGATAAGACCGTCGCGGCCGCCAAAGCTGCCGGGGCTTCCTGGGCAGACATTGGCCGTGCCGCGGGGATCAGCCGCCAAGCCGCACACGAACGCTGGGCCGATAAATAGCGGACGCCCCGCACGCTCAGAGGTTTCGTGTAACGGTTTTGTGGGAAGAATAGGCACATGTGCGGCAGATACGTGATGTCCAAGGCCACCAGTGATCTCCTGGGCCACTTCGAGGCAAAGGAAGTCGAGGGGAGCCCGCCGGGGCCGAGCTGGAACGTCGCCCCGACACAGAACGTCCCGATCGTGGCCGAACGGCTGGACGAAGGTGCCATTGACCGGCGCCTGCTCATCGCCCGGTGGGGTCTGATCCCGTCTTGGGCGAAGGATGCCAAGATCGGCTCCAAGCTCATCAACGCCCGGAGCGAATCAATCCTGGAGAAGCCGTCGTTCCGGTCCGCTGCGGTCAAGCGCAGGGCTATCGTCCCAGCCGAGGGGTACTACGAATGGCAGAAGACCGAGGACGGGAAGAAGATCCCGAACTACCTCTACTCGCCAAAGGAGTCGTTACTGGGGTTCGCCGGCCTGTACGAATTCTGGCCCGACCCCGACCTGCCCGAGGACGACCCCGAACGGTGGCTCCTGTCCTGCACCGTACTCACGACCACTACGCAGGACGCCCTGGGCCATGTCCATGACCGGTCCCCGGTCATCATCCCGAAAGACCGGTTCGCCGAATGGCTCGACCCGGACCTGACCGACAAAGCCGACGTCCAGCACCTGCTGCATTCCCTGCCCGAACCAACACTTACGCCCCGCATCGTCAGCCCCCGCGTCAACAGTGTCCGCAACAACGGCCCCGAACTGATCGAGCCTGCCGAGTGATTCATCCCGCCCGCGTCCAGGACTATGGGCAGGACCGGCCCAAGGGGAGGATCGGTCGTTGATGGAGACCCTTGTTGTCGTGGGTGCCGTCCTGGCAGTGCCGGTAGCAGTGATCATGCTCGTGGCCTGGAGGATGATCCTCCGCCCTGTAGCGAAGGAAAGATTGCCTGCGCACAGTGGAAGTTTCCAGTCCCAGCGGGGCAGGGTCTACAGGAAGGGCGGCACATACCGTAATGCCTCGCCCAGCGATGGTGGCAGTGACGCCGATTATTAGCTCCGCAGGCCTCCACCGTGCACGCGACGACGGCCTCAAGCCGATGGAACCGTGTGTGCTGGTGTCGGCTCCAAAAAACTTTCAGTTTTCCCGTCACGATTGCCAACAAGCGGGCACATACAAGGGGGCAGTGCGTCCATTGGCCGTTAGGCTGACGCAAATCAGTTCGCATCGTAGGAGAGGATCGAAATGACCAAGGGCAATGACAACGACCGGTACGTAGTTCCCAACAACGACCGCGGTGGTTGGGACGTCAAGAAAGAAGACGCCAAGCGGGTCTCTGCTCACGAACCCACGAAGAAGGCCGCTGAGAAGCGGGCCAAAGAAATCGTTGAAACCACGGGGCGCGGGCACGGCGAAGTCCGCATCCAGAACAAGAACGGCACATTCATCGACAGCGACTCGGGATCCAAAAACGAGTCACCCGCCAAGGACACCAAACACTAGACGCCACGCGCCGCACTGCTGCTAGCTCGTGCGGATGGCGATGGCTTTGGAGTCTTCCGGGATCAGCGCTTCGGCGGCCGCTTTGGCTTCCTCGTACGTAACGCCTTCGGCCTCGACGTGGCTCAGTTCGCCGTTGCCGGCCTCCAGGGTTAGGGTCACTTTCACTCCCATATCCTAGGCCGCCAGGTCCGCGCGGACCCGGCCCAACGCCGCCAGTAAGGGTGCCGGGTCTTGGGTGTCCCGCAGGTCCACCGGGCGGCGACCGTCCAGGGCGGGGGAGGGGACCATCATCCACAGCGCGAAGTAGTTGTGGGGGATCCGCAACTCCAACGCCCGTTCGAACAGGCCCGTCACCACGGGGTTCAGGGACAGGTCGGCCCGGAACTGGTACCCCGGGCAGAAGGTCCCTTCGTCGTCGATGAATATACGGACCAGCTGCTGCAGGAGGGGTTCGGGATCCTCGTGCACGGCCGCGAGCCGTTCCCGGACTTGTTCCAGGCCGGGCAGGCCGAATTCGTCACGGGTCCGGTTCCAGAGCTGGTCCGGGATGGGGGAGCGGTACAGGTTGGCCGGCACTAGCTGATGGATTCGATCTGCCACTGCGTGGCCAAAGGGTCCCGCCGCAACGTGAACGTGCGCAGCTCCGCACCGGCGGACGGGAGCGTGGCCTGGACCTGCCAGTGTTCAATGCTGACGAGATCACCCGTTCCGACGGCGGCGCGGTTCCGGGTTTCCCACCAGGAGTCCCTGCTGAACCAATGCGCGGTGTGCACGTCGGGGTCGACCATCCAGATCCGGCCGTCGTGACGGATCGCGATGGGTGTCCCGTCGGGGCTGAACCGGACGTCGACGTTCTGGCGGGTTTGTGGTTTTTCGGGGGCAAGAGTCATGGGTGGACTCTCCTTTCTTACGTGGCGCCGGTCAGGCGGCTTTGACGAGGGGAAGTTCGTCCCAGTGGGTGGTGTACCGGGGGGAGAGCATGTCGCGTTTCATGGACCAGTCCGGCCCGCCCTTGATCCCGGCATGGCCCAGGCCAATGGATCCGCGACCGTACCGTTTGGCCACGTCTTCGAGCAGGATCCCGATGCCGCGTTCTTCGTGCGGGTTCTCGAACAGCTCCAACGGTTTCTGATTCCCGGACGGGCGCAGGTCGGTGACCATGATCCCGGCCCGGACGTACTTCACACCCTCGTGAACCTGGGGCAGGAGGGCGTGGGCTGCTTTGGTCAGGATCACCGGGTCCGCGGTTGGCATCGGCAACGCCAGGCAGACCGAGGGGAAGGATTTTTCATTCGGGTTGAAGTGCGAGGTCGCCGCGAACGCGGTCAACACCTTCGCTTGCAGGTCGTGTTTGGCAAGGCGGGCACTGGCCATTTGCGCGTACACGCTCATGACCTGCCGCAACCCCGCCGTCGTCGTGATCGGTGTCGAGAACGAGCGGGAGAAGATCAGCTGGTCCCTCCCTACCCGTTCCTCTTCCATCGGGATGCAAGGGGTGCCTTGGAGTTCCAGGACGGTGCGCATCATGACAATGGAGAACTTGTCCCGGATCGCGACCGGGTTGGCCCGGGCAAGGTCGGCGATGGTGAAGATTCCCATCGCATTCAGGCGCTGGGTCAACCTGGTGGCCACACCCCAGATTTCGATCACTGACAACCGGGCCATCAGCGCTTCGCGCTGCTTTTCGGGTACCGATTCCCACCGGCACACCCCGCCGAAGGCGGGGTTGTTCTTCGCCCACTTGTTGCACAGCTTCGCCAGCGTCTTCGTGGGCGCGATACCGACACAGACCGGAACGCCGACGTTCCGCCGGCACGCGGCCTTCATCTCCCGCCCCATTCGCAGCAGCTCGTCCGGTTCGCCCTTGACCCCCAGGAAGGCTTCGTCGATTGAGTAGACCTCCAACCAGGCCGAGTAGCGGCCCAGCAGCTCCATCACCCGGGAGCTGATGTCGCCGTAGAGTTCGTAGTTGCTCGACAACGCCACCAGACCCCATTCCTTCGCCCGGGGCCGGAGCTTGAACCATGGCTCGCCCATGGCAATGCCCAAGCGTTTGGCTTCCGGAGACCGGGTGACCGCGCAGCCGTCATTGTTGGAGAGCACAATGAGCGGCTTACGTTCCAGGGCCGGGTTGAAGGCGCGTTCGGCCGAGGCGTAAAAGCATTTCACGTCCACGTGTGCGATCTCCTGCATCCGTCGCATCACCGCGGGCTTAGACATGGTGCAGGCACCTCGTGGCCACGCCCCAGATCGTCAGATCCGACAAGGCCGGAACCCTAATATCCGGGAAGCGGGGATTGTCGGCCTGCAGGACCACCCCTGTGGCTGTGATCCGCAGCCGTTTGATCGTCAGTTCCCCGTCCAGGACGGCCACGACGACCGAACCGTCCTTCGGTTCCAGTGCCCGGTTCACCACGAGCTCGTCGCCGTCGCTGATCCCGGCCTGCTCCATGGACTGCCCGGTCACCCGGACGATGAACGTGCTGGTCACGTCCTTGACCAGGTGGGCGTTGAGGTCGATCCGGCCGTCGAAGTAATCCTGGGCGGGTGACGGATAGCCGGCGGCCACCGCTACCGGTGCCACCAGCACCGTCACCGCAGAGAGTCCCGCATCTATCACACGGGGGCCAATTATCACGCCCACAACACACCTTTTATTCGAAATTATGTTCGATTAACTATAGTCTCGTGCTCAGACATTTAAAGCCGCCCAAGGGGCGGAGTGGACGGGTTGCACACCAATGGGGACAGCTTTGAGCTGTGCGGAGGGCTCCACCTGACCCCAATGGGCACAACCCGTCCACCGCGAGAATGAGGCGTTAGCGGCCGCGGAGATGCGGCGGAAGTTCGACGTCGGCTGGGTCCAGTTCCGGCCGGACCCGGAGCAGGGACAGCGGGTGACGGAAAGACTTCCCGCTCCATGCGACGTCGGCGGCGACCTCGACCACGATCGGTTCCACCAGTGTCAGATGGACCGGGCCTTTGTCCTTGCTGAATCTGTTCAGCGAGGTCTCGCTGATTTCTTCCGGCCAGGGATGACCTGGCTGCCCCGGGCGAAGGTGCCGGCCCAACTCCCGGCCTGCCCGCGTGGAAAGGACCGTGGAGCGGCCCACGATCCTCAGAATCGCCGCGACAGGCAACCCGACGATGATCGCCTGCGGCAGCGTCACCGGACCGATGACCGCCGCGCAGACGGCATCAAAAGTGCTCTTCGTTGCTGAACGAGCCTTTTGTGCCCTGAGTGACGAGGGACGCGATGCCGCGTTGTAGCTATTTTGCGGCGGCGATTTCGGCCAGGACGTCGGACGGACGTGGGAAGCCCAGGGCGTCGGCTGTGGCGGGCGGCAGGGTGGCTCCGAGGCTGGCGGTGAATCGGGCGAGGAGGCGCTGGAAGGTGGCGAGGTCGTCGTCGCTCCATCCATCGACAAGCCGGGCGGTCTGGGCGTTGTCGTATTCGACCAGAGCGCGTCCGATTTCCCGGCCCTTTGGGGTGAGAGCCAGGAGGACGCCGCGGTCATCGTCGGGGTCCGGGATCCTGACGGCGAGGTCTTCCTTGGCGAGGCGCCCGGCGATTTTGGTCATGTTTGAGCGGCCGGTTTGGATCGCGTCGGCGAGCATGGTGGGGCGCATCGCTCCGCGGAGGGCGAGCTGGTTGACGACGAGGAAGAGTTGCATGTCGTCGCTGGGGAAGTCGATGGCGGTCATCACTTGGCGGCGCAGCTGAGGACTGTCAGCCAGGTGGGTGACGGCACTGAAGGACACGAGCAGGTCCATCGGGTGGCGTTCCAGCACAGGCGCCAGGTCAACGTCCTCGCGGGCGGCGAGTTGTCCTGGATCCGGTCGCGGCATGTCACTCCTCCATCTGTGTTCTTCCAATCTATGTCACCACACGCCACGTTCCCAGACCATGTATTTCCAAAAATCAAACAAGTATTTTACTTTGGACAATACTGTGCTTTCATTGTTGATGGTCGAACGACGTGTCGGCCGTCACAACCCGGGTTTCGAGACCCGTGGCTTTTGCTTCAAAGGAGAAGACAATGACTGAACAGAAAACCCGGCGGCAGCCGGGTCCTTGGCGGGTTGCTGTGGTAGCTGGCATGGCGTCGTACATCGACGCCGCGGCCTTGATCAGCTTCGGAATTGCCATCGTGATCTACCAGGCCGCTTTTGGGCTCGCGGCGGATCAGGTCGGCGTTCTCGCCGGCGCCATCACTTTCGGTGTGGCAGTGGGTGCGCTGGCTGGTGGGCGGCTGGGCGACCGGTTCGGGCGCCGTCCGGTGTTCTCGGTCACGATGCTGATGATCATCGGCGGGGCCGCGCTGCTGGTCACCACCGATTCGTTCGTGCCCCTTTTGGTCGGCACGCTGCTTGTGGGTGTCGGCACGGGTGCTGACCTGCCGGTCTCGCTGTCGACTATTTCCGAGGCCGCTGACGACGAGAACCGTGGCCGTATGATCAGCTTCTCCAACGTGCTCTGGATCGCCGGCGTCCTGGTCGCCATCATCTTGTCCACGGTGGTCGGCAATCTCGGCCGGCTGGGCGGACAGATCCTTTTTGCACACGTTGGAATCGTCGCTGCCGTCGTGCTCATCGCCCGGTTGAGCATTCCGGAATCGCTCGTATGGCTGGCGGCCAGGGAAGAACGGGCGAAGGGCCTGCACACGGCCCGGGCTTCACGGTCATCTGTCAGCAGCCTGTTCCGAAAGCCCTACCGTGCCCCGCTGATCGTGCTCGTGGTCTTCTACTCGCTGGTCAACCTCGCCGCGAACACCGGTGGCCAGTTCGGCACCTACATGCTGGTCAATTACGCCGGGCTGGATGTCTCATCCGCGTCCCTGTTCGGCCTGATTGCCATGCCGGTGCTGATGCTGAGCTACTTCTGGTTCATGCGTGTCGCGGACGGGCCGCGCCGCTTCACGTACTTCACCGTGGGCGCCGTCCTGTATGTGGTGAGCCTGCTGGTCCCGGTGATCTTCGGCTTCTCTGCCACCACGTACATCGTTTCCGGCGTACTCGGTGCTGTCGGAGCGGGATTCGCTTTCGAAACCGTCATGAAGGTTTGGGCCCAGGAATCCTTCCCAACACTCATCCGCTCCACCGCCCAGGGAACCATCCTTGCAGTGGCCCGCTTCGTCGCCGCAATCCTGGCCACGTTCACGCCGATGCTGCTGACCTCCGGCCCCAGCGCCCTGTACCTGTTCCTCGCCGGCGTGACCGCGGTCGGCATGGCCGTGGCCTGGTTCGGGTTCCGCAACCGGGACCAGCACAACGAGTTCGACACAGAACAGCTGACTGACGGCACCGCCGCTGCCGCCCCGGCAGCGTCGTCGGCGACATTCCACTGACTTTCCATCCACCAAAGCACGACCGCGGCCGGCCGATCCTGGCACCGCATCAAGGAGAACACCATGTCGAAAACGCAGGCAGCTGAGCCGAAATGGATCACCGGCCCTGTCCCGGAGACCCCAGCGGACTACACCGCGCTGTACCTGCGGGGCTCACACACACTTACCGGCCAGGTCCGCCACGCCCGGGCGCGTGTCAGCGCGCTGGGCTGGTACCGCTTCTTCGTCAACGGCACCGACCAGACCGGAGCAGCGCTCGTCCCACGGTGGACTCCGTTCGATCAGTACATTGAGTACCAGGACTACGACATCACCGAGGCTCTGCGCGAAGCCCGCAACACCTTCGCGATGGCTGTTGGTGACGGCCGCTTCCGCGGCCGCATCGGAGGCTCCAGCCGGCAGGCGGTCTATGGAGACCGCCTCGCGGGCTACGTCACCATCGACATCGAATACACCGATGGTTCCCGCGGCACGTACGTTTCGGATGAGACCTGGTGGGCCGGTACCGGACGGATCAGCACCACCGACCCGATGCACGGCGAGCACGTGGACCTGCGCATCCCGCAGGACGACTGGCTCACCGCAATGAACGCGCCGGGGCGCTTCACCGCTGCGCAGGTTCTTGACACTGAACGAACCCTGATTGCCGAAGAAGTAGCCCGCGTCCAGCAGATCGATACCTTAAAACCGGTCACCATCACGCGGACACCGGGCGGGAAGCAACTCTTCGATTTCGGGCAGAACGCCGTGGGCGTCGTCCGCCTCCGCCTCAACGGTCCAGCGGGCACGGTCGTTCGGCTCACCCAAAGCGAAATCATCGCCGGCGACGGCGAAGTGGATGTGAAGTACCTGGCAATTCCGCCACTGGTCAAACCCTGGTCGCAAGCCGACCAGGTCATCCTCGACGGCACCGAGACGTGGTGGCAGCCCTGGTTCACCATCCACGGCTTCCGCTATGTCCAAATCGAGGGACTGCCCGGAACCCTGACCGCCGACGACGTTCAATTTGTGGTCCTTTCGACCCAACTCGAGGAAACAGGGTCCTTCGCATGCTCTGATGCACGCCTGAACAAGCTGTACGAAAACGTCCGCTGGTCGATGCGGTCCAACTTCACCGACACCCCAACGGACTGCCCCACCCGGGAGCGCTCCGGCTGGACCGGCGACATCCAGGTGTTCGCCTCCGCCTCCACCGCTTACGCGAACGTCGCCGGATTCCTGCGCCGCTACCTGCGGAACCTCGCCGCCGAGCAGCTCCCGGACGGACGCATCCCGGTCGTCATCCCGGCCGAAAGTTCCGAGTTCTCCGGCGGGCTGTCCAAGTTCTTCACCATGCTCTCCAGCTCTACCGGGTGGGGCGACGCAAGCGTGCAGCTGCCTTGGGTGCTCTACCAGTACTACGGCGACACCGAAGCCCTGGAAATGGCTTACCCCGCGGCCGCCCGCTGGGTGGACCAGATGATCAACCGCGCCGCGCAAAAGAGCAGCATAAGACGCCGGGGCAGGCTCGGCACCGGCAAACCAGACCTGGAAAAATACATTCTCGACACAGGGTTCAACTGGGGCGAATGGCTCCGCCCCGGCGAGACCTTCCTCAGCTCCGCCCTGGACTCGAACTTCCGCAGCGGGCCGATCATCGCCACCGCCTACCTGGAACACTCATCCAGGCAACTTGCCGAAATCGCCGCACTCCTGCACCGCGACGGGGACGCCGCCCGCTACCGGGGCCAGGCCGAAAAGACCCGCGAAGCGTGGCGGGCCGCCTTCCTCCGGCAGGACGGGCGGATCGGGACCGACCGCCAGGACGACTACGTCCGCGCGATCGCCTTCGACTTGCTCAATGACAACGAAAAACCCGCCGCAGTTACCCGCCTGGTTGAGCTGATCGAGAAGGCGGACAACCACCTCGCCACCGGATTCCTGTCCACGCCGATGCTGCTGCCCGTCCTCGCCGACAACGGGCGGGCAGACGTTGCCGCACGGCTTCTGATGCAGACAACCAGCCCATCCTGGCTCTACCAGGTCGAACAAGGCGGCACGAGCACCTGGGAAACCTGGGAAGGTTACACCAAGAAAGGTGACGCGAAAGCAAGCCACAACCACTACGCCGTCGGGTCCGTGGCCGGTTTCCTCGTGGAACGCCTCGCCGGCATCGCGCCCGCAGAGCCAGGCTACAAAGTCATCGACATCCGCCCCATCCTGCTTGAGGGGATCAACCACGCCAACGCCACCGTCGGAACACCCTTCGGCCCGGCAGCCGTCAGCTGGAGAAACGAAGGGAACCACCTTCACATCAGCGCCACAATCCCGGACGGGGCCACCGGGCGCCTCCGGTTCGGCAACCACGACGAGATTCTTCCGCCGGGAACCACAACCCGGGAAGTTCCCATCCACTCAACAGCCGGCTCCATGGCCGCCTAAACGCGCCACGAACGCAGCGACAAGTTGGTGGGTGCGCCACGAACGCACCCACCAACTCAGACCCAACGAAGACCCACCTGGCCCATCACTACGGAGGACGGCCCTTGACCACAGTCAAGATTCGGATCAACGACGTAGCCGCAGCCGCAGGAGTGTCCGTAACCACGGTCTCCAGTGTCCTGAACAATCGAATGGGTGTCAGAGCGGCGACACGCGACTTGGTCCAGACCATGATGAGGGACCTGGGGTACGTCCCCGACCCGCACGCCGTAGCTCTTCGCAGGGACTCCAAGCACAACACGGCCCGGTCCCACTCAAAACAGCCCCCACCAGAACTCCAAGAGAACGCGACATCAGACAAGCAGGAGGACACAGCGGAAAATCAGCCACATGAAAACAACTCACCACCACCAACCTCGGGCCCATGGTCCGCACTCAGCCCATCCGACCGAGTCCAGCTGCTGCGCCAGGGAACAATCCTCGGGTCGGCCACGATAGACGCGCTCATGCCAGACCGGTCAGTCGTTTGGGTCGTCATGGACAACGGGCTCGGCCGGATGATGATCCATCCATCCGAGAACGTCCAACTCCGCCCCCTGCCGTCATAGACGGTCCCCGACGCGGCAGCAACAGGCCGCGCCCCGCCTGAAGGTGCCCGGACAGCCACCAAAAACGTTGCGCCAACCCTCAAAAACAACCTGCTCGCTGCACCCACAATAGGCTGCGACCCACGCAGCCGTGCACGCTCAAAAGGAACTGAAATGAACGAGACCATCACCCAAGACGAGCTGATCGACGCACCGGACCCGTCAGGGATGCCCCCACTGGCACAGCTACTCCCGATGCTGTCCTCCATGTCAGCGCAACTGAGCCACGCAGAGACAACCGAAGGGCTACGCCAGTCCTACCCCCAACTTGCGGCCGTCGAGATCAACGATGTCGATATCGATCCGAACGTGCCGGCCCGCTACTACTCAACACACAACAGCACCCGGCGCCCCCTGCTGGTTTGGGCCCACGGCGGCGCCTTTGTCGGCGGTGACCTGGACATGCCCGAAGCCAACTGGGTCGGTCTCGCCCTTGCCCCACGCGGATTCAACGTGCTTTCCATCGACTATCGGAAAGCCGTAGACGGCCTTTCCTACCCCGCACCCGTCGACGACGTGTTGACGGCCTGGCGGTGGGCACAATCGAACGCCACCCGACTGGGCGTTGGATCGGTCCATCTTGGCGGCGCTAGTGCTGGCGGTTCTCTCGCTGCCAGCGCCGCTCTCAAGCTCCGGGACGAAGGCGCCCCGACCTCGAAAAGCGTCGTGCTGGCGTACCCAACCCTCCACCGCGTTCTTCCCAAGTGGAACACCAAGGAAATCGAGAAGATCCGCGAGGCCGCAGGCATGACCTACTTCAGCGCATCCTGGATGAAGGAAATGGTGGAAAACTACCTCGGCGATGGAGGTGTCGACAACGGACGGTACGCGTTCCCGGCCGAGGCCGAGCTCAACGATCTGCCGCCACAGCTACTCCTGCTGGCCGGCATGGACTCACTGCGATCCTCGGGAGAGGACTACGCCCGCATGGTCTCCGCGGCGGGTGGAACAACCGACACATGGCTCGCAGACGACGCGCTTCACGGCTTCCTCAACGGCCCCCATGGGGCAGGCGCACAAGAAGGCATCAACGCCATCGCAAACTGGCTAGAATCCCACTCCTAGAGTTAGAAAGGACGGACGCCGACCTCGTGCCGCAGTTCAATCAACAAACCCCCGACACGAGGTCGGCTCCCCGAACCTAAGTCTCGATAAACAACAGCTTTTCAAGACACAGTCCCCGCCCCTCGGGAGGGCCAGCGCGGCCGCGCTGTGAGTTTTGGCGATAAATGGCCGCCTTTTCACGGCGCTATTTGGCGCCTGGTACGGATGCAGGGGATCTGCTTATGAGACTAGCTTGCGCCGTGCCCATGTGCGACAGCAGGCGCACCCGCCCAGCAGGCAGTCCTGCCCATGCTGGGAAGGCAGACACGAACAGGACCAGGTGGGCGTTACCTAAGATCGAAGTCCGTGCGTAATTGCAAGATTGGGACGCTGGGATAGAAGCAGCTCGAGCTTACTCGCGGGCCACATTTCGATTTGCGGTTGCTTCCCGTTTTCATTGTGCTTCTCGATCACTTGGACCGCATCTGCACTGAATGCGTTGCTCGTCGCGATGACCAGGAACCGGATGACCGGTGGTTCCCAAGTGGACAAGCTCGCCAGGGATGATTGAACATCTACTGCGCCGACTGGTTTTGAGGTGTAGTGCTTTGCTTGCACGATCACGCGCTCAGTGCGGATCGTTCCAGAGGAGTCTGAGACGACGCGTTCTAGGGAGATGTCACGACCGCGGTCAGGTGCGTTGGTGTTCATCAGTAATTGGACGTTTTGATACCCATCAAGACGATTGAAAAGGTCGAAGAGTAGTCTCTCAAATCCTTCCGGATTGATGGCCGTCCAGTTCAGAATGGTGGTGGCGTGGCCGGTGAGCTCGGCCTTCCCGATGTCCCCTAGGTCAACATCGGGAACGGGAATGGGATCAACTTCCCCTACCTTTGCTGCGTCGATGTCCAGTTGTACCGAGGGCCAGTCAACTGTCGCAATCTCATGCCAATCATGGACCTCTCCAAAGCGAAGGTGCCGGTGTAACGCGCCCCACCGACCCGTGCGTTCCACCGTCTGACCGAGAAGTCTCTCTACCTCAACAAGGCACTCCTCAATCTCCCCTACTTGAGGAGTGTCAACGCGTACCCGCGGGCCGAGTGGCGCCTCATTCCACTCAGCCATGGTGGGTAAGGAAGCAATAATCTCAGTGATCAGACCTGTAACTTGGTCACTCAGCTCCGTCAAACGGGAGGCGATAACTCGACGCCGAGCCCGATCGAGAAGATGGCGGTACTTTGCCAGGTCTTCACTCGGCTGTGCCGACAGTTCCCATGCGTAGGTAGGCTGCTCGCCTATCTCGGAATAGTCCAAGAACATCCGTCCGAGTTCAGCAAGATCAGGCAGGCCGCCCGTAATGGTCCAACCGTCGATCCGTGGCAATCCATGAAGAAGGTCATCCCAGTTGCGGGCCAAAGTCAGATACTCGGGAACAGTCCCAAACGAAGGCCCGGTGGGGATATGAGGTTGAGCGCGATTCCACACCACCTCCAGTTTTTCAAGGTTCACTGCCACCTTGTCGAAGGTCGCCAAAGCATCTGCAAGGTTCATGGTGCGAGTTTAGCCATGGGTTGCCCGTGCCCTGACCTATGTCCAGGAAGGACCGTCTAAGCAATTAGAGAGTCTCAGGATGAGGCTCCGCCTGACCTTCTGTCGATGTTTCCTCGCCTTCGCCAGAGCTGGCCGTGTCTCCGTCGCTCTCGCTCTCCTCGACCTCAAGCTCGAAAGGTCCCGACCAACTCACGAGGGGGCCCTGCCAGTCGTACCTCGAAAGACCCTTCAGGTCGGTCTCTACCAGTGCCCCATGGATCACCCTGAGGACTCGGAAATCAGCAGTCCTCTGGCGGCTCTCGCCTCGAAGCGTTACCTTTGCGAGCTCGCCCTCCTCAAAGACCCACACATCACCATCGGATTTCCACGTTGTTTTAGTAGCCATATCGCGATCCTAGTGCAGCCGCTGGCTCAGCTTTCTCCTGTCGACGCAGCGCCTAGCGAATCATTGGTGATGATCAAAAACGGCCGTTCATGAGACAACACCTATATCTGCATCGCAGCCAGGGGTGTTGTGTTCCATGGCCCGTGTCCGCGAGCTATGTTCAGCCAGGACGTTCGCGGTACATTGGCGCTGTGGCCTCTGTTGGCACTCAAGGGAGAGGTTGCGCTCTAACGCATGGATATCAACGCACTGTTTACCAACCCGGATTGGGGTTCGTTGGCCGACTGGTTTGGCGCTGCGGGCACGATCGCAGCGGTGGCGGTAGCGCTCAGGTTCGGTCTGTCCGACAGGAAACGCCTCAACACTGAGCGTGAAGAGGCCGCCGAAGACCGTAAGATCTTTCGCCAGGAGCGAGCTGAGCAGGCTCAGGCAAGCAAGCGCCGATTTGCCACTAAAGTGACAGTAATTGTCGAAGGAATCTCACTGGACGATCCTGACGCCGAGAATGGGCGCCGACGCGCAATTAAGTGGGAAGTGCACAATGGTGCGGACGAACCCATTTCTATGGTTTGTGTTGTACAGACTCTAACTCCGAATGCTGCCGCAGGTGGCGTGGCGCCCTACCACATTGATCGTGTGTGGCCAGCAGTGAAGCCGGGACAGACAGTCCACCACCAGAATGCCTTCTACCAAGATCCTTCCGACTTCTTACCCTTCCGAGAGGTTTGGTTTACCGACAGCGCGGGCCAACGCTGGCGCCGAAATCAGTTCGGAGTTCTAGAAGAAATTAACCAAGGCGATCCACGTGCAGATGGCGCGATTCCTGTCTCGATTCCATGACAGGGGATGCTGGGGCATGGGCCTACGTCCACGTCATAGAGCCCTGCCAACTACTAGGCCGGCCCTAGTCGCTGAGCGGGCCCAACTTTGCCACATCTCATGGTTGGCTTGAACTACTCTCGCTGCTGACCTGGAATTCATCTAGTTCCTGAGAGAAATCCGCCTCATTATCAGTCACTGGTGCGTCCGCTCCCACTCCTGGCAAAAAGCTGCCATGCTTTTGCCGTAGATGCTTCATCACTTCCACGTTGGTCGGCCCGAAGCGGAGCCCGTCTTGCACAAACTTAAGGCGGTGACGCGCGTCTCTGATGATCTGCGACCATGACACTGCCCTGATCGTCACCGGATACTCAGCCGAAGGCTCTTGGATGACACCGCCACGGGCCGTTTTCATTCTGGCGGCGTTGGCGATCTTATCGCCCACGATCCAGAACTCCCAGGTAGTGGAGGCAAGATCAAATCTGCCGTCATCTACGACGGCGGCGGCATATCGCTCGATCTGGCTAATCTGACTGTGACCTATATGCACAGTGGGGCGCTTGATCTCAATAACAATGTGATGCCGTCTGTTCTCTTGCTGTTCGATCACACGACTCAGCATCAAGTCCACGACGGGCACACCGCCCGTATGATCGAGAACTTCGCGTTCTCTTTCTTCGTCGGAGCTGGGGTCATCACTCTTCAAAAGGTGACCGTATCTGTCCAGAGCGGTCTTCAGTGTAGTGTCATCGGCTGTTAGCTGATACTCCTCGCGAAAGATCCATGTTTCGGCAGCCAAGATCCGGTGTAGTTGCGTGCGCTCCAGGATTGTCCTGCGGAAGTCATCACCGTAGATAATCTCCTCGAGGCCAGCTACAAATTTGAGCCTGTCTGTAATCTCTCGCGTGGAGCGGATGATGTTGCCTAGGGTCGTTTCCTTCAGAAGGGCGCCGAGGTCTGCAAGGTCGCTCTCTGGAAGGCCAATTACCTCTCCGAGTACATCTTGAAGCCCTCCGGGATTGTTCTCCAGGGCTTCCTTTATTAGGTGGAGCGAGAGTCTTTTGGACTTCTTGTCCGTGTCCTTGAATGCGTCTGCTGCTGTCACGGCCACTATCTCAAAGAGTTCTCGTTCAGCTCGTTCCACCTCGTTGGAAGGTTGCGCCTTGAAGGGATAGATATCGTCGTTCTTCCATGCCCTGACCAGCTCAGATCCCCGTGACATGACACGGTCAGAAAAGTAGAATTTCATGGCAACCCTGGCAGCAGCCAAAACGGCTTGGACCGAGTCGGGAGCAAAATCAGCCAAGCTCAGATTCGCAGCGTGTTCCTTGAATCCATCCCACTTTACGTAAGCAGTGAAGTTGAAGCCTGGGGCTTGAATCCCCACATTGGTTTCATGGAGCGGCACGCCGCTTGAGTCGCACAGAAGAAGTTTTCTACCCTCTGGTATCTTCCACTCGATTATGACGAGTTCCACTTGTACGTGCTCGGCGCCGAGGGCCTCCACAGTGAGGGACTCCGACCAACGAGCACTCTGGATGTCTCGCGGGTCGATTTTTCGACCGTCCCACCGTAGATTGACGTCATACTTCTCAAGAGTGAGGGCGAACGTCGATGTCAGTCGGTCGGGAGCCTTGGGGGACTCTAGCCACTTCAAGGCGGCCTTGGTGAGTTGGCTAATCTCGACAGAGGTCCCCTTGGACGCCAGAGGTGGCTCAACCACTTCGATCTGAATCTCTTGCAGGTTCCCCCTGCGTCCCGTTATTTCTATGGTCCTAAGTCCGCCGTCAACAGCCTCGCTTGTCGAAGTCCACCGCACCCAGTCTCCGATGCCGAACGCTGCAAGACGACCCTGACCGGCCTGACCGTGAAGGCCTCGGCCACCTTCGGATTTCTCCGTTTGTTTCTTCCACGAGCCGCCCAGCCGCTCAAACGATATGTTTGCTCGTTCCTCGGTGATGCCCTCGCCGTTGTCAGAAATCGTAAGGGAATCCAACCCGCCGGAAGGCAAGAGAACAAGGCGGCAGTCTACGGTCTCCGCATCGGCGTCGATAGCGTTCCAGATTAGCTCCTCAACGCCTGCTGCCGGCGTCTTTACCAGCCGGTCCAGATGATCCTTCTGGACTTCAAGACGCTTAATAGGCATGTCCGCATGATTCCACATTTCTGAGCGGTTCCCTACCGGCTCCGCATCAGGCCGGTTCGAGAATTGACCAGGATGTTTTCAAAATCCTCAGACTCGCGCGTAGGGCAGAAGCTGTGCCCCTTCGGCGCCGGTCGGGGGCCTAGGGAGGGTAGCCCTTGGTGCGGAGAACACTCGCCGCTGTGGATGAACAGTTTCTGAGACCGTGAATCAGCCCTTTACCTCATCGCAGTCAGCCACCACGCAGTACTGGTAGCCGAACATCCAGAAGCAGAAGTAGATCTGCGCCTCACCGTCGTAGTCCTCAATTGGTTTTTCAGTGGCTTTAATAGAAGTAACCCTGAAGTTTTCGTCGCCACCGACGCTCGCTGAGGCTTGACGTATGACTTCTATAGCGGCCTCTACGCTGGGCATAAACTTCCGCTGGAGTTCCTCTCCCGCGACAGTCGCCAGCGACCTGGTCAAGTCGACTGCCAAATTTGGATCGGATACCTTTGGCATCGTGATTCACCCCTTTTTGGCCATGTCTTACTCTTGGTGAACTGCGGCGTCAAGAGCCGCATCCAAATCACATCTCTCATAGCCGTCCTTGTTGGAGGCCAGTGGGTGAAAGACGCCTGTGCTTGGCACTCCTGCGGCGGCTGACTCTGCGGTGCTTCAGGTGTTCGATTCCTGCATCGCACGTTCGGGCCTGGTATTCGTATTGCGTGACAACCAGGGGTAGCCCTTGCCGGAATTTTGGGACCGATGAGGCCGTGGAGTTGTCGGCATACGCGGCGTTTGGCGGACACGGTTGTGGACCCTTCTTCCGATAGGTGGGCTACTGAAGCGAAGGGGGCTTTGGTTAGGAGGGCCCCTTCTTCCTCGTTAGGAGGTCAGGACACGGACGGCGCGCCGCCGTTCTCCACCAAGGAGATTGTGTTGTCGTCGTCATCTACGGCAAGCGGCAGGGTCTGGACGCCGATCCTCTCGCGGGCGTGGTTTGTATTCTTAGTCGTCGTAGCTCCAATCTGCGGTGTTGGGGTTCAACGGGTGGCGAGTTTGTGCTCGATCCAAATACGGGAAATCTCCCTTCCTGAGCGAACCTCAATGTAGAGGAGAGCCCTCACGATCTCACGTTGGTTGTCGGGGCCGAGCCCTATTACGGGCCGGACCCCTACGACGGTGACGGCGGATCGTTGGAGATCTCAATGACGAAGAGAAGACCATCACACCGGGAACACCAATGGCGGACATCGCCAAAGAAGTCGCCGCCGCCTTCCGTCGGTTCAACACCCGGCAATGACCCGGAGCACCAGCGGAATACCGGGCCGTTCGCCTTGTGTGGGCGGGCGGCCCGCCGCAGGTGGTTGCCGGGGTGGGT
This sequence comes from Paenarthrobacter sp. NPDC057981, assembly GCF_042886835.1. Classification (NCBI taxonomy): domain Bacteria; kingdom Bacillati; phylum Actinomycetota; class Actinomycetes; order Micrococcales; family Micrococcaceae; genus Paenarthrobacter; species Paenarthrobacter sp. NPDC057981. The sequence goes on from NZ_JBHVQI010000009.1 coordinate 107,406, forward strand.
GGTTGCCGGCGACGGCCCGCCGTTCCCGCGACAGTGCCAATGGTGGTCACCTAATACGCGCGGCAAGCCAACGCCTTCATTGGCAAGGGCAAAGGGGAGGACCGGGCGAATGAATGCTCGCAGGACTCGCACCCGTAAGGGCGTCCACTCCGCTTCGCTCAGTGGCCGGCTGCCGGGGCCAGGCCGTTTCGTCGCTGAGCTCCTGCACGCCCTGGCCCCGGTTTTTGTCTGCGACGTTTTGGCTGCTGTCCTTCGGATTGTACGTGCCCGCTCCGGCCGGTCTAGCCCCTCCTTCGTCGGGGCCTGCGTGCCGTGAATTTCCCTGCGGCGCTCCTGCGTCGCTGATTTCCTTTCGGGAATTTCCCGTCCCTTGCCCGGTGGGTAGACAGGCCTCCGTCGGGCACAGCTCCGCAAGCTTCGCCAGCAGCCAAAACAACGAACGGGGGAGAGGGGAAGCTGGCCGGTCACCATTAGTCGCCCCACCCACCGGATCCTCAGCAAAGGACTTGAATCTTGACGAACGAACTCCGCATTTCCAGCCCGGCCGACATCCTCAGCTTCATCCCGCACACCCTGGGCTTCGCACCCCGTGAATCCTTCGTGTTCATCACCATGCGCGGGAACATGCTCGGCGCGACCTTGCGCGTCGACGCCCCCACGGACACCAACACGGCCGGGTTCGCCCGGGCCATGGCCGACTACCTCGCGCTGGACGCGCAAGCGAATGCCGCCGTGCTGGCCGTCTACACCGACCGGCCCGCCGCCGAGGGTGAACCCCGGCCGTTCAACGATCACGTCGAAGCGATTGTCGAGACCCTCGACGCCGCCGGTGTCCCGCTCAAAGACGCATGGCTGGTGACCTCCGAGCACTGGAAGAACCTGCTCTGCGATGACCCCCGGTGCTGCCCCATCGAGTCGCTGGAGACCATCACGGACGGACACCTGAACGCCGAAATGATCTTCCGTGGCAGCAGCTACAAGAACGCCCCCGGCACCAGCTACCCGCCGTTCACCGGCCCCGCTGACACGGTCGAACAGATCGAATACGCCGGGCACCTGCTGCAGTACAGCGAAGAGATCAACGGCCGCGACCTCTGGTCAGAGGCGATCGCGTGCAGCGGACGAATCAGCCCGAAATCTGCGGTGCAGCTGCTGGCCTGCTTCCAGTACCCGGCCCTGCGGGACCTGCTGATGTGCACCGTGATCGAACCCGAACGCACCACCGCCGACGACAGCGGATACCTGCTCGTCGGTGAGGGAATCACCCCGGACTGGAGCCGCGTGGACGGTGCCCAGGAAGCGGCCCGGGAACTGATCACCGCAGCCCCGGAAAGCTACCGGGCGCCGCTGCTGACCGTGGTCGGATGGCTCTACTACCTCAAAGGCCAGTCATCCGTAGCGGCGGAGCACTTCGCCGCCGCGCTTCAGGACGTGCCCGGGTACCGGCTCGCTGAACTGATGGAAGAACTGATCAGCCACGGCAAGATCGCCCCCGTCGCAGCCGATGAGACCAGCGCATACAGGAAGCAATAACACCCCCGAACGGGCCGGGACCGGCAACGGTTCCGGCCCACCGGCGTCGGCGGCCTCCCCCGCTGGCGCTCCTCCGGCCGCCGCTAACGCTACCGCGGGCGAAGCCACCCAGAAACACAACCTCCCGCCGCCGGGCTACAGTGGAACAACCACCGGTTCCACCAACGCCAGGGAGCAGCCACCCATGAGCCACGACTTCATCCTCACTGAAGACGACGCCCCCTCAGGCAACACCTACGCCGAAGACATCCTCGAACTGAGCATGCTCACCATGGACCCGAATGCCACCGTCGTGGACATCTCGTGGGAGAAAAACCCACAAGACGCCTAACCGCGCAGCGATGACGCTGCACCCACAAATTTCCTTTTGCTGAGGGAAAACAGGAAGAGCCGACACCACCAGGTGCCGGCTCTTCCGCCATCCAAGGGGATCAGGCGGTCCACCGTCGTAGCCGCCCAGGCACGTGGCTTATCAACGGCGGACCGCCCCCGCACAGCTTTGCCCCACCTGCCCAGTTGACCTGACTGAGAGCGGAGGGTGGGGACGTCATCCAAGAGCCGCTCCGGGGTACAGGCCCTTCCTCAGGCGCTGGCTTGTTTGGACACCAATCTCCATAGCACCACAGCGGCCAGAGCGTTGAGACCAGCACTAAACAGATCGCCCGCCGCGGGCCGGCCAATGAACACATCAACACCAACCACCACCAACAGCGCAGCAGCTGCAACCGTGAAAAGCACCGCACCGAAGCGTAACCACCCAAAACGACGAACCCGACCGGGTTCGGACCGCTCTGCCCGATAACTCATGCCCCCACCCTACGCTGGAGGGCCGGCTCGCCAGGGCGAACCGTGAAACGGGCGTCCACTCCGCTTCGCTCCGTGGCCGGCTGCCGGGGCCAGGCCGTTTCGTCGCTGAGCTCCTGCACGCCCTGGCCCTGGTCTTTGTCTGCGACGTTTTGGCTGCTGTCCTTCGGATTGTACGTGCCCGCTCCGGCCGGTCTAGCCCCTCCTTCGTCGGGGCCTGCGTGCCGTGAATTTCCCTGCGGCGCTCCTGCGTCGCTGATTTCCTTTCGGGAATTTCCCGTCCCTTGCCCGGTGGGTAGACAGGCCTCCGTCGGGCACAGCTCCGCAAGCTTCGCCAGCAGCCAAAACAACGAACGGGGGAGAGGGGAAGCTGGCCACTCACCATTGGTCGCCCCACCCGCCACCTTTCTCGGACAACAAGGAGCACCACCATGAACGCAGTACCCACGCTTGAAATGCTCGACCCCACGACCTTGATCGTGGACGTCAATGTCCGTAAGGACGCAGCCCTGACGCCGGAGTTTGTAGCCAGCATCAAGGAACACGGCGTCATTGAACCGGTCATCGCGCACCGCACCGAAGACGGCACCGTGCATGTACGCATGGGGCAGCGCCGCACCCTCGGAGCTGTCGAAGCCCAGTGCCCGCTGATCCCGGTGATGATCACCGCATCGGCGGAAGAAGCAGAGCGGATCGTCTCGCAGGTAGTGGAGAACATCCAGCGTGCGGCCATGACAGAGGCCGACGAAGCCGACGCCTATCACCAACTGTCCCTGATCGGCGTCTCAGCCGCAGCGATCGCCAAGAAGACCGGACGGAAAAAGGCCGCTGTCGAAGGTGCCTTGAAGGCCAAGGCATCCGAAGCCGGGACCGCCGCCCTGGACAGGGGATGGAGCATCGAGACGGCCCTGATCATGGCCGAGTTCGAGAACGACGAAGCAGCCACCGCCGACCTTGAATCAGTCCTCATGGACGAACCCGACCAGCTGTTCCACGTCGCCCAGCAGATCCGGGACAACCGGGCACGCGAAGCGGAACTTGTCGCGCTGATCGATGGACTGAAGGCCGAGGGCAGGACCCTCGTTGACTACGCCGGGCATTACGCCGACGAAGAGAACCTGTTCGTCACCGCAGCCAACCGGGCGGACGGCGAACCGGCCACAGACGAGGATGCGAACGCCGCCTTTGTCTCCACCAACTACCTAGGCGAACACAGCTTCAGGCTGGTAATCGCCGGATGGAAGGAACTGGGATTCATCCCCAAGCACGAACGCTACGACGGCGGCAGCAACGTCCAGAAAGGACCGATGACCGAGGAGCAGAAAGCCGAGCGGAAAACCCTGATTGCCAACAACAAGGCCATGGAGTCGGCCACCACGGTGCGCCGGGAATTCGTCAAAACCCTGCTGACGAAAAAGCAGGCACCGAAGGGCTGGCAGTACTTCACCGTCCACGCGATCACCCACCACCCCGACGTTGCCCGGACGTACGACGGCGAAGTTGCCGCCGCCATGGTCAGCGCCAAGACCGATGGCGAGAAGTCATGGGCGTGGAACCCGCTCCGGGATCACGTGGCCAAGTCCACGACCCGGCCCGAGTTCTCCCTGATCGCACTGGTCTGCTCCGGATACGAGAAGACCATCGCCAAAGACTCGTGGCGGTCCCCGTCCCAAAGCCACGTCGACTACCTGAACCAGCTCGTCACATGGGGCTACACGCCGAGCGAGGTTGAGCAGATCATCATCGACAGCAGCAAACCGGAAGAGGACAACGCCGCCGAGGAAAGCACCGAAGCAGCCTGAGAACACCTTGCCGGGCGGAACCCCCACCGCCCGGCAAGGCCCCCGGCCACTCACCACGAACAGCGCCGGGAACCTCCCAAACGTCGGGCGGTCCGACGCCCAGGGCGAATCACTGCAGCCACTCACCAGCGGCGGACCGCCATTGAACGCCACCAGGCACACAATCACCGAAAGCCGCGGCCCCGTCGGCTATAAGGCCACTTCACCGACTCACTACCTCCGCTAAACTAAAGCACAGATTTCCTTTGTCCGAAGAGAACAAAGCTGGACCGGCCCGCGCCGGTCCAGCTTTGTTTAAGCCATAAACACCGCAACCGCTCCTGCTGACCAAACGGCTTGCAGAGTTCCTTGGAAATTTACGGCAATAGACAAAACTCTGAACAGGCCGACGAAAATAGAAAAGCATTCGTAAGGGGATGACAAAGGAGGGGTCATTGGCCCCTCCTTTGTTTGTCCAGAAACCTTGGGGGAATTAGGACAAACCAACTGTAGCAACCAACCCTGGCAAAACCCCGTGAGAGCCCGCTGGTCCAGGCCCTGCGCGGGCAAACACCTATGCAGGTGGCCGAATCTCTTTCAGCCGGGACGACACACTGGGGAACCTGACGCACCGGAGGCGGGGACAGGAACCCAACATCCGGGCAGCAATCAAAGCGGCAGGGGGAATTCCGATGGGCTACTATCCGCGAAGTTCCAAAACACGCCACCGTCCTAAATCTCCAAGAGGATACTATTAGAAACGGCTTCTAATTTCCTAGAATTTGTGGAGGAACTATTGTTTTCTGCGCGGATAAATACTAGAATAAAGGTAGCAAGTCACCCAGACGAACCTAACTGAACTGATACGAAACGCAGGACTGAAAATGACTTCTTTAATCACCGATTACACGGTTTACACCAAGCCCCAGTGCCCGAACTGCGACCGCACCAAGGAGTACTTCGACTCCAAGGGCATCACCTGCACCGTCGTTGACATCACCGAAGTGCCGGCGGCCCTGGAATACATCAGCACCGAACTGGGCTACTCCCAGGCGCCCGTGGTCGTGAACAACACTGACGGCCATGACCACTGGTCCGGCCTGCGCCGCGACAAGCTCGTCCAAGCGGCCATGAGCCACAAGGCGGCGTGAGGACCATGACCACGCCGCACCCGGCCGACGGGTTCAAGCCAAGCCCCAGGACCCCGTTGGAAGCCGACCTGTTCCGGCAGGCCAACCCCAGCGGCACGATCATCACCGACCCAGTCGACCCCGGGGTCACCGACCAGCACGACGGTTTCCACGCCGGCTCCGATAACGGAAGCGATCACCGGTATTTCGAGGCGATGAACCGTGCCCCACTCGGTGCCCGCGGTCTCTGGGACGAACACACCGCAGACCAGCACCAACCCACAGACCCCACCCACCATCACCCAGCTAAGACCGAACCTCAGAACGAAACCACAGCACACACCGAGAACACCACTACCAGCACACGAGGAAAAGGAACCATCATGGCCGGCGAAACTACTATCACTGTCATCGGAAACCTCACTAACGACCCCGAGCTGCGCTTCACCCCGGTGTCCGGTGAGTTCGGTAATACTGAAGGCACTCCGGTGGCGAACTTCACCATTGCATCCACTCCCAGGACGTTTGATGCCCAGAGTAGGGAATGGAAGGACGGGGAGACCCTCTTCCTTCGGTCCACCATCTGGCGGGAAGCAGCCGAGCATGTTGCCGCCTCGCTGATCAAGGGCAGCCGCGTCGTTGCCAGCGGCCGGCTCAAGCCGCGGACTTATGAGACAAAGATGGGGGAGAAGCGCACAGTCATCGAATTCGAGATTGACGAGATAGGGCTGTCCCTTCGGTACACAGCAGCGACGGCCACCGGAACCCCGGAAAGCCGCCCCGTGAGCGAAGAAGCCCCGACGCCGGACGAAGTACCCGTGCAGGAAAAAGCCCCGCGCATTGGCTGGAGGGACAGGCTCAAAGCCCAACAGGAAGCCGCCGAGGCCGGCGCCGACGGATCCCGTTGAAGCAGCCGCGCGACGTGAACTGAGGCGACTGCAACGCACGTACAACGCCGGACGGAAATGGGCGGGCGTTGAAGCGGGCAACTTCGTCCTGGACGTCGGACCCGTGAAGAAACCGCACGACGTGAAGCCTGGTAACGGGGAGCCTTGAGGCCCGCACCCTTGGTGGTGCGGGCCTTGTCGTAACTGGTGCGGGCTGGGTGGTGAGTCTTGGGTGAAAGCGTGGAGTACCTCGGCGTAGATCCCCCTGCCGCTTTTGAACTGTCCTGGCACTTTCGGTGCTGTGCCTGCGCGTCCGGACCAACGCTCACCAGGGGGTGTCGTCAAGGCTGAAAGAAACCCGGCCCAGGGCGTTTGGTGCGCCGGCAGCGGCGGTCTTGGTCCATGGGATAGGTGTCCGTTGGTGACCGGATGGGGTGGAGGCTGTGCATGGCCACCGCTCATCTTTGGTGAGAAACGTCCCGGTGGTGGGGTGGTGGTTGTGTGCAGCCGGTCAGGTGGGTCCCGTCGTCCACATGTGTGCGGGAAAAGCCCGGAGGGTTGTAGCTTTTGCCGTGCACATGTGGACGAGGGGTTTAGTTCTGGTGGTGCTTTTCGGAAGCGGGCTGCTGGGCGTCGGCGGGGGAGTCTGAGGACTTGTTGTGGGCTTTGCGGCGGCGGGTTGCCGCTGCGGGTTCGAGGCCGAGTTTTTTGAGTTCCTCGGCGCTCCAGCCGTCCCTGGTTGCTTTGACGTAGGCGCGTTTGTCGTCGCGTTCGGCGTTGGCGAGTTGTTCTTTGAGGTCGATGACTTTTTGGCGTGCCTTGACGAGTTCTTCGACTGAGCTGATGCGGGAGTTCAGGAGGGCTCGTGCTTGTTCTTTGGTCTGTTCGATGTTGATGGTCATGGTGTGTTTGGCGCCTTTCTTGACGGGGGGTGGTTTAGCGTTCGTGGCCGAGTTGCTGGTGCGGGGCGTGGTTGGTGCTGGTGGTGGATGCTTTGGCTGTTTCGGTGGTGCTGGTCAGTGCGGCTGCGGGGTGGGCCGGGAAGGAGCGCTGGTAGGTCTGCAACGCTGCCGGCATTGGTGTTGCCAGGGGCTGGATCAGGGGTGGGCCGTATCGGCGTTGGTGGTGATCCAGGACTTCGGAGAGGGTTGGTCGGTTGTAGGCGTCGGTGACTTGTGCCAGTTCCGGGAGTTCCTTCGCGATGTTCACCGCCAGGGCGGCGGCGTGTTCCTGTTCCTGGGGCGGGAGCGCATTACGAATCACTTGTTCGATGTCTGGGAGCGCCGCGGTTTGAGCACTGTTCAGGACGGCGGTGTCCGCCCGGGGCGTGTTGTTGTCGACAGGTAGTTGTGCCCTGATGCTGATGATGGTTCCGTCGTCGTGGATGCGGGCTGTGGTTCCCGTTGCTTTCTGCAAATGGTCGGTCGCCAGGGACTCGATGGTGCCGGCCACGTGGTCTGTTCCGGCGTCGACCAGGATGCGTGTTGCATCCTCGATCAGGTGCTTGCCGGGGCTGGGTGTGGTGGGCACGTTGAATTCCACCACGACCTGTCCCGGTCCAGAGCTTGTTGGTTCGACATAGTAAGCCTCAGCGACGTTGAGCGAGACCTCCTCTGCTTCAGGGGTTACTGCTTCCGTGGGGAGGCTGTTTTGCGTGTTTGGTAGGAGCCTTGTTGTTGCCGAGGAGGTGGGTTCGGCCCGCAGTGTGGGTGGTTCCTGGTTGTTGTCGAATTCCCTCACGGCGTCGTTCACTGTCGTGGCCTGGAACGCTGTTGTTACGTCGTTCTGGCTGGGAATCTGGCTGACGGCGTATGCCGTCAGCGTGTCCGTTTGGGAGTGAAGTTCTGGAGGCAGGACGTCCGGGATGGACTCCCGGAGGACGGGCAGGATCTCCGCTTGGTGAGGTGCAAGTTCAGCAGCACCCGTCCGGGTATCGGCTGGGAGCGGTACCGGAAGGTAGAGGTGAATTTCTTTGGCGTCGTTGGCCAGCATGGCCGTTGTCGCGTTTCGTTCCTGGAGGTGCCGTGAGGCTGCCTTGTCGATCATCAGCATCGCTGTGTAGGGGTCGCCGTCGAGGCGTTCGGTGACGTCGTTCCAGAGGTCCCAGCTGCCCGTCTGCCGGTCTGCTTGGAGTGTGATCATCAGTGTTCCGCGGTCGGTGCCGGCGGTTGGCTGGTAGGTGACGCTGTTGATGGGCAGTTCGAGTGCCTGATTGATTGTCTGACGCATGTCATCCCCCTGGATAGTCGTCGTACGTGGCCTCAGCCTAGCGCCTCAATCAATCCCCAGCCTGAAGCCACGCGGCAGAGATCCCCGAAAGAAGCCCACGGAGCAAGCTATACATTTACACGGGTGTAAATGGCGTGTCGCTCACGGACCCTGACGGGTTTGTGGGCGACACTGGCTTGTGGGTCCCCGGTTTCGGGGTCGCTGCGCTGGGCTTTTTGGGAGGGGGATTGGGGTGCCGGAAGGGGAGAACACTGGCCGTCCGAACCTGTCCCGGCGTCGGCGTGCGAACTCTCCTGCCGGGTCGAAGAAGCGCCGTGAGGTGTGGGTCACGGCGGAAGAGGAAGCGGCGCTTCTGGCCAGGGCGGAGCGGGAGAAGGTGACGGTGCCGAACCTGTTGGTGTCGGCGGCTTTGGCGGAGCGCACGGATTCGCCGACGGAGCGGCGTGCCATCGGTGCTGAGTTGATGCAGTTGCATAACTTGTTGGCGCGTTCGTCGAACAACATCAATCAGCTCGCACGTCAGGCGAACGCGACGGGTGAGTTCCCCGTGGAGGCCCGTGAAGCTTTGAAGCATATCCGGTCGGTGGCGATGCGCATTGACCGGGCTATTGAGGGGCTGATGTGAGCACATGATCCCGAACATCACCCGCGGTTCGCGGATGGCCGGCCTGATGGTCTATCTGGCCTCCACCGATTCGGACAAGACGAAAAACGCGCACACGGACCCGCACCTGGTGGCCGGTGACGCGGCCGTCATGGCGTGGTACGACGACGGTGTCCTGGACCACGAGGACGCCCTCGCGATCGCGAAGCACCTGGACCAGCCACGGAAACTGTTCGCTGTCGAGGTCAGGGTCAAAGACTTCGCCTGGGACGCGGCGAAGAAGGAACGCGTCCACGTCGGTTACAAGGACGCGAGCGTGTGGCATTGCTCGCTGAGTTTACGCGCCGAAGAGGGTGGTCTGACGGACCAGCAATGGGGCGACATCGCGAACGACTTCGTCGACGCGATGGGCTTCACCGCGGCCAGCGGGAAGGCCCAGTGCCGGTGGGCGGCGATCAACCACGGCACATCCGAGAACGGCAACCACCACATCCACATCGCCGTGTCCCTTGTCCGAGAAGACGGCACCAAAGCCTCCACCCATGGGGACTACAAGAAGGCCCAGCAGACCTGCCGCGAGCTGGAGGTCAAGTACGGGCTCGAGCAGCTGTCGGCCGTGTACGCGACCCGTGGTTACGACCAGGCAGAGAAGGCCACCGCGGCCCGGGACAAACGGGAAATGCACCGCTCATCGCTGGCCCGAAAAGTACGCGCCAGTGCCAGCGCATCCGCAACCGAAGGCGAGTTCGTTCGTCGGGCCCGTGACACCGGAATGCTGCTGCGGCCGCGCTACGCGAAGAACACCACCGACGTCATTGTCGGCTACTCCGTGGCTGAACGACCCAAGCCGGGGGAGCGGCCGATCTGGTTCGGCGGCGGCACCCTCGCCTCGGACTTGAAGCTCGGTGCCCTGCGTGAAGCATGGATGGACTCACCGCACGCCGCGACCGAGGCCGCGACTGAATGGAACGCCGCAGCACGCAACAAGCGCACCGTCACCAGGACCGGACCCGAAAAGGCGACACCGTCGCCGCGGGTGTGGGTGGAATACACCCGCAACGCCACCGCCCTGGCAGAACAATTACGCTCCATCCCGCTTGAAGATCACGCCACCTGGGCAAAGGCAGCACGAGAAGTTTCAGGAGCCTTTGCAGCATGGTCACACCGTCTCGAACCCACACCCGGGCCGCTGGCCGAAACCGCAGCGGAGTTGTCCCGCACCGCCCAACTCCGTGTACCCAAAGTGCACAGCAAACCTGTTGCCCTGCCGTCCATTGCCGGCACCGCGATGTTGTTCCTTGCGGCATCGAGTAAGAACAAGACAGCGGCCCACGCGGCACTGATGGTGCAACTGGCCAACATGGCAGCCGCCATTTACGACATGCATCTGCAGTCCGGGCGGACGCGGGAAGCGGAGAGGATCCGGACTGTCGTTGCAACCCAGCTCAAACCGTTCGCGGCAACCATGCCCCGCCCCGTTGGTGTCGGAGCGGGCGAGCAGTCGGTAGAGCGTGAAGCTGCCCGGAACCCTGTGGAGCTTGGGCTGCGCGGTATGGCACCGATCCGGCCCGGTTCGGTTGTTCCTGGAACAGCCACACCGGCCAAGATACCGACGCGAACTGGACGCGAATCCGGGCCTGTACTCGACCGATAAGAATCACACCACTAGTGCAAGGGGAACACCATGAGTGAATCCGACGGAATGGACGATGTCGTAGACGGCGGCTTGCGGCAATTGCTGATGATCGCGTCCCGCATTGCCGAGACCTTGGCCCGCAAACGTCAGGAATCCCAGCGGCAGCAGGAACACGCAGACTCCCAGGCAGCGCACGAAGCTGCTGCGCGCTTGGCGGCTGATCGCAGTGCCGCCCATGCAGCCCTTGCCCCGGTGGAGAAAGACCAGTGGTGGGACAAAGCCACGGCCTCCGACATCGCAACGGCGTACGCCGTCGCGGAGGCCTGGAAGGACCACGACCCTACAGCCCTTGCAGCCTCCGAGAGGATCCGCCAGGAAGTCCTGACACGGTACGGCATCGACACACACGACTTCGGCGCAGATGCCGCATATCTTGAATCAGGTATCCACACCATCGCCACCGAGCATGCACGGCAGGAAGCCTTGGCCCGCAGCCAGGAAGAGTCCCGCGAGGCTGCCGTTGAACACGAAAAGGCCATGCAGCTCCTCGCGGCCGCCCGCGCCGAAGAACTCCGTGCCCAGGCGGCGAAACTCGCCCCTGAAATGGAGCGCCACCAAGTGCCAGTGGAGTACCTGGCCAACCCCGAACTGACCAAAGCCCTTCAGCAGGCACACAACGCGAAAACCCCCAAAGCGTTGGAGGTAGCGGACACCGCCGTTAAGGAACGCATGTTCCTGATCGGCAAGGACGGCATCAACGGACCCGACATCGACCAGCTCCGCAAAGAAACCACAGCGCACGTCAACGGCGCTGGCGAGGAACACTTCAAGGACCCTGCCTTCGTAGACGCCGCCAAGAACCTGCACGAAGCCAAACTCTTGGCAGAAGGCGGATTCAAAGGCGACACATGGTCAACCCAAGAGCAGCGGTATGAAAGGGCCGGGACGGAACTCTTCACCCGCATCGAGGGCGTCGGACGCGAGATCGAGAACCGAGTCACCGGCAACGACAGCAGCCGGCTGAAAGACCAGGGCCTAAAGACGGAAACCGCTGCACATGTCGGCTATGGGTCTGCTGAACACCACGAGAAATTCGCCGAGTCCCTGGCCACGGCCGGAGCCAATGAGGCACAGGTACGCGGACGTGTAGCTGCAGAGCGAAGCGAGGCCACACATCCAAAGTCGGCCCTCACCATTGGCAAAGACGCGACCAAGGCACGAAAGACTCGCGCGGGAGCAGTAAGGGGCGCGGAGCGGTCCAAGAGCGACCCGTCCAAGTAGTTATGACCCAATGCGTCATAGCTTCCAAAGCAGTTAGTTCTTTCCGGGGAACAAGAGAGCGATTGTCGGCGTTGCAGTGTCGTCAGAAGTGAGCACAGGTTGGATCGAATGAAAGGTGAAGGACCTAGTGGCGACTGATTATGATGAAGTCCGCTCCGACGTCAAAGAATCCCAGGAGCGTTCCCTGGAGGCGCTTCAGTCTGCCAACGCGCCGGATGCTCGCAGCGTTGTCAGCGAACTGGAAGAAACTGACGCTCTTGATACGGGTCTGACGCCGGGCGGGGAGATTGTCTCCGAAGAGCTCATTGTTCAGGTCATTCCCCAAGCAGCCGATGAATTCACCTGCTACTCCTGCTTCCTGGTCAAGCACAGATCCCAACTGGCCCGCGAGCAAGACGGTCACTCGTACTGCCTCGAGTGCGACAGCTAGGCCCTACAAGATCAATGGTTCTCCGGACCCCAGCAAGAACTGGGCTGACCGGCGACGGAACGTTGTTCCCAGTGACTTCCAAGGTGGTCCAGAAAGAATCCTGTTGAAGCTTCGGTCAACCGCTATTTGACCGGAGCTTCGCCAATTCCGGGAGGGGTCAGCCCTTGGACTTCGCCATTCCGGGATTGCGCGAATACCTGACAACACGTAGCGCTTCCTGAGAATCCCACGAAGTGGTATCTCCATTTCTATGAGAGCGGCAACCAACGCTGCCAGGTGCCATGGGGAAGCTAGATTTATGACGGCTGCTCGGGGTTTGGGCTGGTATCGCCCTCTCCGGGGTCGGGCGCTTTTCCGGTCAGGTCAGATAGCCGGTCGAGTAGTGCCCGGCAGCGGATGACAGCAGCTTGAACAGCCACAACGAGAGGTTGCGAGAAGTCAAGGGCATCCGTGGGCTCGGCTGCCTCGGTGTCGTCCGGATCAGCCGTGCCCGCACTTTCGTCCATTGCCGCCCCTGAATTCGTGTCGGGTGCGACCGCCTCTAAGTCCGCTTCGAGCGGTTCGTCGGGAACTGACTCCGAACGGTGGCTATAGCGACGCAGGAATTGCTCAAGGGTTCTGACTACACGGTCTTCCTCTGTTTCGGCAGTTTCTAGGCCGGCTATGACCCAAGGTTCTTCGCATGAGATGGCGTCCTTTGCAGTGTTCGCAACAACTAGTCGGATTAGGTTCCCGACCTCGTAGTCAATGTCGCAGGCTACTGGTAGGAGAGGGTATGTTGCCATGGCTTCTACGCTCGGTGCTTGTTCGTCGAATGGGCGGTAGTACGCCCAAGGTTCGGGACTTGGGTCGAGCCTTTCGATTGCACGTAGGACCGGTCGCAAGTACGCGTACGGTTCACTTTTAAAGGGTGCGCCGGATTTGTGTTCCCAAAGTTTGAGTACAACCTCTCGTGTTGTTGCGGCTAGTTTCTCGTCGTCCGGGTCTTCGCGGCAGCGGGTAATGAGTTCAGCGAGGTGGTGCGACATCCACCGACCAACGATGTCGCTGGGATCAAGGGCATCAGCCAAAGCCCGGCCAAGCCGTAGGACCTTGTCGGTGTCAGGACTCATGAGTCTCTCCTGCCGTATCGATCAAGAAGTATTTGGTTTGAAGGGCTGGAAGGTCCAGGGCTTCGTCGTCTTCAGAATTTTTAGAGCGGCGGCGCGAGGAGTCCTCCCCGCGCCGTTGTATTTGGACCTCGACGATGAGCCAACGATCAAGTTCATTGAGCATTCCGGCAAGCCAGGCGCGATTGAAAACGATACTATGCCCGGTGGAACCCGTGGTTTGCCGTGTATCGGTGTGGTCATCCCATACGGTCGAGGTCGCGACAATGCGGTTGCCGCTGTACCAGAGCCGTAAGTCAGCGTCAGGAACAAGCAGATTGATGGGTGCGAGCGATGAGCTGGGCCTAACGGGTGGAAAGTTGATGGACCGTGCATATGGATCTTGACTGTCGATCCCGGAGTCAACGCCGTGATCGTCGATCCAGCCGGCCAGCTCGAATCCAGGGACTGTGGAGCTGAAAGTGTCGTCTCCGGTCTCAGGAATTCTGTAGGCGCGCTTATCCGGAGATGTCTGAAGCGCCCTAAGTAATGCGGGGGCGGTGTTCGGGGTGACGAGAGCCGAATTGATACTTACGCGCTCGTTCCGTGAGTAGTGGTTCGCACTCCGGAAACCAGAAACGACGACTTGGTCAGGCGACGAAAATAGCTCCTCTTTGAATCTGCTGGACTCTATCTGTCTAACCCAGTTTTGGCCATAGCTCACGGTCCCCAACCCCATCGAATCGTCTTGATCGATTCGAGCATTTGGCGGAGCCGGATCGCGCCGATCGGATAACCAGCGGCCGTCATCGCGAGTGAGAGTGTGGGACTTGAGGAACCTTGTGTATTCAGACTCTCCGGCCTCGTCGTCATCGTCGTACCGTAAGATGACGGGCCGGTTGTGAAGGAGGAGGCCTGCCACTTCATATAGGCCCTGAATGGCGAGGTAGAAGTCGAGGTCTTCTTCTTCAGGCCACTCGCCGCGGCTGGCATAGCTATCCCGGGGATAGAGTTTTAGAGTGTGGCGCATATCGTCTTCGACGCGCCCTCTTGATGAAATCGCCCAATGGTCGATCAACACTTCGGCGACAATCTGTTCAATTGATTCTTCAGTGATGCCGAAAGCGTCGCCGAGGTACTTGCACCAGTACCGGCGGAAGTCGAAAAAGAACCTGAACCGCTCCTCCTCAGTGGGGTCATCTAGGTCGGGGGCAATTGGCAGGCCGTTCCCAGCTGAGTTGATCTTGGGGAGATGGGACTCGCTCTTTGCTGGCTTGGGGAAACTGTTATGGGGTGGGGTCGAAGTACTATCCTCTGGTCTGACGCTGGGGGCCGCAATATCAGCCAGCGAGACGTCGTTGGTGAGCTCATCCTTCCGGGAGTGGCGTGCGTGGCCCATCGGCTTGCCGACTTGATCAAGGTGTTGTTTTTCCTCAGAACTGAGGGTGATAAGGCCAGCGCTGTGGAGGCGGAGCAAGCTGTCACGCGCAAGCGGCGTGTTCACCGCATGGGGGATTCCTAGTGCGGTCGTTTTCAGCAGAGTCTCGCATGCGATTGCAGTTGCGAGTCCTATTGGTTCGACGGTCGCCCGGTTGATGCCTATGAGCAGCCATTGAACAGCATGTTTTTGGTAAAAATCGAGTCGTGAATCGAGGAATGGAGTAGGCACAATCCGTTCGCAGGCGAGGTCAACCAGGCGTGATACCAAGCCGGAACTACCGAGCGTAAGAGCAAGGCGAACGCTGTGAGCAGCTCGCCATCGCGTCTTTCCCGCCGGGTCACCGAGAGCTGTCCAAATGACTGATGCCAGTGCCGCTTCGGTCTCCCAGCTTTCTGTCATGCCGTCGTTGTGATGACCATCGTGGCTGTCGAGGGGCGCGGTGTCTTTGAAATACGAAGAGGCGAGGTCGAAGAGTTGGAGGGCCTCGCCAACGGGAAGCCTCCGACCGAGGTTCGAGGCAAGCGCGTAGGCTTGCTCGGTTGTGAAAGAGGCCTGTTCGGCCAGTGCGCGACTGGCAATGGTTTCGTAGTTAGTGTCGCTGTTTGTTAGTGTACGAGCGTTCTCGTAGTTGAAGGCACGCCAGGAAACGAGGAGTATGTCTGGCGCGAATCGAGGAATTTGCGCAATGAGAATCTGATCAAGCGCGGCTTCAGCCCCCATCGAAAGCGGATGATTGCCTAGCGCATCCAACAGTCGGCTTAGGTCCCAGAAGCTGACCGACGGGCAGGCCTTGAATGCGTGCAAGACTGCATCGGAGACCAGATCCTCAGCAGCGATGTAGTCGAACAAGTCTTTTGACTTGTTGCCTGTTGCCGAGTGGTCAAGTGCTTTAGCCCATCCGTCCACCGTTGTGAGATCGAAGTTTTTGTAGTCATCCCAGCCGTTCTTGCTCCTTTCGTTGGAAGGGAACGCGTATGTTGTATCTTCCGATGTGCGTAGCAGTGAGGCGTCATTCCGTTCAATGGATGTCTGCGTGACCCCTGTCAGTTCGAGAAGATCCTTTTGCTCGGCCGGCGTGAGTGGTGTGGGACGTCGGAATTGGAGATAAGTGATTACCGCGGACGTTGAGTCCGGAATTTTGGTGGCAAGCGCTGAAGCCAGGGCATGGTTGTCTGGGAAGCGGTCTCCGAGGGGAAGGAAGCTTAAAGCGGCTTTAGGGTCTTCATCCAGTACGAGGTCAGGGCTGGTGAGGATCGCATTGGCCACGTCGCGGATGGTAGCGGTGCGCCTGTCCCTCCAACGGGAACCGGCCGCGAGAGCTTCCGGCAGCGAAAGACGGCTGGCTGTGGCAAGCACATCGGAGTGGGAGAGGTAATCCCCGAGGTAGGGTTCGAGGCTTTCAGCTATCTGGCATAGCCGGTAGGCTTTGCCGGTTTGATTGGTTGTGCCCTGTCCCGCCTGGTTTGCAAGCGTAAGTAGGGTCTCCCATCGGCTCCAAGCGTCATCGCCGATGGCATTCGTTATTTCCAAGGCTGCTTGGAAATGAACAACCGCCTCGTCGGGCGAGATGCGATATGTAGCCCGGGAAAGATTGACGAAATCGGCGGCAAGTTCGCTTGCGTCCTCTCGGGCAGCGGCCGCTTCCTGATGGCAGCGCCTGGCAAGTTCGGATGAGAGCCTGTGGGTTAGTGGATTCGCGGCGGTCTGTCGAACGACATTTGTCAGGGTACTCCTCGCGATCACATCGTCATTTGCGGCCTGGAACTCAAGGAATTGCGCGTGGTCGGCGATATCGGGAAAGCGGCCAAGGGCGCGCCCGATGAGGGTGAAGACGGTGTTGATCTTGGTCTGGTCGACACGTTCTTCACGCCATTCAGGTGGTTCCTGCCGTAAGAACTCGGATATTCGTTGGGAGAATCCGGCCTTGTTTTCAGGGCCGGGATTGCCCAGAAGGTCCAACCATGCCACGGCCCAGGAAGTCAGGGGTTCGACGTTCTCACGGTACGTCCGTAGTTCACGGGAGGACTCGTACCTCTCGCGTTCTCTTGCTTCCCGGATTCGTGGACCCTGGAACTCGGTGGCATCGGCGGAACGGCCCTCAAGTCGGGCACCAAGTGTGAGCCCGAGGATGGGATACCACACGTCTGGGTCGTACCATGAGCCACTCAAGTGCCCGAGGTCTTGTGGAAGGTACAAGCGCAGGAGCTGCGCGGCTTTGTCTGCAGCGAGAATTTCGAGGGATACTGCTTGGTTGATCAACCAACTCGCAGCGGTCAGGCCGTTGTGAATCGGGTCGGCGGAACGGTTTCGCCGGCTGAGGTCGTTGTTTCGGCTAAGTTGTGGCCTTTGATCCTGGTTCAGGACTGGTTTAAGAAGATGAGCCACGATGTCTGCGTCCAGCTGCAAATCCCGTTCTGACGCGGCGTGCGCAATGGCAAACTTGAGGTACTTGCCTTTGGAGCAGCGGGCAAACTCCAGAAAGTCTGAATCTCTGCCGGCATCGAGCAATCGACGTGCGATGTCTACTCCAACGTCGAACGCAAGGGCGCGAGGACGCCATCCCCGTAGGAAACGAGTGCAAGCCGCTGGTCCATCCGTGTTCAGCAGTCCCCAAGCAATCTGCAGAAAGTCCAAGTCATTCAAATCCGACGGGGTGTCATTCCGCCGGGCCTGGGCCACCCAGGCATACATCCAAGACATCGCGCTCCGGAGCCGGTTTCGTGCTTGGTCGCTTTGGCCCCCGGCACCTGCCAGCAGAGCGCCTTCAATCGGAAGGTTAGAGTTAGGCCACTTAGCCGTGATGCTTCGGGTAGCGATGAGATGTTCGAGCACGCTCGGGTCGAGGAAGCGTGCCGCCAGGTCGGTGTTTTCCCGTATAAGGTCGAGGCGGCGGGTACGTCCGGCCGTCAGTGCTCCAAGACGCAGAGCGAGTTGGGCGGCTTCAAAGTGCCGGTCCGCCCGCAAAGCGGCCGACAGGGCGAAATGTGTGCGCTGCTGCGCTATCTCACGCCGCTGGACCTCGTTCCGCTGTGAACTTGGAAGTGCGTTGTCAGGAAGCAGATCATCGGAAAGCGCGAGCTGCACAAGATCGTCGAATCGGCTGGCTTCGAAGAGCAGTGCCGGGAGCGAAGCAGCTACATAGGCATCTTTTTCGGCAATGGGCGACAGGCGCTCTATGAAGGCATCAAGGCTCGCTCCAGTGGGCCTGAAGTGATCTCGGAACCAGGTTTCGGTCGGTTCATCCCGAAACTGTACTGTGTCGCCGTCAATTAGAAGCGGGCGTCCAAGGTCTGCGACGAAGCTCAACACCACTGACGGATGAACCTTGGCCAGTTCGGCCAACACGCGAATAGGGATCATCGGGCGCAGAGCAGCAAGGCCGGTGCAGATTGCGTCAATTTCCGGGGCCGATCCGTGTTGTCGGTCGCGAATTTCGGCAACTTGGCGCTCGATCAAAGCGTCCAGAGCTTGCCCGGGGGAACCTGGATTTGGTGCGAGCCAAGTCAGGGCTTCCTTGATGTTGTTGGTGGCATCCAGGACCGCGGCTTGTACCCGAGGGTTGCTGCTCGTTCTGTTGTGGAACTCAGACGCGTCAGTGGACGAGACATCTGGATAGACCGTCGTAAGATGGGCGCGTGTTTCTGCGAGATCGAAGCCTGAAAGCAGAACGTCCCGGTAGCCGGCGGGAAGCCCGAGCAGGTCAATGCGCTCTGTCCGACAAGTGGCCACTAGCCTCACATTCTGGGGAAGCTGCTCCCGAAGAAGGCCGCTAACAAAGGATCGTTCCCCCATCTCATCGGCGATCATGGCCGCGTTGTCTGCGGCATCTATAACAATCGCCAAAAGCGCGCCCGTATTTGTCGTGGCGACCATCTCAGCCGCCTTGCTAAGTCTCCTATAGAAGGCAAGAGCATAATCGGCATCGTCCGCCGTGGAGGATGGGATAAGAGGATCGCATAGCGCGTGTGCTGCAAGCTCGTTAACGAGTTGAACAAAGCCTTGCTTAGAGCGGTGGCGCGGTGCACTAGGCCGACGGTACGAGCCATTACCGAAGCAGTCGAACACCACAGTGACTGAGCCTTCGGGTAAGTTGTCTTTCAACATGCTGGCTAGAACACTCTTGCCCACACCGCCCGGGCCATGCACAAGAGTTGGGGCAGTGGAAGACTCACAAACCTTCGCGGCGATCTCGCCAAACTGGTGCCTGTCAATTGAGCGCTTTGGGGCTTCAATCAAATTGGGCGCAGGAAGCAGCAGGTCCTCAGAAGCTTTAAGAGAGGCGAGCACATCGGCGCGACGCACCATGGGATTGTCGCCGGCGACTGAAGTCGCCCGACTGGAAATCATTTCCCGCAGTAAAAGGGCCTGTTCGCCCGGTGCCCCTGGGAGTAGATCTGCGACATCCAGGTCGAGAAGATGACGGAGCTTAAGGAGGGAGGGTGCTCGCTCATCGACCGTGAGCCGTTCGCAAAGGAGTCGGAGGTCCTCCGTGGAAATGATTTCCGTGAGCCGCTTTCGGATGCCCCTGGTTGCTGGCGAGAGGTTTCCGTTCTGGAGATCCCTGAGTGCCTCCATGGCGGAGTCCGCGGGTGGTCGGTTACTGATGAATTCGAAATATACACCGTCGAGTGCAGCCGGGTGATTGGTCTTCAACGCGGTGTATTTGCGCGCAAAGCCAATTAAAGTCTTTGTCAGGAACGAAAGGGTCCACGGGTCGTTCGCGTAGCGAGTGGAATGCTTGAACTGTCGGTAGACAATTTTCGTTGCGTGTTCAATATTGCTTGAGCCCCAATACTCCGCCAGGTCGATAACTTCATCACCCGTGCGAGTCTGCTCGTCGTCAGACAAATCGTCTGTCTGGGACACATCGGGCTGTTCGCTGGGATCGACTGCTTCGACAAACAGTGAATCCAGTCCAGATGTTGCGTCAAGGAGCCGCAATGACTGACGCGCCGCCCAAGTGTAGTGAAACTGGTCGCCGTCCCGGCTCGGACGAAGAAGATCAGGTTGGCTCATCCCGGGAGCTCCGAGTGTTCGGACAACTCTCCGGTGGATGTGGTTTCATCTTCTGCCTTCGACTGGTCGGCTTTTCGGCTGATTTCCTTACTCTCCTTCTGGGGCACTGGATCTGCTTTCCCCCACAACGTGTCGTAATGCGTTGAGATCAACTTCGACGACGAGGGTTCGAGAGTCGTGGCCACGCCAAATCGTTTGGTGATGGAGTTCAGGCTTGAGCCAAGCATGTACGCGCTTCCCCGCTTGGGGATGATGAAGCGATCGTGGAGCTCGTTTTGCTTGAGAGACCGTAGTGCGAGGTGGGGCACTTTTTCACCCATCAGCGCAAACACAGGTGCAATCTGTTTTAGCTTCGAGGTGCCAGTCAAGACGCGGGTGACGGTATTGAAGTTGGCCAGCGTCAGCAATTGATCGACGTCAAGGTAGGGATCGATGACCATGCATGAGTCAAGGCTGGTAATCTTCGACATCAATTGTGCGTAGGCAAACGGATCATTTGGATCAATGACGACTTCGACCGTGGAACCCGTGTCGGACGCCGGCAGGGGAGTGTTCGATTCTCGCAGCACCGCTCGCCCCAGCGGAGTGATGTCCACTTCACCAGCGCTGAGGGTCATCCAGCGGACACGCACCATGAAATCCAGCATGGGCTCAACCACCCGTCCCCTGCCGAGTACAGAGTGAGCAGTTTCCTCATCCATTTCGCTAAGAAGACGAAGAGCAGTCCAATCAACAGGCTTTGTAACTTTTGGTTCCCACGCTGCTGCGTAGGCCTCGAATTCAGCCTTACGCAAAGCATGGCCCTGTCGCCTCACGGCCTCGACGTACATCAGAAGCCGATGCCCAGATTCCCCTACGATTTCCATCAGGCGATCATATTAGAAAGGAGCCGCCGTCGATGTAGATTGCGACCTGGGCCCACGTCCGTTCGAGGACCACCAGAACGGCAGATCAGCCAGCACTGGACTTGAGTTTTCGTTGGGCAAGTATCCATGTTGTCGCTGCTACGCCCACCCCCACGCTTCGAACGCCGACAATAATGATTCCGTAAAGCTCGGTCACTGGCAATTGTATCTATGGCTGCAAAGGGCTCGGTTGGTAGTCTTCCCTAAGAACAGGGATTCAGGTCAGTGATTCTTAGTCCACATGTTGTGAATCTCCGAACCGTTTTCATCATAAATGAGATGCAAATGCTCTTCGGGGCTGGCATGATCTACCAGGATTACGTCAGTTGTATATTTATCGAACTTTCGGCTATATCCGTTCTTCACCAAGACTTTGATTCCGTTCTCTTCGAACTGAATGTCGCGTTTCCCTCTCTGTTGCTGCGCTTCGCGATAGGCGCGACGCGCCAAGGAGGTCAAGTGGCTTTGAGATAAAGCAGCGCTACCCAGCCTCCGCCGCGTAGCCTCTTCCCGCGCCAAGCGTTCCTCGCGCGCCGCAAGCATGGCCTGCCGATTATGCCCAGGCGAAGACGAGGCTCCGTACTTCATGGCACCAACCGCTTGGTCCCGGAGGCCTTGCTTAAGCTCATCCGAGAATCCCATTCCAGCTCCTTCGATACAGGCACTGCCGGTCGGCATCGACCTACTCGAAACCTTACTTGCAAGTTCATGATGGAGGTCAAGAGTGAGCAGAATCAGATTTCAGAACGGTTATATTACGTTGAAGTGACGCCCTTCTGTCCAACAAATGAGAGCAAGGCCTTAGTCGTCCAGTTTCGGAATAATACCAAAGCACTCGCCCAGCTGACGGCTCGACCCCTATGGTTCTACACCTGCACCTTGAATAATTAACCTTGTATTAGCCGAGGCGCGGGTTCTGCGAAGTTTCGGTCTACGCCAAAATGATGGCTCTTGCGTCCGGGTCGTCGGTACGGCTGAGTAAACCCACGTGCCCAAGTCGCAGTCGCGGGCGGTTAGCGTCGGCGCGATCCGAAGCGAACTGAAATGCCAGGCAGGCCGAGTGAGTCGACCGTAAGGGTCGTACTTTGCTGAACTACTCCAACGGCGATAGCCCTCGCGTCGGCTCTGACGATATCTGTGTCCACTATGGGAGAGTCAAGGTTGGGTGTCGTCGGGCCGTCTACCAGTACGTCGAGATTAATCGCGGCTCCACGTTTCAAGAGAAGCGGCGGTATGCCAAGGAAATCGGGGCCAAGCCGAATGGTCGGGGTCGCAGCTACATCCGTATCCATTGTGGATACATACCCTGCGGGAAACATCACCTTGAGCATCTGGCCGCTATCGAAGTGCCTCGTCGAAATGTCAGATGGGCCAAGATTCTTTATCGTCACCTTAACTAAATAGGGATCCTGGACCGGTGTGCCCTCGTAAGATACTTCCAAACCGCCGTTGGCCACTCCGTTGTCCGGCATCAGTTGAACGGCTTCCCACGTGAAAAGAAGCTTCCGCCTACGGTTGCCGTACTTCCACGAGAAGAACCAAGTGATGATTGCACCAATAACGATGCCACCTACCCACGACAGCCAGCCGATCTCATCCATTGGATTATTGTGCCTTATTGAAGTTGCGCAATCTGTGCGAGAGCAGTAGGGAGCCAACCTAGGACGGCGTGGATGCTGACCTACGGATAAACGTAGTACCCCATATCAGCTGCTGGGCGAGCCGGCGGCCGAGGTTGTTTCCGTCGTAAGGGCGGACTCGCCAGCACGTCCGTTCAGCGATTCGCTTGGTGCGGTAGTGGGGCGCACGCTCGCGAATAATCCCGACATGATGCTTGAGGCGTACGAACTCACGATTACGTCACCGGGTGGAGAGAGCTGGTTCACACACGAGGGCGAAGACTTGGTGATCGTCCTGAGTGGAAAGCTGCTTGTGGAGTTCGAGGGCGGCGAGCCAATGACGCTAAATGAGGGCGATTCGCTTCATCACCCCGGGCATCTGGCACACAAGTGGCACCCCATCGGTAGCGAACGCGTGCGGGTCGTCCACGTCGTCGCGAGCGGAGGGCACGCCCACGGCGATTCTTCAGGGCGCAGGTAATCGTGCTTGGCGCGGCAACCCCTGACCGTCTCACTGGGAGCCCGGCTGAGCACCTTTGGGCACTTTGGCGATGCGGAGCTGTTCGCTGGGCTCCAGGCTGCGGGCATGAAGTTTCAGTTGTAAGTAATGAGGAGGGGCCTTGTATGTGGCAAAAGCGTTCTGGATGGCACGGAATGGACGGCCACAGAATTTGCGGGGACTTCCCCCGGAAGAGCGGAGGGCAACCCGCCAGGAACTGGCCTGTTTATCTTGTCATGGACGCGCGGTGTTCCGAGCGGGACAGAAGCGTCAGCCGTCGTTTGCCGCCCGACACAGGCAGGACTGCCGGTTGGTGAGGAGGCGGTGGAGCGCGTTCAAATTCCTTACAGAACGCCGCGCTGACAACACCGGTGTACCTGCCCGCGCAGAATAGCGAACGCGCCACCTGACGCGGACGCAGACAGCGGCCCGGTAGCGTTCTATTTCGGATAGCTTTCAGTCCTATCGAGTTTGCTCCGCGCATGCTTTACCGATGACGACACCGGATGTGAGAGTGGCGGCCGGTAGCGCGGCGGGCCGTTGTTCTGTGGGTGCTAGCTGCCGTGATGTCTGTGCTCTAGCGGCTCTGGAAGCTCGCAATCATAGGTGCTCGCATCCGGGCCTGGTAGTGGTCAACGTTATAGTTCCTCCAATACGGTGGGACAAAACCAATGTGTGGACGGTGAACAACTTGAGTGAGCTGGCTGTCTTTGTAGCGGAATGGGGACCCTACGTTGCCAAGGGGGTTGCAACCGGTTTAGGCATGCAAATGGTCACTGGGATTGTGAAGGCCGGGAAGCTTGGGCGACGGAAGCATGCTGAGGAGCAGTTCGACGGACTTTACGGGGCGATTGCCGCCGGCGTAGTGGGCGCGGTGTGGAGGTCGGTCGCGTATGATTCCACCGAACAATCAGATACCGAGGCCTGGGCAGTCTACGAGAGCGAATCGTGGTGGGATCTCTTCACCGATCGAGTCCTCGAGCCTATGAGCGGTTCTAAGTCATGGGAGTTGTATGTCCAGCATTTTGTTACTGGGTCTACTGATTCCCTTGAATCAATCCGTGAATGCCTAGAATCCGAAGTCGGGGACTTGCATTTGTTAAGTGAAGAATTATCTATCGATATAGATGACTTCCTGTTTTGGCTAGGCCCTTGTATTCGGGAGGAGCTCCAAACTCGAGCTGCAAGAGAGGCGACTTCCTTCGCTGACCTCACTCAATTACTCCCTTCAATCCCTGAAGTAAATCAGACAGGCTCGCCGGCCTCAATACGCCGCGGAATCCGCACCTATCTTGAATGGGTTCTGCGTTGTTGCAAAGCAAGAATGAATTCGCCGCTCACGGAAGCCAAGCAAAATGCAGGCAAGCTTGATCGACCTGCGAGGGTTCACGTGACTGTACGGCGAGATGTCGAAAAGGGTCGTCAAGTCTACGAACCTTTATCAATCAGATCTGAATCGGGCGGCCGTACAAAAGTTGTGCCCTGGGATGAGATGGCTGCCAGAGACGGGCATCTAGCAGTGCTCGGCGATCCGGGGACGGGCAAGACCTTACTTGTTCACAGGGAAGCGCGTCGACTCGCCATTGATGCGCTCACGGCGCTTGAAAGTCAAGTTAAGCCTGAGGATCTCCATCTTCCTGTAATTGTCCGTTGTGATGTCCTCCATGAGATAGCTAGTAAGGATGCTCAACTCAGTTTTGAAGCAGCTTGTGCCAACTTGCAGGATATCGACAACGAATTTTACCGCGATTGGTTCACTCGGCATCTCCAAACAACACCCAACACGTACCTTCTGGATGCGCTTGATGAGGTGCCTGCAGAAAGTGGATCAGCCCCCTGGGGCTGCTTCTTCATAACTGTCAACTTCGTCAGGGAAAAGGGAGGGTTCTCCTAACGAGTCGCCTGTCTGGTTATCGTCGGCCAGCAGGGCTTTCGACGATCGACGAGGTCGAACTGCAGCCCTTCACTCCGGACGAAGTGTTTGCGTACGTTGATGCCTGGGCACTTCCACCGGCTTCCAAAAAGCGCCTTGTAGACCGTCTCACGAACGATGACTTCATGGGGTTGCTAAGGACTCCCCTCCTCCTGACATTCGCTTGCGCGCTGGCCGACGAAGACGAAGACATTCCGGACAGCCGCGCGGGCCTCTATGAGCGGATCTTGAACCTTCTCTTAGACGATTATCACCGGAGGGGTGAGCGTCAGGCGTCGACCAAGATACAAAACCTCTCGCTAAAAGATCGAGCAGATCTCCTTCGAGTTCTTGGGGACATTGCCTTGTCCTTCGCCGAACACCCAGATGGGTGGAAAGACCGTATGTTGGCCGATGAAATATTTGATGTGATTAGCTCCGCGAAGGGCGAGAGTGAAGTTGATGCACTCCGTGCTGCAGTACAATCTGGGATCCTCATTCCCAGTGGAATCAACCGGTTGGGTGGCGCTCCAGCCTACTATTTTATCCATCGAACGGTCGCAGAATACCTGGTCGCTAAGAATCTAGCGCACAAAAAGGGTATCCGCTGGCAGGAACTTCTTGAGCGGCACCTTTGGTTTGACAAGGACTGGGACGAAGTCCTCAGCTTAATAGGCGAGTTTCAGGTTGCTCACAGCGCTTACCTCAGCGCTTTACTGGCTATGGATCCAGATATTCTCCATTGCGGACTAGCCGTTGCCACACGGGTTGTACAGAGAGCATCTGTCTCGGCTGAGCTCGCGGGTGCTGTGGCCGCGCGTTGGATGTTTCTTTGGGAGCGTGGACATCCCACAGCGCCATATCAACTCGAGCTAATCGCACCCAAATTGCCGCCTCGATTAATTGCGAAGGTCATAGCCAAGCTACGAAGCGACGAGCATTCAAGCCCCAGCGCGGCGCTACGGTTACTTGCCGAAAACGGCACCGAGGAGGCAGCGCAGGCCATCATGGACTTCTTCGAGGACGCCAAGCTTAGCGAGGAGTCGCGGTTCTCCGGAGCAATCGCGGCTTCAGTTTTGAAGGGGGAGGGGGCTCTGCAGAGAAGAATGGCAGTTCTTCGCAGCCCGACCGCCGCCACTTGGGTCCGCCAGGCTATTGCTGAGCAGTTTAAACAGGCCAGCGGGGAGGCTGTCGCTCTAGGGCTCGCTGAAGTCGTCGGAGACCCTACTACCGATTCTTGGGCAAGATTCACCGCTTCGCTGTTACTGGGCGACGGCGCAGGGAACAAAGGAGTGGACGCTCTCATAGAGGCCTTGCGGGACCCAAACTTTGATCAGGAAGCTCGTGGCGAGGCCGCTCGCGCTCTGCGCGACCAGGGTGGCGCGCGAGCCAACCGTGCCCTACTGGATCTCCTAGAAGATTCTACGGTCGACCCGTGGGCCCGTTGGATGTCTGCGCTCATGCTTGCAGGCTGCGGCGGAGCCGCCCCTAAGATCAGGGTTCTGGATCTTTTTCGCGACCCAACTACTCCATTCTGGGTCAGATGGTCAGCGGCTCAGTCACTTCAAGACGGTGACCTGAGCGCGAACATTGAACAAGGCCTCGTCGAAGTCCTGCACAACCCCAGCAGCTCCATGTGGGCGCGCTGGTCGGCTGCCTTTGCCTTGGACGCGCGAGGTGAGGAGGAAGCGGATAGGGCCCTCATAGAGGTTCTTAGGGATCCTCAGGCCCCCTCGTGGATAAAAGCGGAGACGGCTCGCCAGCTTGGCGGTCGTGGAGGAAGCGGTGGAGCACGGGCGCTCGTGGAGATCGTCAGGACTCCAACGATCGATCACAGCGTGCGGCAGAACGCAGCTCGTGCCCTTAGGGAGCACGACCAAGAAGAAACCCGCCGAGCCCTTGTCAACCTTCTTCACGACGCCGATATTGAGTACCGGATGTTCGAGCTGATTATCACAGCGCTAGCAGGCCGCCAGATGGAGGAAGTGAGACGCGTCCTCATCAATATCGTCTCTGACCCTGACACCTTATCTTCGCCGGACCACATCTGGGCCATTCGTTATCTGGCTAGCCTTGGAGGGGTGGAAGGCGAGCCAGCCCTGATCAGAGTTTTATCTAGCGCTGGCACTCATCCGAGAGTTCGCATGGAGACCGCTATGGCTGCCGGTGGCCGCGGACTCAAGCCGGCGGACGACATCCTCTTCGAAGTCCTATGCGATCCGGCTTCTTCTTCACGCGACCGCATTCGGGCTATCGAAGTGCTCGGTCGGCATGGAGGAGAGCGTGAGAACGCTGTTCTTATTGAGATCCTTTTGACTGCGACCGCCGACCGGGATCTACGGGCCAAAGCCGCCAAACTGTTGGGAGGCAAAGAGGGGAGGGACGTTGCAGCTGCCCTAGGGCAATGCCTTTGGGTACCTGGTATCTCACGAACCGCGGCCGAAGCGCTGTCCTTTTCCAGTCCGCTCGCTGTCATCCAAGCACTCGAAACCGCTGTTTTGAGGGCCAAGCAGACTAGAGTACGCAACTCGCAAGACGTCCCGCTGTCCTTCGCGATTCTTTCTGACTTGATACCTATGGGTTGGGCCTCGAGTGATTGGCCTCTGCCGCAAAGACAGGCCGTTCTGACCCTACTCGGTACGGTGACACGGATCGTCGAGGAAGATCAAAGTTCGTCGTCTCGACAGTCCTAGGAAATTTCGACTGACTACTTCAGAACACGTTAGGGTCCTGCAACTGCTCGCAATCGCGCCAGTAAAACTACGCCCCAAGCTGCTATACCCGCACTCGAAGCGGACGTCACGGACCCCCCTATGGAATACCTCGCTAACCCCGAACTGGCCCGAACCCGCAAACGGGCCCACAACGCGAAATCCCGAAAGCGCAGGAGCACCGGAGACGGACCGCTTGAGCCTGAGCCTGCCGCCGCGCGTGATACGTGGGTTCGCCGATGCCGGCTTGTCGCGAGTGTGGCTATGGACGCCTTCGGGATGAAAGAGCCTTTCGAGCTTTGTTACCGCAGCGTGATGACGTCGCGCCCATAAAGGTCGCTTCGGCCCTGGAGCCGCGGGCGACATCGCAGGGGTCATCCGCTAGCGCAGCCTGAACGAACCTGCGCTGGGACTTCCCTGCATCGGACTTCGAGAAAGCCCCTATAGGCGGCTGTAAACGCTGGTTGGCTCGAGACATCCGTGGCACTGAAGCTAAGAGATGCGTCGCCCAGCGCAGGTGGCAGGGTCTTTGCTACTTTCAGATGCGCCTCCCATGCGTCATTGCTTCCGTATACGTATATCTCGTTGGTCTGCTCTTGAAACTTGGCCCTTGCAGTCATGAACGACGACCATGCTGTCTTGGCATCTGCCGGGGCCGTACCGCCAAAGAGGTCGACCGCAGCATTCCTATATGAATTGGCTGCGTCGAGGTAGCTTCTGTAAGTAGATTCTTTCTGGTCCTTAGCTTTTTGCTCTGCAGCTACCTGCAGTTGCGCATTTGCAATTCTGTATGAGGCTTCGGAGGACACTTGGGCTCCCCATACGGCAGAACCCGCGCCGAGGACTCCAGCTAAGAGCACGCCCAGAACTCCGGTGCCGACTGGGTGTCTCTCAACCCAATTCCTGCCAGAGCTTTGCGAGCCGTTCTCGCCTGCTGTCGTCATGAATAGGCTTCCTCGTGCATATTGGCCCCAGCCGGCTTAGCGGGGAGATGTGGAGTGAGTAGGGCTTAGCCTAATGCTGGGGCCCCAGCATCGCAGCCTCGAAATGTAACGTCGGTATCGGCCTACGGAAACAGGCGGAGACCACGGTGGTGTTGCCTGTTGTCACGACGCGGAGTGGGCATCGTGGATACCCGGACGCGGTGCTCGGGCGTACGGGATGTGAAGGTTCGGTCCTGTCTTTTTATGAGATTATCGTGGAAATGTGCCGGCGCCTTTGCGGGCTGCACACGCGCCGTATATTTAATTGGCCCGGCCAGGGTTAAGGGCAACTACTTCCAGTCCAGGAAGATATCCCCTCGAATTTCTCGGTCAAAAGGTTACCGTAGGCTGGCGTGCCCCCTCGCTGGCGCCATATACCCCTTCGCCACTGCAGTCGCACGCTATGGAACCTCTTCTTCTCCAAGACGCGTTCAGCGGCGTACCGGCATACATGATCATTTGGCCTGCCCTAGTACATGATCTGTTGTTTCTTGATTCTTTCCGTCAGTTCATTGATCTTGTCGCTAAAGGAGTCATCCGAATCCTCGACCGGCTCCCAGCCCCATGCCTCCCTGTCGGCATTGGCCCGGAAGTCGCGTTCCCATATCAGCTCACCACCACGTGACCAGGAGGTGTCACGACTCCAGTACATGCCCGGCGTCGGTTCGAACCAATCCCACGGTTCGAGGAGAGTAAGCAAGCCCAAACGGTATTCCGTCCTTCGGAAAGCCTCCCAGTATGTCTCCTGGTCACCCAAAACGGACAGCA
Organism: Paenarthrobacter sp. NPDC057981; assembly: GCF_042886835.1. Classification (NCBI taxonomy): domain Bacteria; kingdom Bacillati; phylum Actinomycetota; class Actinomycetes; order Micrococcales; family Micrococcaceae; genus Paenarthrobacter; species Paenarthrobacter sp. NPDC057981. The sequence goes on from NZ_JBHVQI010000009.1 coordinate 136,663, forward strand.
TCGAAGCTTCGAGATCCTTTTCTAACAGGGCGCTGGGCGGATACCAATATCGGGTCCCCTTCCAGCGGGGAAATTCAACGACCACTGAACGGTCCAGCACGAGATAGCTGTCAAGGCCTACGAAAGCCGGAAGTAGCTCGTCGACGTTGTGGTGTTTCAATTTCGGTTCGCGGCAGAGCCTGAGGAAAACATCGTCTTGATGGGAGGTTACCGCTGCCATGGTCGCTGCCCGGAAGACAAGCAATGCAGGATATTTGCTGAGGTTGATCCAATGCTCGTGAAACCCCCCAGCGATCGGTGTGTGGGCCCGAAGCAGTTGCTGGATCGCCCAGATCCAGAGGTCGGTGTGTAACTTATCGCGGTCAAACATGACACCGGTAGCGACCAGTTTCATGAGTGTCTGTGACGTGGCCAGCAGTCTCGCGCACTCTATTTCGAAGTCGCGCGGGACGTTGACCGTTGTGGATCCATCGGAGGGAACTATGCGCGGAGAGCGTTCTGACAGGGCTCTAGCTATTGGCCTCAGCTCCTCATCAAGCAGGTCACGGAGCTCGATGTGGTTTTCCCGGTAGGGCAGGAGCTTTTTGAGCCTTGCGATAGCCATTGCTTCGGTGATCGGTGGTGCTGCGAGCTTTTCAAGGGAGTCCAGACGCGTCACGAGGTCGGGAAAGAACTCGTCGGCTGTGACGTTTTCCAAGACGACGGCGTTGTGTCGTACGACGAGTTCCTGGCCTGCCTCGCCTAGTTTGTTATAACTCGTCCAGAAGAGGGGGTAGCGTCTGCTGCGGCGACCTTTGAGTGATTGAACCAGTGCCTTATCCCACTCGCCAGACCATCCATTGATGATGAGGCCGTACTCATCGAAGACCTGGTCGATCAGCTGCTGCATACCTTCGCCGTAGCTGCTCAGTTCCGCGAGAGTGTTGCGTTGTTCGAGGCTCTTGTAGTCGCCATGGATCTTGATGACAGTGCATTCGGAGTGCACGAGGGGTTTCATCCCTCTGACCGATTGTTCGGAATCCACAACCTGGGGAACGATCCCAATCGCCGCCAAGGCTTGTTCGATAAGTCGGTCGAAATTGGTGGTAACTATGACCTTCACAAGACCTTTTTGAACCAGGTGGGCGAGGGCCTGGTGTGCCGGACCCGGGACCCTCTTGCCTTCCCGACGTTCCTCCTCAGTTGCTTCGAAAAATTCCCCGAGCAGTGCACTACGGGCCGCCTGGTTGGGGGCCATCTGCTCGAGCAGGTTCGAGTAGCCCAGTTCCTGTTCATCGCCGTGTTCGGCCCACCATGCTTCCACGTCATCATTTTCGTCAAGGGGAAATTCGGAAGCTGCGGCAGCTTGTCGGACCAGTGACTTGATAACGCCGTACCCGGTTGGCATGCCGGTCCCAGTAGATGTCCCTGAGCCTATAAGGAGGGCATACACCCCGGGCTGGGCGTGCATTGAGGTGGCAAGACTAATCCGGATGTCCAGGGCTCTACTCATGAGAACACCTTATGTGCGGCATTGTTGGTGATTTGTAAATGCTTTGACACGTTACTCGTTACTCTGGCGTCCCGGTCGATCGGTATTCGGAACGCCAGTTCGTCAGCGCTAGAGCTGCAACGTGTGGACGCCCAGGACGGTACGAGGGCGTGATCGTGCATGGGATGCAATAATCACTGTTCAACTTTACATAACATCCGTTATCGGCGTTTAAACCACGGGAGTGGAAGTAGCTGCGAGAACCCCCGTGCATTAACGGCAGATGGCAGTTTTCGCAGTAAAGGTGTCAGTCGACGGATTTGAGGCGTCTCCCAGTCCAGTTGTCATTGGCGCCTGCCTTGCCGTTGCTGGCGAATATGTTGGCCGGGCACGCTGCAAGCCCTTTGCTGATCTACGGAACTGACAACATGAATGAGAAGCAACTGCCAGTTCTGTCTCATTCAACCTGTCAGTTCCCACGTCGCCACTGACAACTACATTGAGAACGGACAGGAGTTCTCACGTCCTCCAAGCGAAGCAACTGCTGGTCGCTGCATGCCGCCAGGTACCGGCCAATGGCCGCACCACCCATAGCGAACGCCTATCAACCCCACTCGGTGCCTTGACACTCCAACTGTGACCCGAATAACATTTTCCAGCAAGTGAATCACTTTCAAGATAGTGAAAGCCCGGCGATGGGCCTTCATGACAAGTGGCCGGGGTCGGCGCAGCGCCTGCATTATCTATCTGATTGATGCCCTCCTCTTCTCTCTCTGTATCTTCGTTTATGCCGTTGACCAGTGAGACGAATGCAGCTGCTGACACTGCGGTCTTAACACTCGACGGAACAAGGAGTACACATGAGCAGCAGGAGGAGGCGTCTGACGTCACCGCGATTATTGATCGTGAGCGCCATTGCCCTCGTTGGCGTTCTTGCGACCAATACGGTCGCGCGGGAGGCTCCGGTTCAGGCAGCAACCACCCTACGCGGCGTGTCCGGTTCCCCGGAGATGCTCTACGTCTCAGCCGACAGCGGAAGCGACTCGGGTCTGGGTACGAAGTCCAAGCCCTTCGCCACCATTGAACGAGCGCAGAAGGCGGCGCGCGAGGTAGCGTCGGCCGGCACGCGCGACGTCGTCGTTAACATTGACAGCGGCACCTACGTGCTTGATAAGACGTTGACCTTCAACGCCTCCGACTCCGGCCGTAATGGCTTCGGAGTGACCTACCAGGCCGCCGGGTACGATCACAATCAGCCACTGGGACGGCACGCAGAGGTTGTCCTCAGCGGCGGCCGTAAGGTGACTGGATGGACGCTGGATAACGGGCCGCGCAACATCTGGGTAGCTGATGTCGGAACCCTCGAACCGCGGCAGGTGTACGTCAACGACCAGCGGGCGCCACGAGCCTCGATCTCGGTCAACGTCGGCATGGTCGAAACGCCCGCTGGCTACACGGTAGTCGACGCAACGCCTACCCTCCAGGTGGGGTCTTGGGCCAACCCGGCGGACATCGAAGCGGTATGGGTTCGTACTGCAGTCTCGTGGGCCGCCCCCCGCTGCGGGGTGTCCTCCATTGCATTGACCGAGATTGTGATGGACCAGCCGTGCTTCAGCCGCGTGATTGGTTCGACACACGTCGGGACGAGCCCGACGCGTCGACCCACGTCGTTTGAGAACAGCAAATCCTTCCTGTCCGAGCCCGGCACCCAGGTACTGGACACCACCGACCCCCGGCACCACAAGCTGTACTACATTCCGCGCCCCGGCGAGGACATGAGCCAGGTCAACGCCGTCGTTCCTGCCCTCGAACGCCTTGTCGAGACCAATGGCACACCGGAGGTTCCGGTGCGCAACCTCACTTTCCGCGGTGTGGACTTCCAGCACACAGCTTGGAACAAGCCCAACACCACGGATGGTTACGTGCACCACCTTTCCGAGCAGTATTGGTGCGGGCCCGTCGTTTACCCAGTGGGTGAGACGTGCCACAACCCTGGCGGTCTCCGGTTCCGCTACGTAGATGGGGTGACTCTCGAGGGCAACACCTTCTCCCACATGGGGGCTGACGCCATCGAGGCCAATGGGAAGAACATCGCCATCGTAGGCAACGAGATTACCGATACCTCCGGTGGCGGCATCATCCTCGGCAACGTCCAGCCAGAGACCCGGGACTCGATCACCGACAGTGTATTGGTAGCCAACAACTGGATCCACCACATCGGCGAGGAGTATTCGGGCGCTGGAACAGGCATCACCGCCATCCAGTCCAGAAACATCACCATCCGCAACAATCAGATCAATACCATCTCAGACCGTGGCATCTTCGTGTGCGGCGTGGCGCCGACCTGCCCAGGTCCTGGAACTAGCGGGGCGAAGATCCTGAACAACAAGGTCTTCGACATCCTGCGAGTCATGGGTGATGGTGGTGGTGTATACGTAGTCGGCCCTCAGTCTCAGACCGGTTCATACGAGACGGGCGCCTTGGTGAGCGGCAACCTCATCCACGACACTGACTATGAGCCTGATGTGTACCCTGGTCTCACCAACGGGCCATTGGATTTCGCCCTCTACGCTGACTATGGGCCGACGTACATCACGTTCACCGATAACGTCGTATACAACACGACGAACTCCGCTGGGGGCCTTAACGTGGAGGGTGGCCCGCTGTCCGGCAACGGCGTTTTGCCCACCGGGGAGCACATCCAATTCCTCGATAACTTCTGGGTCGATCAGGAACCTGCATGGTTGATGCCGCCGAAAGACCAAGTGCTGGAAGGCAACCATGTTCTCGACCGCGACCGCGCAAAGGATGAGTGCTTGTCGATCGAACGCTGCCGCCAAATCTATGACTCCGCCGGACTCGAATTGCTTTACCGGCCCATGCTTAGTTGACGATCGCGGGGAATATCTCAGCGTCCCAAAACCCCTCTTTGGGGGGTGCACTCATTGTCGGGTAATGGGAATGATCGGAACAAGCCGTCCGTTCGAACTGGCTACGTCGTGGCGTAGATGCCCGATGGTCCAAAGAAGAATAAAGTCGGAACCTTGTGTGCAATCACTGCATCTTCTCGACTCCCGGTGGATGCCACGTTTCGTCCTGAGAGGCAGTGGGCACGCAGGCTCTGGTGAAGGAGAGGTAACGATGCTCGATCTTCAGCGTACTGCCGCAGCGAGTTGGGTGAATCTGTCATCCATAAACGAGGGCGATGAGGCCCGGGCACGCTGTACTAGGGCGACCATCGCCGAAGCATTGCAGGACATCCCCGGCGTTGAGGTCGTCGAAGTATCCATCAACGATTCGGGAGCGGTAGCGACGCCAGCCACCTGGGCTGTCCCCAGCCTGGATTTCAGTGACATGCCACCTTACTGCGCCGTCCATATCCATAGCCAGGATGGCGACGGCCACATCGCGAACATCGAAGTTTGGGTACCGCTGGCGTGGAACGAACGCTTTCTCGGTGTCGGTGGGGCAGGATCCCGTCTTGCCTATGCTCACTTCCCCATGGTCAACGGCGTGCTCAACGGGTTTGCCGTCGGGATGACTGATGGCGGAGTGCCACTGGACGGGAGCGCTTACGAATGGCAGATCTCGCCTACAACAGGAAAGAACGATCCGGTCCTTATCAACACATGGGTCCATGAAGGAACTCATGTAATGACGATTGTCGGAAAGGCTGTCACGGCAGCTATTCACGGAAAGGAGCCGGCTTTCAGCTATTTCCAGGGCGGCTCGGGAGGCGGACGCCAGGCCTTGTCGTCGGCGCTACACCACCCGGACGACTACAACGGCGTTTGGTCGGAGATGCCGGCCATCAATTGGACTCATCTCATTCCCGCAGGGATGTGGCCAGCGCTGGTGATGAAGGAATTGGACAACCCACTCTCGCCGGCCAAGCTGGAGGCGTTCCGGAGCGCGGCGGTCGAGGCTTATCGGATCAGGTCAGGATCGCTGCGCCCCTTCATCGATACTGTCGAGCGGGTGGATTTCGATCCTTCGGCGCTAATTGGCGTGGACACTCCCGCTGGTGTCATCACCGAGCAGGACGCTCGAGTGATGCAGATGATCTGGGATGGCCCAACCGCACCGGACGGAGAGCGGCTGTGGTACGGCGTGCGCCCGGGCGTCGAAGCTTGGGGGGCGATGGGTCCCGGACTCGGGATTTGCGAGACGAAACTGGATGATTCCGGTGCGCTGGTGCCTGTCCCGTGGGAGATCTCCGAAGTGTGGTTCCAGACGTGGTTGACCGATGGGCGGAAGAACGATTGGAGATCCCTGACTTTCGATGAGTTCGCCCGACTTTGGAAGGTCGGGTTGGAAAAGTTCGCATACGTGGCTGTCGACAGCACAGATCTCTATGCCTTCCGGGACGGCGGTGGAAAGCTTTTGATCACTCACGGGACTGAAGACCAAGTGATCCCGCCCGAGAGCAGCTACGAGTACTATGACCGGCTGGCGTCAGCGTTTGGCGGGTTCGATAGCACGAGCGATTTCGCTAGGCTCTTCGTCTGCCTCGGTCAGGCCCATGGGCTTGCTGAGCCCGGGCGGTTTAACTTCGATCTCTCAACAGGAATGATCGCGCTCATGCGTTGGGTCGAGCACGGAGTTGCTCCGGACGAACTCATTCCCGTTCGTGCTGGAACAGATGAGCAGGATCCGGCTTTGGGCGTCCGGTACGTGCCGGTGTCGGGCGACTCCGGCTCCTACCGCCTGAGGAGAACCGAAGTCGCAGCCTCGTAGGGGCCAGTAAGTTAAAGAAGCCCCCGATTACCGGCATGTTGCCGGTAATC